>NZ_JBVICA010000036.1:0-42191 GCF_055573115.1 Streptomyces sp. NPDC030222
CACGGCCGCGGTACCCAACGCCCATGCGGACCCTGAAGTCCATCGCCCCCGTCATTCATGGCGGGGGCGGCGTCGTGTTCTGCGCTGCTCGCTGCCCGGATGCCGTGTCATAGGCCTGCGACCTTGATTGATCAACGCCGGTAACTACTATGTCCTGTCAAGTTTCTCGCCGCCCTCGCCGACCAGGTGGGCGAGGAGACCGGCGTTGTAGCCGGTACTGGCACCGAGTTCGAGGATGCGGTCGCCGGGCTGGGCTTCGAGCTGGTCGAGCATGAGGGCGACGACGCCCGGCTGTGAGGCACAGGAGATCGAGGTGCCGTCGGTGTGTCAGGCAGCACGGTGCGGGAGGCTGCGTGGGAGCTGCAGGGGTTCCCAGCGCCGCCGGACACCGTCGTCGTCCTCGCTCCAGATGAACTGCTCTTCCGGGGTGCAGGTCATGCCGAAGTCGTAGAGGGACGGTTGGCCGGCTCGTTCCCAGTGCTCCCAGCCGACGGCCACCTCGTCGGCCAGGCGGCGGGGGCCAGCCTGGCTCGCGGCTGCGGTGCCCTTCGGATCGGTGGCGGACATCGTGGCCCACGACGAGCGGCCGTCGTGCAGCCATGCCTGCGACCCGCCAGCGTCGAGCCGGGTGGTGATGCGGATGTCCGGCAGCAGCACGCGCAGCGCGAACAGCAGGCTCCCGTCCGCCAGCGCTGGTACGGATCGCGGGAACGGTGTCTCCGCCTCGGCCTGCCGGTTCCGGTGGACCTGATCCCACTCCAAGCCCTGGTGGACCTTCCGGCTAGGCATGAACATCCCGAGGCCTTGCACCCAGCCAGAGGCGGACTGACCGTCGTCGGCGACAGTGAGCGCGACGTGCCCGAGGTGCCCCCACGGGGTGACGATCCGTCCGCCGGGCCGGGTCTGCTCCACCCATGCCCACGGCACTGCCTCCACTGCGTACGTCGCGATCAGCCGGTCGTACGATGCGCCGGCCGGCCAGCCCGCCGCCCCGTCGCCCGTCTGCACCTCGACCTTGAGTCCCGCAGCCTCCAGCCGACCCTGTGCCTCGGCTGCCAGTTTCGTGTCGATCTCCACACTGGTCACGCGCCCGGGTCCCGCTCGCTCGGCGAGCAGCGCCGTGTTCCAGCCAAGGCCCGTTCTCAGTTCCAGCAACCGGTCGCCGGGGGCGGGCTTGAGCGAATCGAGCATGTCGGCCACTACAGAGCCGCAAGACAGACTCCCGCACAGCAGCAGCACCCTGCCGGCACTTCCCCCGCAGTGGCCGAAAGCGCGCTATGCGCTTCCCGTAAAGCGGCCGAACAGCGGCACCGCGTCGAACGGGTCCCGCATCCATGAACATTTCACACGGCTGCGCCGCGCCCCCTCAGTCCTGTTGCAGGGGCGTCGGCCGTACTTCGAACCCCGCCAGTCCCTCCGGCTCCTCCTCCAGGGCCTCGACCCGGTCCACCCTCGCGGCGGACGGCCCCTGCCAGGACCACCGCACCAGCCGGTCCACGGCCTCCGGGCTCCCCTCGAACACCGCCTCCACCTGACCGCCCGGCAGGTTCCGCACCCATCCGGACACCCGGTGCTCCCCGGCCACCATCCGGCACGTGTCCCGGAAGAACACGCCCTGCACGAGCCCTGTCACGATTACGCGCTGACGCACCACCATGAACCGGATCGTAGGAGTCCCAGCAGCCAGGGGCGGGCTGCGGCGCGAAGGGCGCGCGGGGCAACCGGCCGATCACGCATCCCCCGCGGCTGCCGCCGACGGCCTCCAGACGTAGCGGACGTCCGGCTCGCGTTCCTCATTGCGCAGCCCGTCCGTCCGGTCGGCCTCGACGAAACCGTGCCGTGCGTAGAACCGCTGGGCGGGCTCGTTGACCTGGAACGTCCACAAGGCCAGCCCGTCCGGGCGCCGCTGCTTGGCCAGTTCCACGAACCGGTCGCCGAGTCCGCGGCCCCACCACGGCGGATCGAGGTACAGCTGCTCCAGTTCCCCGCCGTCGAGCACCAGAAGTCCCACCGCCGCGCCCCCGGAGACCGCCACCCAGCTCTCGTGACGGGGCACGACCACATGGGAGAACCAGCCGCGCACCTCGTCGTCATCATGTGCGCGACGCACGGTCGGGAGTGCGGCGGCATAGGAGCGCAGCCACACCTCGGCCATGCCGAGCGCATCGGAGTCGTGGGCGCGCCGAAGGGTCACCTGTTCTTCACCGTTCACAGAGCGCGACTGTTGCAGAAGGGAGAACCCACCGCATCCCCTTTCCCAGTGCACCAGCCGACGCGAAATGGCCGGATCCGCCGAATGCGACACGACATCGTTGTGCGTGGTGGATCACTGTCCGTATCCGGGAGAGATCGCAGACTGGGCAGACGCGGCCCCTCCTTCTCCGACCGCCCAGCACTGTCCCCGACGACACCAAGGACCCGCTCATGAGCCGACGCGTCATCGCCCCGCGCAACCGCGGATTCCTCTACCTCGACTCCCACCCGACGGGATGCGCCCGGCTCGTCGAGGAGATGTGGAACTCCGTCCCCGCCCCGTCCCCCGCGCCGACGGCCGCTCCGGACGGCGAGGGCCCGGTGGCACTCGTGGTCGGCTCGTCCGCCGGGTACGGTCTGACCGCGACCGTCGCCGGACTGGCCCGTGCGGGGATCCGGGGCATCGGCGTGTGCTTCGAGAAGCCGGCGACCGAGAGGCGCACCGCCACGGCCGGCTGGTACCGGACCGCCGCGACCGCCGAACTGGCCCGCAGGCACGGCCGGGACATGGTGTTCCTCAACGGCGACGCCTTCTCCGACGCCATGAAGGAGCAGGTCGCGGACCTCCTGGCCGAACGGTTCGGCGGCCGCCTGGACCATCTGGTCTACTCCGTCGCCGCCCCGCGCCGCACCGACCCCGACACCGGCACCACCTACGCCTCGGTCCTTGCGCCCATCGGCCGGCCCCACCGCACCAAGACCCTGGTCTTCGAGGCCCAGGGCGGCGCCCCAGAGGTCCGGGAGGTCGAAACCGCACCGGCAGCGGACGACGACATCGCCCAGACCGTCGCGGTCATGGGCGGCGCCGACTGGGAACGCTGGACCGACCACCTGGGCGACCGCGGCCTGCTCGCCGAGGGCTTCACCACGGCCGCGCTGTCGTACGTCGGTTCACCGCTCACCGCCGCCCTCTACCGGCAGGGCACCATCGGCGCCGCCAAGACCCATCTCGAGGCCACGGCACGGACTCTGGACGAACGCCTGGGCAAACTCGTCGGGGGCCGCGCGCTCACCTCGGTCAACGGCGCGGCCGTCACCCAGTCCTCCACCGCCATCCCCGGCATCGCCCTCTACGTCGGTCTCCTCCGCGGCGTCCTCGGCGATGCCTTCGTGCCGCCCGTCGCCCAACTCGCCGATCTCTGGGACCGCCTCACCGGCACCCGCCCCCTCGACCTCGACGACGAGGGCCGCGTGCGGCTCGACACCTGGGAACTCGCCGCCGACGTCCAGTCCGCAGTCGCCGACCGCTGGCAGCGCGCCACCACCGGCACGATCGCCGAACTCGCCGCCCTCGACTGGTTCCACACCGAGATCCACCACCTCTACGGCTTCGCCGTACCGGGCGTCGACTACTCGTCGCCGATCGAGGTCGACGTGCCTTGGCCCGACGCTGTCCCGTTCCCTGTCCGTTGAGAGGTTGAGAGCCTGACCCGTCCTCTCGGCGGCTCACATGGAAGGACGCCCTCCGATTTGCCATGCACGCGCCGCCTAGGCAGGGCGTCCTTCAAGCTTCATCATGATCGGATGGCAGCAGAGCAGACCATCGGGCACATTGACGGCGTCATCCCGGGTGCGGTGTTCCATAGGCGGACAGATGTCAAGAAGGCTAAGTTGCACACTGATACACAACGGGGCATATCCAAGTTCCGTGACAAGGACGGCAGCTACGTCGCGGACGCCATAGTCCTCAACGGGGGCTATGAGGACGACGAGGACTATTGGACCTGGATTCGTTACACGGGTGCATCGCCCAAAGAGGAGCGGGACCCCAAAACCGGGCGAGTCCTCAAGGATCAGAGCTGGAACTACGACGACAACGCGTGCTTGAAGCTGAGCTACGAGCGTCAACATCCCATACGCATCATTCGCGGGTACGACGGCGACGAACGCTATTCCCTCCCGGACGACTACAGGTACGACGGGCTCTACGTCATCACGGCGATACGTACCGCTGTATCGAAGTCGCTTGCGCCGGACGGGTCGCCGGTCAAGATATGCCAGATCGATCTTGAGCGACTGCCCATGGCGCAGCAGGAATTAACCAAGGCCGAAGAATGCGTCGTCGAGATGCTGGAGCTCGATGAGGCAGAGAAGCGTCCCGAGACGCGGACCACACGGGTGCAGCGGCTAGTGAGGGATGCTGCCGCGGCGCGGCGTATTAAGCAGCTCTACGGCGGTCAGTGCCAGGTGTGTCGAATACGTCTTGTAGCGGGGGACGGTAACACTTACAGCGAAGGCGCACACGTCCGACCTCTGGGAAAGCCGCACAACGGCCCGGATGTAGAGCGCAACATCCTGTGCCTCTGCCCCAATTGCCATGTGCTGTTCGACACCGGGGCCATCTCCGTTGCAGAGGACGGGAAGGTCATTGAACGTAATCCTTCCCCCGGTGAGGTACCCCCTCCTCGCAGTCTCCTTGTGCACGCCAAGCACGGCCTCCATCCGGAGTACCTGAAGTATCACCGGGACTGGTGGGACCAGGCGTTGAATGACTTCGGTCAGGCGTAGCGGAGCCTCCGCCGTCTAGAGGAGTTTCCCAGCCTCCCGTGCTCGCGGCCTTCGCTGAACGGACGGCGGCCTACACCCCCGCCCCATGGCAGTCCCGGTACGTCGTGCCCGAGGTGCACCAGCAGTGGGCGGGGCCCGGCGGGGGCCAGGGGGTGGCGCGGCCGCGGGCGGCGAGGGTGGTGGCGTATTGGGGGAGGAGGTCGGGGGTGGCGGGGGACGAGGCTTCGGAGGCGGCGAAGGCCTCGTAGGAGGGGACCGTGCCGGTGACGATGCCGAGGTTGGGGGTGCCGGCCGCGGAGAGTTCGCGGAGGGAGGACTCGATGTGGAGGAGGTGGGCCTCGTGGGTCGGGTACTCGGTGGTGAGGGCGGGGTACGAGGCGAGGAGTTCGCGGAGTTCGGCGGCGGGCCAGTGGAGGACGGCCACCGGGAACGGGCGGGACAGGGCGGCGCGGTAGGAGCCCAGTTCGGCGCGGAGACGCTCGATCTCGGCCTGGAGTTCGGCCGGGTTGTCGGAGCCGAGGGCCCAGAGGCGCTTGGGGTCGTGCAGCTCGTCGAGGGGGACGTCCGCGGTGTGCAGGCGGTCCGCGAGGGCGTCGCCGTCGTCATGGGGGAGGCCCAGGAGGCGGCGGACCCGGTGACGGCCGAAGACGAGTGACTGGGCGGCGTACGGGACCTCCGCGTCGGGGGCGTCCTGCGGCACGGTGAGGGAGACGGCCGTCGTGAAGCTGTCGTGCGCGGCTTCCAGCTCGTCGTGGGACTCCAGGGTCTCGGCGACGATCTCCCAGGCCGCGGCGTCCTGGGGCGCGGCCGTACGGATGCCCTCGATGATCGCGCGGGCCTCCGCCTCGTGGCCGTACTCCCACAGGTTGGACGCCTTGAGTGCCTTCACCAGGTGCGGGTGGGCGAGGTCGTCTCCGGTTCCGTTCAGCAGTCCGTCGTAGAGGGTGGTCGCGCGGGCGCGGTCGCCCGCCAGTTCCAGGTGGGCCGCGGCCTGGAGGAGCAGGGGTTCCTGGTCCTCCGGGTACTGCGCCGCGGTGCGCAGCAGGCGCTCGGCTTCGGCGTGGTGGTCGGCAGGCGTGTCGGGGCGCATGGCAGACACCGTACTGCTGTACGGGGCCCTCGGAGCAGGAGTCTTCGCGCTCTGATCGGTGGCGCGTTGTCCGGCCGGGGGCGTCTGCGGGGCATGGAGAGCGGTCCAGGCTATGGAGAGTTGGGGATGCAGCCCCTAGGGTGCGCCGCGTGCGGGAGCGGACGGCGCGGATACCGGTGGTGGTGCAGCGGCGCTCACGCGGGCGTGCGGCGCTCGCGCGCGGCCTCTGGGCCGCGGCCGAGGTGGCGGTGACGATCGGCGTGGTGGTCCTGCTGCTCGTCGCGCACCAGGTGTGGTGGACCAACCGGCAGGCCCGGGCCGACGCAGGGCGTACCGCGGACGCCCTGGTCGGGGAGTGGGAGCAGCCGTCGAACGGCGAAGGCGCCGAGGAGGCCCCTGCCCGGGCGGCGTCTCCCGGCAGGGGTACCGGCGTGTCCCCGGCGCCCCCGTGGACACCCGTGCCCGGCACCGGCGGGGCGGAGGCGGACCGGCGGGTGCCCCGCCGGGACCACGCCTACGCCGTGCTCCGCATCCCCCGTATCGGCCTGGTCGCACCCGTGGCGCAGGGTGTCGGCAAGCGTGGGGTGCTCGACAGGGGATACGTCGGTCACTATCCGCAGACCGCGCAGCCCGGCGCGGCCGGGAACTTCGCCCTCGCCGGGCACCGGAACACGCATGGCGAGCCGTTCCGCCGCATCGACCGGCTGAGCCGCGGTGACACGGTGACCGTGGAGACCCGGAAGGCCGTTTACACGTACGTCGTCGACCGCACCCTTCCGCGGACCCAGCCCCGTGACACGGGGGTCATCGCGCCGCTGCCGCGCAGTGTCGTGAATCCGGCGTACGGATACGCGGAGCCCGGTCACTACCTCACGCTCACCACCTGTACGCCGGAGTTCTCGTCCGCGTACCGGCTGGTGGTGTGGGGGAAGCTGGCGTCCGCCCGGCCACGCCGGTAGTGGTCCCATCGGCGCGCCGGCGGGACGGGTCCGGAAGGCCGGCGGAACACGTCCGGGAAGGGCGGCAACCTCAAGAACCCGCCTCGCGTCTCCACCATTGGAAGATCAACAATCGGCAATCGGATCGACGAACGACCCGGGGAGGAGGAGACACGTGATCGGCCCGCGTCCTGCCGCAGGACTGCTCGTTCTCCTCCTCGCACAAGTGCTGATCGCCGACGGCCTCGGGCTGTCCGCCGCCGTCGCGGTCGCCGCGACCGCTGCCGCGGGCTCCGCGTTCGCCGTCTGCGTCGTCGTCGCCGCGCGCAGCACGCCCGTCGTGGCGCCCGACCGCATACGGACCGTCATCCGGGACCGGGCGGACCGAACCGCGTTCCTGCCCCAGCTGGATCCCGACGCCTCGGGGCGCAGACGTCCCCGGGCACCCGGCCGTACCGCTCCGACGGCCGGCGCGTACGCGTAGAGCGCGGAAGCGCGGAGAAACCGCAGAGGCAGCGGAGGCAGCGCAGGCTGCAGGGCTGAAGAGGTGGCGGGGCCGCAGCGGCAGCACAGGGCATGTGCAGGAATCACCTGTCCACGCAGGGCCGCGAGCGGGCGGGCCAGGGCTTGGACCACCGGCCCGGGCAGGGACCACGGACCTCGGCCACGGCCCAGGACTCCGGGCAGGGACCACGGACCTCGGCCACGGCCCAAGACCCGGGCAGGGACCAGGACCTGGACCACGGACCACGACTCCGGGCAGGGACCAGGACCCCGGGCAGGGGCCTCGTACGGACCGGGGTCCTGAGGCTCGGACCGCGGCACCGCATGCCCCGCATCGACACGGGACCCCGCAGACCCAGCAGTCCCCTGCCGCGCACCCTCCGCGCCTTCCCCCGCCCCGCCGGCCGTCATGCCGACCGACACACGACTTCCCGACCGGCACGACCGACCCCGGAGCTTTCCCATGTCCGTTTTCGCAACACTTGTCGACCAGCTCGCGCAGCTGCTCCAGCCGTTCTTCCATGCGTCCGCCATGGCTGCCGCGATCGTCGCCTTCACCGTGCTCGTCCGCCTCGCCGTGCATCCGCTCTCCCGGGCCGCCGCCCGGGGCGCGAAGGCCCGCGCGCGGCTGGCGCCGCAGATCGCCGACCTGCGCAGGAAGCACGGCGAGGATCCCGAGCAGCTGCAGAAGGCGCTCCTGCAGCTGCACGCTGAGGAGAAGGTCTCGCCGTTCTCCGGCTGCCTGCCGAGCCTGCTGCAACTTCCTGCGTTCTTCCTCATGTACTACCTGTTCTCCAGCAGCACGATCGGCGGCGAACCGAACGCGCTGCTCGCGCACACGCTCTTCGCAGCCCCGCTCGGTGACCGCTGGGCCGATGCGCTCGCGCACGGCGGGCTGCTGGCGGACCAGGGCGTGGTCTATCTCGTCCTGTTCGCGATCGTGGCCGTCGTGGCCACGTTCTCCTCGCTGAGGACGCGTCGGCAGCTGGCCGCCGCGCCGGCCGGGGAGGGGATGCCCGGGATGCCCGCCGGGGTGGTCAGGCTGCTGCCGCTGCTGTCGTTCGCGACGCTGGTCACGGTGGCCGTGGTGCCGCTGGCCGCCGCGCTGTACGTGGTCACCAGCACCACCTGGAGCGCGCTGGAGCGCGTGGTGCTGTACCGGGACATGCCGGGCGCGGGCGCCGCATTGGTCGCCGCTGCGTAACCGCGTAAGGGACCAGCAGGTGAGCAGGGTCTTGCAGAGCGCACGGCGGACTTGGAGGATCAGCCAAACCCCCGATGGCCGCTACCCATCGGCCGGGCCCTCGGCCGACCACCTCGGTCGGCCGACTCGACCAGGGGAGACTGGCGATGAAACTGCTGCGTGTCGGCACTGCGGGCGCGGAGCGTCCGGCGCTCGTCGACGACGAAGGCGCTCTGCGGGACCTGTCCGGGCTCGTCGCGGACATCGACGGTGATCTGCTCGCCGACGAGTCCGCGCTGGCCCGGATCCGTGCGGCGGCCGGGGCGCGGGAACTGCCCGCCCTCGACCCGGCCGGTCTGCGCGTCGGACCGCCGCTGCGGCGCATCGGCAAGATCGTGTGCATCGGGCTGAACTACCACGACCACGCATCCGAGGCCGGTGCGGCCACTCCCACCGAGCCGGTCGTCTTCCTCAAGGCCCCGGACACGGTGGTCGGCCCGGACGATCCGGTGCTGGTGCCGCGCGGCAGCGTGAAGACCGACTGGGAGGCCGAACTCGCCGTCGTGATCGGCCGTACGGCGCGCTATCTGGAGGACGGCGACGATCCGCTGTCCTACGTGGCCGGGTACACGGTCTCCCACGACGTGTCGGAACGGGAGTTCCAGATCGAACGGGGCGGCACCTGGGACAAGGGCAAGAACTGCGAGACATTCAATCCGCTCGGCCCGTGGCTCGTCACCGCGGACGAGGTGCCGGACCCGCAGGCGCTGTCCCTCAGGCTCTGGGTCAACGGCGAACTGCGGCAGGACGGTTCGACGGCCGACCAGATATTCCCGGTCGCCGACGTCGTCCGGTACGTCAGCCGGTTCATGACGCTGTACCCCGGCGATGTGATCAACACCGGCACCCCGGCGGGCGTCGCCATGGGCCGTCCTGAGCCCAAGCCGTACCTGCGCGAGGGCGATGTCGTCGAGCTGGAGGTCGAGGGGCTGGGGCGGCAGCGGCAGCAGTTCAGGAACGCGTAGCGCCTCCGGCCGGGGCGGCACGGGAGGAGCAGGGGCCGCCGCAGCGCCGAGGGGAAACAGGCGGGGCCGCCGGGATCGTGAGCGTGATCCCGGCGGCCCCGCCGTGCTCGTACCAGCGCCCGCCGAGGCGATGCCGTCAGCCGGCCTGGCCCGCGAGAAGCGCCTCGAGTGCCCGGACCACCAGGGCGTGGTCCTCCGCCTGCGGCAGACCGGACACGGTCACCGCGCCGATGACGCCCACGCCCTCGACGCTGATCGGGAACGATCCGCCGTGGGCCGCGTAGAGCTCCGGGTCGAGGCGGGAGGACTCCTCGAACGTCGTGCCCTTGGCCCGGAAGCGCGCGCCGACGAGGAAGGAGCTCTCGCCGTAGTGCTCCACGACCCGGCGCTTGCGCTCGATCCAGAGGTCGTTGTCGGCGGAGGAGCCTTCCAGGGCGCAGCGGAACAGCCGCTGGGGGCCCCGGCGGATGTCGATCGCGACCGGAGCCGAGCTTTC
Organism: Streptomyces sp. NPDC030222; assembly: GCF_055573115.1. NCBI lineage: Bacteria > Bacillati > Actinomycetota > Actinomycetes > Kitasatosporales > Streptomycetaceae > Streptomyces > Streptomyces sp. NPDC030222. Next base: position 9,998 of record NZ_JBVICA010000036.1, read on the forward strand.
ACGGGCCATCTCGACCAGCAGACTGCCGAGCGTCCACGCGTCCTCGTACGTGAAGCGCTTCAGCACGAGTCGTGCCTCCTGGGCCTCGATCTCGGCGATCGAGGTGCTCTCGGTGCTCTTCGCGTGCTCCGAGCGCCCCTGGGCCTCGCCGGCACCGGTCGTACCGGCTGTACCAGCCGTGGGGGCCGACTCCGGGGCCGGGGAGGCCTCGGGGATCGCGGGGGGCTCGGTGAGTTCGGAGGCCATGTGCATCGCGGGGGTGAGGGTCACGGAGGTGGTCATCGAGGCAGCTCCAGGTCCACGGTGATGCCGTCACGGGCGGAGCGTCGCGCCGCCTCCAGGACGTCGAGGGCGGCCGCCGCCTCGTCGGCGGTGACCGGGGGCCGGCCACCGTCCCGGAGGGCGGTGGCGACCGCTGCGTAGTACGCGGGGTAGTCGCCGGGTACGGAGGGGACGGCGCGGCCGCCGCCGGTGACGGGGGACTCCCCGGAGCCGACGGTGCCCCACAGTTCCCTCGGCTCGACGCCCCACGGCTCACCGGCGGCGGGCCGCCGGCCGTCGCGGAGGTCGGCCTCCTGCGGGTCGAGTCCGTACGTGACGAACCCGGCCGCCGACCCGAGGACCCGGAACCTCGGGCCCAGCTGGGCGGCGGTGGCGCTGACGTACAGATGGGAGCGCACGCCGTTCGCATGGGTGAGGGCGATGAACGTGTCGTCGTCGGCCTCCGCGGCGGCGCGGCGCACATCGGACTCGGCGTACACCCGGACCACCGGGCCGAACAGCACCAGCGCCTGGTCGACGAGGTGGCTGCCGAGATCGTAGAGCAGTCCGCCGATCTCCTCCGGGGCGCCGGACTCGCGCCAGCCGCCCTTGGGCTGCGGGCGCCACCGCTCGAAGCGGGACTCGAAGCGCTGGATCGCGCCGAGCCCGCCGTCGGCGATCAGTTTGCGCAGGGTGAGGAAGTCGCTGTCCCAGCGGCGGTTCTGGAAGACGGAGAGGAGCAGGCCGTGCTCCTCCGCGAGAGCGGCCAGGTCGCGCGCTTCGGCGGCCGTGCCGGCCAGCGGCTTGTCGACCACCACCGGGAGGCCCGCCTTGAGGGCGGCCGTGGCGAGCGGCACGTGCGTCTTGTTCGGGGACGCGATGACGATCAGATCCAGCTCGTCGGCGCGCTCCCACAGGTCGTCCGCCGACCCGGCGACGCGGATCCCGGGGTGCTCGGCGCGGGCCTGGTCCTGACGCTCGGGGTTCGCGGTGACGACGGTGTCGAGGACGAGACCGTCCGTCGCGGCGATCAGCGGGGCGTGGAAAACGGAGCCCGCCAGGCCGTAGCCCACGAGCCCGACGCGCAGCGGAGAGGTGCCGGTCATGCATTCCACTTAAGCAACGCTGTTGCCAAAGTGCAAGGGCAAGCGACAATGGCCTGGTGAACACACGGAATGCCGGGGTGAACCTGCCGGGCCTGCGGAGCCACAACGCCGCGCTGTTGCTCGATCTGCTGCGTACCGCCGGGGACGGCGGGATCAGCCGGCTGGAGCTGGCAGAGCGGACCGGGCTCACCCCGCAGGCCGTCAGCAAGATCACCGCACGGTTGCGCGCGGACGGACTCGTGGCCGAGGCGGGCCGCCGCGCGTCGACGGGCGGCAAGCCGCGCACGGTGCTGCGCCTCGTCCCGGAGGCCGGGCATGCCGTGGGACTGCACCTCGACCGTGACGAGCTGACCGCCGTCCTCGTCGACCTGGCCGGCACGGCCGTCGCCATCCGCTCCGCACCGCTCGACTTCGGCGCCGGAGCGGGGGAGGTGCTGGGGAACGCCGTGGCCGAGGTGGCGGCGCTGGTCGAGCGTCTCGGTCTGTCCGGCGCCGTACTGGGCGTCGGCGTGGCGACGCCGGGTCCGCTCGACCACGAGGGCGGCGTACTGCACCGGGTCACCGGATTCCCCCAGTGGAACGGGTACCCGCTGCGGGACGCGCTGGCGGAGCGGCTCGGGCTGCCGGTCGTCCTCGACAAGGACACCAACGCGGCGGCCCTCGGGCTCGCCCTGTCCGGGCCCGGGCCCGGCGACTCGTTCGCGTATCTGCACCTCGGCACCGGTCTGGGATCGGGACTCGTCCTGGGCGGCGCGCTGCACCGCGGGCCGCGGACCGGCGCCGGGGAGTTCGGCCACCAGGTGGTCCTGCTCGACGGGCCGCCGTGCAAGTGCGGGGGACGCGGCTGTCTGGAGGCGCTGTGTCTCGCGGCCGTGGACCGCGGGGACATCGGCGAGGCGGCCCGGGTGCTCGGCACGGGAGCGGCCAATCTCGTGGGCCTGCTCGACATCGAGCGCGTGGTGCTCGGTGGGCGCACGGTCACCGCGGACGCCCAGACGTTCGTCCGCGGTGTCTCCTCCGTCCTGGCCGAGCGCGCCCGCCGCGAGGGTGCCGAGGCTCCCGTCCCGGTGACCGTGGCCCGCGGTGCGGACCGCCCCGTCGCGGAGGGCGCAGCGCAGCTGATCCTCGCCCCGCTGTTCGGCCGTCTGGGCGACTGAAGGGCAGCCGGGGACGGTCCGGGCCCCGGCCGTGGCCCGTCATGTCCGGTTGCGCCCGTGACTCGTCGCGTACGGCGCCGCCCGTGACCGGTCACCCGCGGATGGGGGCCGTCGGGGGGATTGGTCGTATCAGTCGGGTGATCGGACCGTCGCGGCGTGGTGGGCGTGGGCCGTGCGGCTGGCAGGGTGCGGTGACGAGTCGCGCCGATCGGCGCGCACCCGGACTGACGGAATCGCGCCGATCGACGCGCGTCCGAACCGACCGACCGCCTGTCCCGCGAGCAGCAAAGGCCTCCTCATGCGACTGCGCAGTGCCGCCCTCGCCGTCGGAGTCACCGCGGCCGCCCTCGTATCCGTCGGGATGTCCGCCGCAGCCTCCGGTGGGGCCGTCGTCCCCGGGGCGGGCGCCGTCCCGGCCGACCGGCGTGAGGCCCTGATCCCTTCGGCCGTCCATGCCCCGAGCTGCGGCGATCCGGTGGGACGGACCTTTCCGCTGGGTACGCGCATCCACGGCGGGCCGTCCAGGCATCGGGCCGGCAGCGGGGCCGTCACCTGGACCATGGACCTGTCCAACACCACCGACGAGGTCTGCAAGAACATCCACCCCGTCGTCGTCCTCACCGACCGCGACCGTCTTCTGACGCCGGACCAGGTCCGGCTGGAGTTCTACGACGAGGCGGGCCGCGCGCACCCGGTGACGTTCGAGCAGACCGACGCGGACGAGCTCGTGGGCGTCTTCGACGACGGTTTTCCCGGGTTCACCGTGGCGCCGGGCCGTACGCTCCCGGTGCGCGTGGGGCTGGCGTTCTCGGCCGCCGCCCCGGCGAACGAGATCGAGGCGACGGCGGCGATCGTGCAGCGCGTCGGCGAGGACGGGGAGTGGGTGGGGGAGTCCGCCGCGTACCGTTTCAGTGTCGTGGCGGCAGCGCCCTCGCCCGCACCGAAGGCGTCGTCGACGGCCCGCGCCCCGGTGAGCGCGACACGGCCGACGCCGAGCGCGACGACGTCGACGGAGCCGCCCGCGAGCGCGACGACATCACCGGAGCCGTCGGCGGAGCTCGCCGACGAGCTTGCCAGCACCGGTGATCCGCATGTGCTGAGGATCCTCACCGCAGTGGCCCTGGCGATGGTCGCGACGGGAGCCGCGCTGCTGGCCGTGTTCCGGCGTCCTCACTGACACCGGCCGTCAGGTTTCTCCTGCCCGGCGAGGCCAGGCCCGGTGATCGCGACGCCCACATCCCCGCCCGGCCATGACGCCCACGTCCTCGCCCCACCGTGTCGTCGACTCCCCCGCCCGACCCTGTCGTCCCCGCGCCCGGTTGACGAGGGGCCCGTACCGGCGGCGGCGCCATGGGTGCGCGCCGCCCGTCGTGCCTGCGCCGACCCCTGACGTACACCTTCATCTGCGACGATCCCCCATGGACTACCCGAACGACCGAGCACCCGGCGCCCCTGGGCGCTCCGGCATCCCGGAGCACGGCCGCGTCCCCAAGTACTACGCGGTCAAGGCCCGCATCGCCCTGCTGATCGACGAGCTGGGCGAGGGCGGGCTGCTGCCCACGGAGCGCGACCTCTCGGAGCGGTACGGCGTCTCCCGCCAGACCGTGCGGCAGGCCCTGCGCGACCTGCGCTGGAGGGGCGGCTGCGCAGACAGGGCAACCTGTCCGGCCGGTCTGTTTAGGCTGGGGGCGTCGGCACAGCGTTGTGGCGGCGCCCACCCGTACATGCCCCACGGCAGGAGTCCGCCTCATGGCAGAACGCAAGCCGATCGAATCCTGGCTCACCGACATGGACGGTGTGCTCATCCACGAGGGCGTCCCCATTCCCGGGGCGGACGCCTTCATCAGGAAGCTGCGCGAGTCCGGCAAGCCGTTCCTGGTGCTCACCAACAACTCGATCTACACACCGCGCGATCTGCACGCCCGGCTGATGCGCATGGGCCTGGACGTGCCGGTCGGGAACATCTGGACGTCCGCGCTGGCCACCGCGAAGTTCCTCGACGACCAGCGGCCCGGCGGCACGGCGTACGTCATCGGCGAGGCGGGTCTCACCACCGCCCTGCACGACATCGGCTACGTCCTCACGGACCACGAGCCGGACTACGTGGTGCTGGGCGAGACCCGCACGTACTCCTTCGAGGCCATGACCAAGGCCGTCCGGCTGATCAACGACGGGGCCCGGTTCATCTGCACCAACCCCGACGAGACCGGCCCCAGCACCGAGGGCCCGCTGCCCGCCACCGGATCCGTGGCCGCGCTCATCACCAAGGCGACCGGCAAGGACCCCTACTTCGTCGGCAAGCCCAACCCGCTGATGATGAGGGCCGGGCTGAACGCGATAGGCGCCCACTCCGAGACCAGCGCCATGATCGGCGACCGGATGGACACCGACGTGCTGGCCGGCCTGGAGGCCGGTATGGAGACCTTCCTGGTGCTGACGGGCCTGACCGGCCCGGCGGACGTCGAGCGGTTCCCCTACCGTCCCTCCCGGACCGTGGACTCGATCGCCGATCTGGTCGACCGCATCTGACGTATTGACGTGCGTGGCGTCGCGGGTACGCGGCGTCCGACCGCGGGCGGCGTCGGACGCACGTATGCGGCCTCCGGCGCCGTTACGCGGTCCGGTCCGCTCAGGGCACGGCGTAGCGGTCGAAGAGGGCTTGGACGGGCTTCCTTCTCGACCCACGCGCGCGCCGCACGCAGGTCCGTGCCGCCGTCGAGTCCCCGGTCCTCCTGCTCCGCCGTCCGGACTTCCTTGCCCGTCGTGCCTGTTCCCCCTGGTCGTCGGCCGTAAGGGCAGGCTACGTGTGCCGTGGCGTTCCCCCGGACGGCGCAACGGTGCCGCCGCCCGGGATGCGGAGCACACCGGGACGCGTGAACCTCGGTCACAGGAGGTTTACGATGCGCTATCGCCTTACCACGCTCTGTGCCGCCGCCGTAGCGGCCGTCCTGGGCCCGGCGACCGTAGCGGTCGCGGAGTCGCAGCCGCACGGGACCGTCCATGTGTCGCAGTCCACCGTCACCCCTGCCGAGCGGCTGGGCCTCCAGGCCGAGGCCGCCGAGGTCTGCGAGGAGCCGAAGGGGGCGGTCGCGGTCCTGCCGGCGTTCACCGCGGCGGACCGGTTGGCTCCCGCTCATGACGGCGGGCTGTTCCTAGAGGCGCGGATCGCGTCCGGGGCGAACGGGCGCGGGGTCGCCGTCACCTGTAGGGACGGCATGGCCGCGGACGCCGGCGGGATCACGGTCGCCGCGCTCGGCGAGCGGGCCGAGGACGAGGACGAGGGTGGGGAGGGGAAGCGGGACGACGGTGGGAAGAAGGACGACGAGAAGAAGGACGACCGGGACGGCGAGAAGAAGGACGAGAAGCGGGACCACGGGGAGAAGAAGGACGACCAGGGCGGTGAGAAGAGGGACGACGGGGGCCGGGACGGCGGGAAGAAGGACGACGGGGGCCGGGACGGCGGGAAGAAGGACGGCGAGAAGAAGGACGACGGCGGCCGGGACGGCGGAAAGAAGGACGACCAGGGCGAGGAGGGGGAGGGCCGGGACGAGGGCGCGTCGCCCAGCGACGAACGCACCCCCTACGCGCCGGTGCACGCCGGCGGCGGGGGCACCGCGGCACTGGTCTCCGCCGACGAGGAGCGCGGACGGGGCGCAGTCCACGCCATGGTGGGCCTGTGCGTCGCCGGTATCGCCGCCGTGGCGGTGGCTCGCCGCAGCGCACGGCGACGGCACGGCGAGCACTGACATGGCAGCGAGGAACGAGCAGGGCGGTGCCGGCGGCGGGCGGATGGTGACCGGAGCCGCCTGGGCACTCCTCCTCCTGGGGCTGTGGCTGTGGGGCCGCGGTGCCGTCGACGTTCCCGCCGCTTCGGCGCCCACCACCGGGGACGTCGCCGCGGTCGGCCGACCCCTCGGGCTGCCCCTGCCGCCCGCCCACGATCCGCTGCGCGGGGAGGTGCCCGAGCGGGTCGAGATCCCCTCCATGGGCGTGGCCGCCCCGGTGGTCTCGCGTGGTCTCGACGCGTCCGGCGCGATCGACCCACCGCCGTACGAGACCCCCGGCACGGTCGGCTGGTTCGGTGAGGGCACCCGGCCGGGCGGAGCGGGCACGGCCCTCTTCGTCGGTCACGTCGACACCGAGAAGGAACCGGCCGTCTTCTACAAGCTGAGCGCCACCCGCCCCGGCGAGAAGGTCCGGGTCACCCGGGAAGACGGCTCCGTGGCCGAGTTCACCATCGACGACGTGCAGGTCTTCCCCCGGGACCACTTCGACGCGCACAAGGCCTACGGCCCGCGCCTGCCGGGCCGGGCCGAGCTCCGTCTGATCACCTGCGGCGGGACCTACGACCGTGCGGCCGGTTCGTACACCGCGAACGTCGTCGTCTCCGCGTACCTCACGGGCTACGACCGGAATGCGGCTTCCGCCTGAGCTCTTCCCTGCCTGCCGCGTGCATGAAGAAGGCCCCTCACCTCTGGTGAAGGGCCTTCGTTTCGCGTGCGCCGCCAGGGACTCGAACCCCGGACCCGCTGATTAAGAGTCAGCTGCTCTAACCAACTGAGCTAGCGGCGCCTGCTGACCTGCATAACTCTACCCGACGCAGAGGGGTGCTCCTGACCACCCCGATGAGTGGCGTCGGTGTGCCGTCTCGCCCGAGGCCCGGTGTGTAATTCATTCTGTGTACTTCGGTCCCTCTTGGTCGGATATGTCCGGACCGTTGAGAAGCTGACGCCCATGCAGATCCGTCAAATGATCTTGAAAGAGCCCAGAAACGGGAGGCAAGCGCGTGAGGCTGCCGGTGTTCGAGGAAATCAGGCCCGCCATCGACTGCGGCTGCGCGGGGTGTGTCCTGCAGCGTCGCCGGCGCCCGCACGCACTGCCGCGCCGGGAGGGAGGACATCCGTCGGCGCACGGCGCCCGCCGCGCGCTGGTGCTCATGACGGCGGCCGGTGTGGCGCTCGGCGGTGGAGGCGCCGTCGGCGCGGCGAGTGCGGTCGGTCGCCCGGGTGACACGCCCGGCCCGCCCGCGACCGGCCCGGCGACCCAGCGCCCCGCGGCGACGCCGACAGGCCCGGCGGCCGAGCGCCCGGTGCCCGGGCCGGCCGTACCGGGCACGTCGAGCCCGATGCCCGTGCGTCCGGCCGGCATCCCGCCCCGGCCGAGCGGCGCCGGACTGGGCACGCGTCCCCAGTTCCCGGATCCGGAGACGCCGCAGGGCACGGCGAGCCCGCTGCACGGTGGAAGCGCCGGGCGGCCCGCGCCGCCCCGTGGCGCCTCGCTGCCCAGGACCACACGCAGTGAGATCATCGCCAGGGCCAAGCACTGGGTGCAGGAGCGGGTCCCGTACAGCATGGATGAGTACTGGGCGGACGGCTACCGGCAGGACTGCTCGGGCTATGTGTCCATGGCGTGGGACCTCGGCAGCAACGAGTGGACCGGCAGCCTCGCGAGCTTCGCGACCCGGATCACGGAGGACGAACTCGAACCGGGGGACATGCTCCTCTTCCACAACCCCGACGATCCGACACGCGGCTCGCACGTCACGATCTTCGGGGGATGGGCGGACTTCGCGCGGAAGTACTACATCGCGTACGAGCAGACGAAGCCGCACACCCGCAAGCAGGTCACGCCCTACACCTACTGGATCAACTCCGAGAACTACGTGCCGTACCGGTACGACGGCCTGATCACGGCGGAGGACACCAATCCCCACCGCGGCGCGGAAACGGTTCCCGATACTGCGGCGGCCGTCACCCTGGCCTCCCGCCCCGGGCCTGGCGTGAGCCGGGCCGCGGGCGAGCAGGCCACGGGTGCGCCGGCCGCGAATGCACGGCCCGCTCGGGCCGCCGCGTTCCCCGGGGGCCGGTACTTCGGCCCGGGTGCCGACAACGACTACGTGACCCGGCTCGGGCAGATGCTGATCGCCCGGGGCGGCCAGCGGTTCTACCGGAACGGGCCGGGTCCGCTCTGGTCCGAGGCGGACCGGCAGGCGACGCGGGCGTTCCAGCTGGCCCAGGGCTGGACCGGTGCCAACGCCGACGGGCTGCCCGGGCCGGGCACCTGGGCGCTGCTGTCGACGGGCAAGGGGAAAAGCATCGCAGCGGTCCCGGCAGCAGGACCAGGACGACCGGCCGCGCCCGCCGCGCCCGCCGTGCCCCCCGCACCGGCCGCGGGACCGGCCCCGTCCGTCGCCGCGTTCCCGGGCAAGGCGCACTTCCGGCCGGGGCAGGCCAACGCGTACATCGAGAAGCTCCGGCGGCAGCTGGTGAAGAAGGGCTTCGGGGATCACTACACCTCGCCCCCGGGTCCCCGCTGGACCGAGGCGGACCGCCGCAATGTCGAGGCGTTCCAGCGCGCACAGGGCTGGCACGGCACCGCGGCCGACGGCTACCCGGGCCCTGAGACCTGGCGACGGCTCTTCGCATGACGGACGCATCGATGAACCGGCCGACCAGGGGAAACGCCCCTGTCCCGTGGCCGGAGCCCGACCCGGACCGGCAGCCGGACCTCGGATCGGTCCGGTTGCCGGACGTGGATCCGGTCCGGAGGCCGGACCCGGACCGGCGATCGGACTTGGGCGTGGGACCTGGCCCGGGTGCGCGGCCGGACACGGACCCGGCCGGGGACCCGGGACCGGACCCGCGATCGACCTCGACCTCGACCTCGACCTCGACCTCGCCCCCGACGTTCGACCTGCCACCGGTCCCGGACTCCTCGCACACCGGGAACTCCCCTGTCACCCCGAACCTCTCCTTCATCCCGGACTCCTCGCACACCGGGAACCCCCCTCTCACCCCGAACCCCTCCCTCACCCCCGACTCCCCGACCCCCGACTCTGCGGCCCCCGCGATGCCCGACCCCGGGAGGCGAACACCGATGAACCGGACCACCCCGCGCCCCGAGGACTTCGAGCCGGAGTCCCCCGAGCCCTTCGGGCTCGTGTCCTCGTCGTACCTGCCGAACGACTCACCGGCCCCGGCGACTTCTGCGGTGCCCGGCCCGGCCCGGGACCCCCACCCGGACCCCGACCCGGCGCGGGTGCCGGGGCCCGGGCCGGAGCCCGAGCCCGAAGCGGCCGGGGCGTGGGCTGCCGGTGGCCGGAACCCGAGCCGGTACAGCGCGGTGATCAGGAACGAGACCACCGCCGAGATCCCCGTCCATCTCCTTTTCCGCGACGACACCGAGCCGTTGCCGGTCATCGGCAGGCGTCCGCAGGAGGCGCCGGGCGGCTCGTCCCCCGTAGGCGAACAGCGCAGGTCCGTCCCCTCCGTCCAGTCCGCACCCGCCGTGCCGGCCGCGCGGTCCGCTCCGGCGGCCGATCCCCGGATCTCCGAGCGCCCGGGTCCCGCCCTGCCCGGCATGGCGGCCGTGCTCGTGGGGATCGTCGCGCTCCTCGGGTGCGGGGCGCTCCTGTGGTGGGCCGGCGCGGTGCCCCTGCCGCTGCTCGCGGTGCTCCGGCTGCCGGCGTTCCCGTACGACGGGATCGGCATCGGCCGGTGGGCGCTGCTGGTGCTCGGCATCGCGGTGGCGCTGTTCGCCTTCGGGGGGCTGGGCCGGGGCCGGGCCGGCCATGCGTGGGTGCTGTCGCTGCACGGCGGCTACCGGGGGAGCGTGCGCCGCACCGGACTGCTGTGGATGAGCCCGGTGATGCTGCGCCGCAGGATCGACGTGCGGCTGCGGCACTGGCGGAGCGAGCCGATGTCGGCGGTGGACGCGGACGGCACCGCGCTCCGGGTCGTGGTCCTGGTCGTGTGGCGGATCAGGGACACGGCGCGAGCGGCGCTCTCCGTGGCCGACCACTCGCGGTATCTGCGGGAGCAGGTGGAGTCCGCGCTGACGCGGGTGATGTCGCAGTTGCCCGCGGACGCGTTCCACGGCGACGGGCCGACCCTGCGCAACGCCGAGGCGGTCGGCGAGTCGCTCACCCGGACGCTGAAGTCGGAGGTGGAACCGATCGGTATCGAGGTGTACTCCGCGCAGCCGACGTCCATCGAGTACGCCCCGGAGGTGGCGGAGTCGATGCAGCGCCGCCGCATCGCGGCAATCGACGCCAGGCACCGGGACAGCGTGCTCACCTCGGTCATCGACGCGGTCGACGACACGGTGAACCGGCTGACCGCGCGAGGGCTGGTCGACCTGGACGACTACGAGCGCAAGGCGCTGATCAAAGATCTGACGGTGGCGTTCTACACGGGGAGGGAGCCCCGCCTCTGACACCCGCCCACGTCCCGTACTCGTCCCGCACTCATCCTGTACGAGCCGTACGAGTGGTCTGGACATGTCCAACCTTCGCCCATAGCCTGAGAGTTGGTCCAGACCAGAACCACTGTCCCGCGCGCGCGTGCACAGCTCACGGAACTCCCCCACGTTCTCCAGGAGCGACAGCATGCGGAGGAAGAGACTCAGTGCGGCCGTGGTCGGCCTCGTCGTGGCGGGCGCGTCCCTGCTCGCCACGGGCAGCGCGGGCAGCCACGGGTACACCGACACCCCGGTCAGCCGGCAGAAGCTCTGTGCCAATGGCACGGTGACCGGCTGCGGTTCGATCCAGTGGGAACCGCAGTCGGTCGAGGGCCCGAAGGGGTTCCCGTCCGGCGGGCCGGCGGACGGGACGATCTGCTCGGGCGGCAACGCCCGGTTCGCCCAGCTCGACGATCCGCGGGGCGGTGCCTGGCCCGCCACCAGGGTCGTCCCGGGGGCGGGCTACACCTTCCGGTGGCGGTTCACCGCACCCCACGCCACGACCGACTTCAAGTACTACGTCACCAGGAACGGCTGGAACCGGAACGCGCCGCTGACCCGGGCGGCACTGGAGCCCGTGCCGTTCCTCACAGTTCCCTACCACGGTGCCCGTCCCCCGATGACGCTCACACACTCGGGAACCATGCCGGCCGGCAAGACCGGGCGGCACCTGATCCTGGCCGTGTGGACGATCGCGGACACCGGTAATGCGTTCTACGCATGCTCGGACGTCCAGTTCTGACAGCGGAGAACACCGGCGCGGCGGTCCCCCCAAGGGGTCGCCGCGCCGCATCGGTGCGCTACGGGTCCGGTTCACGCCGACGGTGCGGCGTTGCGCACAGTGCCGGATCGGCTGCCGTGTGTGGAGGGGGGAGCCGTCTGCGGAGGGAAGGGGCGTACGAAAAAGCCCCCCGCTTCCGCGAGGGGCTTTTCCCGTCTGTGCGCCGCCAGGGACTCGAACCCCGGACCCGCTGATTAAGAGTCAGCTGCTCTAACCAACTGAGCTAGCGGCGCCTGCTGACAGCAGTAATACTACCTGCCCTGGCGGGGTGCTCGTGACCACCCTGGTGAGCCCCCCCGGGCGCCCGCGGGGATCACCTTCGAACCGGCCCCCTCCGGACACGGGCGGGACGGTCAGATCGCCAGCGAGAGCACGACCGGCGCGGCCCTGCGGTTCAGGGTGTCCGCGGCGGCGCGCAGCCGGTGGGCGTGCTCGATCGGAAGCGACAGGGCGAGGCAGCCGACCGCGGAGCCGGCCGTGAGCGGGACGGCCGCACAGACCGTGCCGAGCGCGTATTCCTGGAGATCGAGGACCGGCACCGTGGGCGGCTGGCTGTCCAGCTTCGAGAAGAGCAGCCGCTCACTGGTGATCGTCCGTGAGGTCAGCCGGGCGATCCGGTGCCGCGACAGATGGTCGCGCCGCCCGTTCTGGTCGAGCTGGGTCAGCAGGCACTTGCCGACGGCGCTGGCGTGGGCGGCCGAACGGAAGTCGACCCACTCGTTGACCTTGGGCGTGCAAGGACCGTCCGCGAACTGGGTGATCTTGACCTCGCCGTCGATGTAACGGCTGATGTAGACGGCCGCGCCCACCGAGTCGCGCAGCTGGTCCAGGGTCTCCTGGAGCTTCGCGCGCAGCGCTTCCTTGCGCGTGACGCCGGAGCCGAGCAGGACCGTGGAATCGCCGATCACATAGGCGCCGTCGCTGACCTGCTCGACGTACCCCTCGGTGCGCAGCATCCGCAGGAGTGAGCTCAGATGGACGGTCGGAAGCCCGGTCTCCCGGGCGATCTGGGCGTCGGACACCCCACCGCCGTGCTTGGCGACCGTCTCCAGGACGCGCAGGGCGTACTGCACCGAGTGGAACGGCGCGGTCGACTCGGGCTTCAGCGCCACGGTTTCCCCCTAGCAGGTCCAGCAGGATGTGACCGTAAGCTTTCCGTTCCACGATAGCTGCCAAGTCCCCGGCCGGGAGTGGCTGTTGACGAGATTGACGGCCGGAATCAGGCGCATGGCCTGCGACTCGCCACTCTGGCATATGCCACTGTCATGAGCGGCGAAGGGAACATGAGGTCAGCGCCCCGAGCGGCCCCCTCCCGGGGCACCCTCCCGCAGGGAGGGCGTTGCCTGCACGAGGTTGACGTTCGCGCCGGTCGCGGCCACTTCCGGGCTACCTGTGGGTAGGTGCGGCGGGTGTCGGCGGGCGTCGCCGCATGCGCCCCGGCGGACAGCCGAGGGGACTCGTCAGGCGGCCGCGAACCGTTCGTGATCCCGGGGCGGCCGGTGGCACCGGGCCCGGCGGCCCTCACACTGCCGACGGGCTCGCGCCGATCATGCCGGCGATCCGGTCGGCCGCCACCGCGCGCGAGTACAGCCAGCCCTGCCCGGTGTCGCAGCCGATCCGGCGCAGCCGCGCCGCCTGCCCCGCCGTCTCCACGCACTCGGCGGTGACGGTGAGACCCAGCCGGTGCGCGAGCTGCACCATCGCCTCCACGATGGTCTCGTCGGCCGGGTTCGGGTGTGCCCCTTCGTCGTAGCGGAAGCCGCTGACGAACGAGCCGTCCAGTTTCAGCACCGAGACCGGCAGACGGCTGAGATACGCCAGGTTCGAGTAGCCCGTGCCGAAGTCGTCGATGGCGATGTGCACGCCCATGTCGCTGAGCGCCTGGAGCGCCTGCAGGGGCCGGCCGGCCGAGCCCATCACCGCGGACTCGGTCAGCTCCAGCTGGAGCAGCTGCGGTGCGAGTCCGGTGTCGGCGAGGATCTCCGCCACATCGGCGACCAGGTCCGAGTCCCACACCTGGCGCACGGCCACATTGACGCTGACGAAGATCGGCGGGATGCCGGGGTGCTCGATCTGCCAGCGGCGGGCCTGCCGGCACGCGGTCCGCAGGATCCACTGGCCGAGCTGTACGATCGACCCGTCTTCCTCCGCAATTCCGATGAACCGGTTCGGGGTCAATGTGCCGAACTGAGGATGATTCCATCGCACCAGGGCCTCGACGCCACGCACTGCACCGTTCTCCAGGCTGACCAACGGCTGGTACTCCAGGGAGAATTCACCGCTCTCGATGGCCGGCCGCAGTGAACTGGACAGCGCCTGCCGGGTCATCCGGTGGGCGTTGCGCTCGGGGTCGAACAGCGTCCAGCGGGCCTTGCCGTCCGCCTTCGCCCAGTACAGCGTGGTGTCGGCGGCCTGCATGAGTCGCGTCGCGGTCGTTCCCGCGGCCGCACGTTCCACCACCCCGATGGACGCCGACACCGACAGCCGCTGGCCCGCCAGGTCGAACGGGTGCTGCAGCGCGGCCAGTACGGACCGGGCGAGGTCGGCCAGCTGTTCCGTGCCGGCGGAGTCCTCGACCAGGAGCGCGAACTCGTCCCCGCCCAGCCGGGCCACCAGATGGCCGCCGCTGCGGGTGTAGCCGTCGCTGTCGGCGCACTCGGTGAGCCGTCCCGCGACGGCGGAGAGGAGCCGGTCGCCGACCCGGTGGCCGAGGGTGTCGTTGACGGCCTTGAACCCGTCGAGATCGAGGTAGCAGATGCCGATCCGGCCGGTGCCGGAGCCTTCGGCGGCCGCGGCGAGCGCGGCGGACAGCCGCTCGAAGAACAGGGTGCGGTTGGGGAGCCGGGTGACCGGATCGTGCATCTGGAGGTGCCGCAGCCGTGCCTCCAGCTCCCGGCGGTCGCTGATGTCGGCGACGGACAGCAGCACCCTGGCGCTGTCCGGCACGGGCGCCACGGTGACCTCGGTCCACAGCGAGCGCCCGTCCGGGTGCTTCAACCGCCGGGTGCAGCGCAGCCGGGACCGCAGCCCGTCCAGCACCTCGTGGTACCCGTGCCAGGTACGGGCGTCGGAGCCGAGGTCGAGCAGGTCGACGGCCGGCTGCTCGCGCAGCGCGGTGGGTTCGGCGCCGAGCAGCGCGCCGAAGGCGTCGTTCGCCGCGACGACCAGGCCGTCGCGGTCGACGACGGCCATGGCGAGGCGCGCGGTGTTGAAGGCGGCCCGGTAGTCGTCGGCCGGGACGGCGGGGGTCCTGCGGAGGGGCTGCCCGGTCCCGAGATGGAGCCGCGAGGGCTCCGGGCGGCCGGCGTGGGCGCACTGCTCGGCCGTGTCGAACCCCGCGGTGAGGTCGAAGGGTTCCGCGAGGTCGAACCGTTCGGTCCCGTGGGCGGAGGTGGGGGCGGAGGTGGGGGCCGGGGTGGGTGTGAGACCGGGCCGGTGACGGTCCGGATCGGTGCGGGGCCGAACGGGCGGTTCCTCCGACGCTGCGTTCTCACTTTCGGTGATCGCCGGTCGTGCAAGGCGGGGGTGCCGCTCCGGCCGCTCGGAGGTACCGCTCACCGCTCGCTCCCGCTGTGCGCTCGTCGTGTACAGGTGTCGTCGGAGTCGTCGGCCGGAGCGCGGAGATCCGCCCCCTGGCGGAGTCCAGGCAGGAAAGTGTGCCGATCATAGAGGCTGCCGGGAGGACCGATCCAGCTTCTCGCGGCTGGCGCTTTCCCCCGGAAGGGGGGCGCGAGGCCCTCCGAACGGCCTTCATCGGGGTGGGCCGATCGTTTCTGCGCGGGTCTGACGGCCCAGGTCAGTGACGCGACCGTTTGTGACTTTCCGTGAAGTCCTCGGCGTGTCGCGCCTGTCACCATCCGTCACCCTCCCGGGGCAGTGCAACAGGGCAAAGTCCTATAAATCACAAGAAAGTGGTTGAGGTGCCCCGCATTCCCTTCCGGAGGTAGACGTGGAGCCTCAGCAGACACCGGAGGGAGTGGAGCGATCGCGGCTGCGCAGTGGTGCCGCGCTGCTCACCTCCCTGACGGCGATCGCCGCCATGACCCTGGTGGCGGGCCCGCACGCGGCGGCCCGGTCCGCCATGCCGTGCGCGTTGCCGCGCACCGCTGAGCACCACTCGCTGGGCCTGGACACCTGGAACGACGCCTATGTGCGCCCCGACCGCCCGCTCGACGCCGTCATGGTCTTCCTGTCGTTCCCCGACTCCGAGCCGACGGTCACCACGGCCGAGCTGGCCGCCGACCACTTCCCGGCGACCTCGGACTTCTTCCGGCGCGCCTCCTACGGCACGTTCCGGCTGCGCGCCCACGCCGTGCCCGCCTGGATCCGGATGCCGAAGGCCTCGACCGCCTACGCGATAAAGCGGGACTGGGACGACCGCCATCGCACCGCCTATCTGCGCGACGCGCTCGCTGCCGCCGATCCCACGGTCGACTTCTCGCGGTACGACGTCGTCTACCTGGTCGCCGACCCCAACGCCCCGGGTGTCGACTCCGACGCCACGAAGGTCGTCAACTTCGAACGGCCGATGCGGGCCGACGGCACCGACATCGCCAGGGTCGTCACCGTCTTCGAACGCCATCCGCCGGACCCCCGGGTGCTGGCCCACGAGACGGGCCATGTCTTCGACCTTCCGGACCTCTACCACCGTCCGCAGGACGGCAAGGGCGACTGGGACACCCACGTGGGGGACTGGGACCTCATGGGCAGCCAGTTCGGACTGGCCCCGGACCTCTTCGCCTGGCACAAGTGGAAGCTGGGCTGGCTCGGACGGGACCAGGTCCACTGTGTGCAGGGCAGCCGGGAGGGTCCGTTCACTCTGGAGCCGATCGCGGCCGAGCGGCGCCGGGGCACCTCCGGCGGCACCCGGCTGGCCGTGGTCCGCGCGGCGGCGGACCGCGCGATCGCGATCGAGGCGCGGAGCGCGACCGGCAACGACGGCACGACGTGCACCGAGGGAGTCCTGGTCTACCGCGTCCGCGCCCAGACCGCCTCGGGCGGCGGCCCGGTCGAGGTGCTGGACACCCACCCCAGGACCGACGCCTGCTGGGACCGCTCCGTCTACCCCCCGCTCGCCGACGCCCCGCTGGGCGTGGGTGAGACCTACCGGGTGCCCGGCGAACGGGTCACCGTGCAGGTGGTCGACCGCACGCCCTCCGGGGCGTGGACGGTGCAGGTGCGCACCGGCGAATGACGGCGGCGGCGGTGGACACGGACGGGAGAGCCATGGCTGAGAACGCACGAAAAGGCCCCCCGCTTGCGCGAGGGGCCTTTTCCGTCTGTGCGCCGCCAGGGACTCGAACCCCGGACCCGCTGATTAAGAGTCAGCTGCTCTAACCAACTGAGCTAGCGGCGCCTGCTGACGTCGTAGACCTTAGCATCCTGATCCGAGGGAGCAAAAATCGATATGCGGACCCCGGCGGCGGAGGTCGCCCTGGCCGCCCGTACGCATGCCCAGAGCAGCACCTCGGGTCCCGGCAGCCAGGGATTCCGGGTGTCCGGCGCCACCACCCAGCGGGCGCCGCCCGGCCCCTGCCCGCCGATGAACGGCGGCACGGTCACCGCGTCGCCCGCGCCGTGACAGAGCAGCGGCGGCACCTCGCGCGCGTACTCCTCCCACTTCATCAGGGACGGCAGCCGCTGCGCCGTGCCCGGTGCGGCGAACAACAGCATGCGCCCGCGCTGCACCGCCACGGGGCCCGAACCGGGCCCGTCGGACCACAGCCGGTCGAGCACCCGGCGCCCGAACACGGCGGGAACGTTCACCACGTCGAACACCGTCCCGCACGACAGCACCCCGGCCACCGAGGGCCGTGCCTCCCATGACGCGAGTGCGTCGTCCGGGTGCGCCGCCGCAGAGGCGAGCCAGGCGGCGCCGTCCGCCGTCACATCCGCGGTGTGCCGACCGCGTTCGTCGCGGAGCAGGGCGAAGACGTCGTGCGCGCTGTGGATGCTCATGGCACCCACATCTACTGGGTGTGGCGAATCCCTTTCCGAGAGTTACCGGAAACCGGGACACGGGCCTCCGGTAACCAGTAGGGTGCCCCGGCATATGCCTCGGGCGGGATCCGTACGGCGGGATCCGTACGGGAGATCCGTGCAGCGGGATCCGTACGGCGGATTCCTGCCGCCCCCGTCAGGGAGTCCGGCCGCCCAGCAGGTCACGGCCGAACTCGACCATCTTCCGGGCGTAGTCCTCGGTCCACTCGGCCCGCTCGGCGATGTCCGCGTCCGTGAGCCGGTCGAACCTCCGCGGGTCGGCGAGCTGGGCCGCGGCGAGGGCCTGGAACTCGACGGCGCGGTCGGCGGCGGCGCGGAACGCGACCGCCAGCTCGGTGGCACGGGAGAGCAGCTCGCCCGGGTCCGCGATGGACTCCAGGCCGAAGAAGTGCTCGGGGTCGCCGGCTGCCTCCGAAGGCTCGAACAGCAGCGGGGCCGGCCGAAGCCTTCGCTCGCGCTGCTCGCTCCGCTCGGGTTGCGCCATCGGTTGTCCTCCTCGTCCCCTGCCGGTCCCGCCGTCGGGACCACCCCCCATTGTCGCGCGCCGCGAAGGACACCTGCTCGCCGAGCCAGCGTGCGGCGATCGCCCGGAGGATGTGGCCGTGAGCGAAGACCAGCACGTCCCGGTCCTCGGAGCGGGCCCACGACACCACCTCGTCCGCACGGTCCGACAGCTGCGTGAGGGTCTCCCCGTCCCGCGGCCCGTCGCGCCAGATGAACCAGTCGTGCCGCTCGGCCTTGATCTCGGCCGACGTCAGCCCTTCGTACGCGCCGTAGTCGAACTCCATCAGGGCGTCCCATGCCTGCGCACGGTCGCCGAAGCCCGCGAGCGCGCAGGTCTCACCGGCACGCGAGAGCGGGCTGGTGCGGACCTCGGTGTCCGGGAGGCCGTTCCAGGGCGCCCGGTGCAGCCGTTCGCCCAGCAGCTTGGCCCCCCGGCGGCCGTCCTCCAGCAGCGGGATGTCCGTCCTGCCGGTGTGGCGGCCGGACCGCGACCACTCCGTCTGTCCGTGGCGGGCCAGCAGGATGCGCGGTGCCATGTGTCGTCTCCCTGAACGTGCGGCTTCGTGGCGTACATCATCTCCCGTGGGGTATCGGCGGGCCTCCGCGCCGTCGTGGGCAGCAGCGCCGCCGAGCAGGCGGGGCGCCGCGGAGGAGGCGGGGCGCCGAGGTTAGGGAGGAAGCCGCCGGTACGGCAGGGAAAACCGCGGAAGTCGCCACGGAAGAGACCGTCCTTTCCCCGGTTGTCAGTGGCGGATGCGAGACTTCCGCGGGTGAGCGCATCCCTGGGCAGCGGCACCCCGCCGACGCCACGACCGACACCGGGCCCGGCGCCGGCTCCCCGTGCGGAGGAGACCGCCCCGGTCCCGGCTCCGCGACCGGAGACGGCCCTCCGGCAGCAACTCGCCGAGCTGCGCGGCCCCACGGTCGCACCGCACCCCCTGGACGCCCGCGCACTGGCCGCACTGGCGGCGAACCCCGGGTGCCGGAGACGCGCCCTCCTCGACGGGGCGGGGGTGAACAAGGCGGTGCTCGCACAGGCCATCGGCTCGCCCGCGCCGTTCGGCCAGTCGCAGTTCGCCTTCATGCGCGGCAACGCCTTCGAGGCGCGGGTCAAGGCGGACGGCGGTGCGGATCTGCTGCGTCTGGTGCACGGATGCCTCGGCGGGGGCGCCGCGCCGGACCCGGGCAGCACCCGGGTCCCCGATCTCGCCGCGGCCGGCCCACAGGGCCGTGCGGCGCGTACGGCGCTGGCCCTGCGGGAGGCCACCGAGGCCGGCGAGTGGACCCTGCTCGACCATCCGATGCTCGCCCTGGAGGTCGCGGGTTCCCCCGCCTACCTGGAACCGGACGCGGTCGTGGTCCGGCCGGACGGGCGCTGGACGGTCGTGGAGATCAAGTCCTTCCCGGTGATCGACCGTTCCGCCGATCCCGCGAAGGTCGGCGCCGCGGCCCGCCAGGCCGCGGTGTACGTGCTGGCGCTGGAGCGGGTCGCGGGTCTTCTCGACGGCGCCGAGGTGCACCATGAGGTGCTGCTGGTGTGCCCCAAGGACTTCTCCAACCTGCCGACCGCCTCGGTCGTCGACGTGCGGAAGCAGCTGTCCGTGACCCGGCGTCAGCTCGCCCGGCTCACCCGCGTCGAGGAGATCGCCGCCGCACTGCCCGAAGGCACCTCCTTCGACCCGGGACTTCCCGCCGGCGAGCTCACCGCCGCGGTCGAATGCCTCCCCGCCTCGTACGCCCCCGAGTGCCTGTCCTCCTGCGAACTGGCCTTCCACTGCCGCGAGCGGGCCCGGGACGCCGGCGCGGTGGAGTCCGTCGGCCGCGCCGTCCGCGGCGAACTGGGCGCCCTCACCACCGTCGACGACGTCCTCTCGGCGGCGCACGGCGTCTCCGGGGACCCCGACGACCCGACGGTCGCCGCCCTCCGCCGCGCCGCGGCACTCCGCGCGGAGGCCCTGGAGACGGCCGGGGTGCGAGGAGGCCCGGAATGGTGACACCACGCTCGTACCACCACCGGGCTCCGGCCCGGCAGTCCGCCGGAGGTGCGGCCCCGGGACGTGCCCGGAGCGGGGGGAACGCATGTCGCTGATCGAGACGCTGGCCCGGCTGGAGGCCGTCAGAGCGGGACGGGCGCAGCCCGCCGCCACCGTGCGGCACCGCCATCTGTCCGGCGAACCCCTGGTGTTCGTGCCGCTCACCACCGCCGGCGAGGCCGGTGCGCCGCTCGGCGCGCTGGTGGGCACCGACCGGGAACAGCCGCGGCTGCTCGTCGTACCGCAGCCGCGCGACCGCGATCTGCGCTTCGCCTTCCTGGCCGACCTGGCCGACGTCGTCCTGCCGTACCTCGACGCGTACGCCGATGTCGTCGAGCCCGCCGAGCGCAGCGAGACCGACCCGGAGACCGGGAAGAAGGTCAAGGTCGAGGTCGAACTCTGCGCGGACGCACCGCAGTTGATCGTGCCGACCAGGGCGGGCATCGACTTCGTGAGGCTGCTGGGCCGTTCCATGCGGTTCCGGCGCACCGTCGAGCAGGACCCGGACACACCGCACCCGGCACCCCCCAGGGTCCCGCTGCTCGGCCGCTGGCTGACCCATTACGGCGAGCGGGCCCGCGTTCCCGGCTCGTCGCTGCTGATGGCCGTGACGGATCTGCTGAACCGGCACTGGGCGACGGGCCAGTCCACCCTGGAGGACCAGCACCTCGGCGCGCTGCTCGCCTGGATCGACCCGGAGGACGGCACGTCGGGCGCCGAGGCCGCGCTGCGCGCCGAACTGGCCCGGGACGCCGAGGGGCAGCTGCTCTGCCCGCCTGCGGGCCCCGCGACCGACCCGGCGTTCGACAACAAGCTGCTCGCGCCGGCCATCGAGCGGTACGACCGGGCACGCAGTGCGCTCGCCGCCGCCGAGGACGGCCTGGACGCGGACCGGGGGCTCGCCGCGCTCGGCTCGGCCGAACAGGAGATCCGGGCCCTGCTGGAGAGCCGGATGCGGCCCGCCTGGGACGCGGTGTGGCACGCCCTCGACCTGCTGCGGGCCCTTCCGGAGGCCGCACGTGCCGAGGAGCGCTGGACACCGGACCGCTGGTCGTTCACCGGCCACCGCGACCGGGTGAGGGCGGGGGAGCCCCCGCAGCCCCGGATCGACGACGCGGTGGCCGCCGCACAGAAGCTCGCCTCGCGGGAGACCGCCCAGGCCCGGCTCGACGCGCAGGAGGCGCTGGACGACCCGCTGGTCATGGCGGGCCGCAGACTGTCCGGGGAGGCCTTCGCCGGCGAGGTGACCGAGGTCGTCATGGCCTACAGCGAGTCGAAGCGCCCCACGCCGCGCCCGCTGGTCACCGTCGTCACCGACGACAGCCCTCACCTCGGCGAGGGGACGAAGGTCTACCGCTCCCTCGACGGCAGGCCGCAGTCGGCGGAGTTCGTGGAGCACGCGGAGGACGGCGCGATCGTGCTCCGGCTCACCGACCGGATGGGCCGCGGGAAGGAACCGGCCGAGGGCTCGGTACCGGAGAAGGGCGACCGGGTCTGCTTCACCCTGTTCGAGCACGAGCAGCGTGGCGGCCCCCGGCTCCCCGACCCGGAGCAGACCCCGTGGACGCACGGCGGTCCCCGGGACGCCGACGACGAGCGCCAGACCCGCCCGGACCCGCAGACCGAGGAGGACTACCTGTGACGACGCCCGTGTTCGATCCCGGCGCCGAGGCCGGCCGGGCCACCGCGGCGATCCTGGACGACACCCTGCACGGGGCGCACCGGGGAGTCGTGGTGGATTCCCCGCCGGGGGCCGGGAAGTCGACGCTCGTGGTCCGGGCGGCGACGGAACTGGCCGCGGCGGGACGTCCGCTGATGGTGGTCGCGCAGACGAACGCACAGGTGGACGATCTGGTGCTGCGGCTCGCCGAGAAGGAGCCGGAGCTGCCGGTGGGGCGGTTGCACAGCAGCGACAGCGATCCGTACGACAAGGCGCTGGACGGACTGCCGAACGTCCGCAAGTCGGCGAAGGCAGCGGACCTCGCCGGGCTGGACGTGGTCATCTCGACGGCCGCGAAGTGGGCCCATGTCCAGGGCGTCGAGCCGTGGCGGCACGCGATCGTCGACGAGGCGTACCAGATGCGTTCGGACGCGTTGCTCGCCGTCGCCGGGCTGTTCGAGCGGGCTCTGTTCGTCGGCGATCCTGGGCAGCTGGACCCGTTCGCGGTGGTCGGGGCCGAGCAGTGGGCGGGCCTGTCCTACGACCCGTCGGCCAGTGCGGTCTCCACACTGCTCGCGCACAACCCCGAACTGCCGCAGCACCGGCTGCCGGTGTCCTGGCGGCTGCCCGCCTCGGCCGCACCGCTCGTGTCCGACGCGTTCTACCCGTACTCGCCGTTCCGCAGCGGCACCGGGCGCCAGGACCGCCGGCTCTCCTTCGGTGCGCCGTCCGACGGTTCGGGGCCGGACCGGGTTCTCGACGAGGCCGCCGAGTCGGGCTGGGGGCTGCTGGAGCTGCCGGCCCGCCGTACGCCGCGCACCGACCCCGAGGCGGTGGGGGCGGTCGCTCTCGTCGTGCGCCGGCTGCTCGACCGGGGCGGGCTCACCGTCTCCGAGCGGGCCCCGGAGCCCGTGCCGCTGACCCCGGACCGTATCGCGGTCGGCACCGCCCACCGTGACCAGGCCGCGGCGGTACGGGCCGCGCTGGCCGGGATGGGGGTGACCGGTGTCGCCGTCGACACGGCGAACCGTCTCCAGGGCCGTGAGTTCGATGTGACGGTCGTCCTCCATCCGCTGTCCGGACGGCCGGACGCCACGGCGTTCCACCTGGAGACCGGCCGACTGTGCGTGCTGGCGTCCCGGCATCGGCACGCCTGCATCGTGGTGTGCCGGGCGGGGGTCGCGGACCTGCTCGACGACCATCCCTCCACGGAGCCGGTCCAGTTGGGCGTGACGGTCACGTTCCCGGACGGGTGGGAGGCGATGCTCTCCACCTGGGAGCACTGGTCGGACCACCGTGTCTCCTGGCGGCCTTCATGAGCCCCCGGCGCATTCGACCCCAGTGAATTCATATAAGTCGATTATCCCTGTCGGGTGAGGAATTCCCTTCCGGCGGTCCGGTGAAACGGCGCAATGGTGCAGTGAAGGGGATGTGTTGCACGTGGCGCGTCGTCAGCTCTGAAGCTGCTTCGCCTCCTTTGGGGCGGTCCCGGCTCTAGATGCCGAGCAGTAGGTAGGTGCATCGTAAAAACACCGAAACGCCGGTATTGCTGCTCGCAGCGACGGATGAGGTATTCGGGCTGTACTCCCGGAGTTCAGCCGGAATTCGTTTCGTCGTGCATCACGGTATGCGCGACGTTCCGAAGCGCCTTACCGGTCCGGCGTGGCCGCTCCATTCCAGAAAAGGAGACCGCACCATGGCAGAAGAAGTCGTGGCCTCGTTCCCCGGCCCGCTGAACTCGTTCTCCATCAACCTCGTGCTCCAGAACGCGAGCAGCTCGCAGGTCCAGCAGGTGGGCCTCAGCGGCCGCACCGCCAAGTTCCCCGTGACCTGGGACAGCATGGGCACCTTCTCCGGCCCCGCGACCCTCACGAGCACCGCCGGTGTCGACACCGAGGTCGTGGTCGCCAGCTTCACCGGGTTCGACCCCGGTGAGCAGGTGGCGTTCTCGGGCGTCGACCCCGACTTCACGGGTTCGCCGAACGCCGGCGTCAGGGTGCTCGACCTGGCCGGGACCCGCATCTTCGTCCAGTTCTCGGACGGGACGTCGGCATTCGGTGAGTTCCAGGTGACCACCGCGGGAACACTCCGCGCGGTTGCCACGAAGTAACCGGACGCATGAGAGGCGAGCAGCCGAGACCCCACGCCTCGGCTGCTCGCCGGCACGAAGGGGCCACCGGCGGAGGGTCCTGGTCCTCCGTGACGGATCCTTTCCGGTGGCCTCATCCCATTCCCTTTCATCACCCCTGCTCGGGCGCGATCCGGTGCTTTGTCCTCCTGGCGACAGGGGACCGAAAACGGGCGGCACGCCCACGGACTCCTCACACCAGGCGGAACGCCGATTCGTGACGGTCCAGGAATTCGGAGACACCCGCCGCACGGCGATGGGGGAGGAGCATCCGTACGGTGTCGGTGAGCATCGATTCGATCCGCGCCGATCTCACCTCGCCCATGAGGTCCATCACCTTGTGGCCGGCCGCCGCGGCCTCGTCGGGTGCGCCGGCGCGGGCCAGACCGTCGGCCAACTGCGCGCGGTAGAGGGCGAGATTGCGGGCGAAGTGACGGTCCTGGAGGGCCACGGCGCGCCCGGCGTGGCGCGCCGCGAGGGGCCAGTCGCCGAGCAGCGACCGGCACTGGGCCTCCAGCATGTGGAGTTCGGCCCTCAGGAAGAAGCTCATCCACTCCGGGTCGTCCGTGCCCGGCCCCCGGTCGAAGAGGTCCTTGCCCCGAGCGAGGGCCTGTTCGCAGGCCGTGCGGTCGCCGAGCCCCGCCCAGCCCCCTGCCTCGCGCAGCGCGAGGAGGGACAGCAGCCGGGACGAGCCCAGGCGGCGTGCCGCGCGCTGACCGGCCTGGGCGGCACGCACCGCTTCGCGGGGACGGCCCGTGTCGCGCGCGAGGAACGAGGTGTTGCAGAAGGCGTGCGCCTCCAGTGCGGTGTCCCCGGACATACGCGCGGTGGCGAGCGCCTCCGCGTAGTGGGAGCGCGCGTCGTCCAGCCGCCCGGAGTCGTGCGCCAGCCAGCCCACCGAGATGGAGAGTTCACCGACGCTCGCATGGAGCCGGTCGGCGACGGCGCGGCGGGTGGCGTCGGCCGAGTCGAGCAGCGCGTACGCGGCGCGCAGCGGCTGGGCGGCCCGCTGGTACAGGCCGTCCGCCCCGTGCCGGTCGTCGAGCAGACGGATCTTCCGTACGGCTTCCTCGACGGCGGAGACCTCCGCGTCGCCGGTGCGCCGGACGGGGCCGGGGCCGAGCCCGAGCGAGACGGCCGCCATGGTGGCGGTGCCGCTCGTCATGAATGCGCGACGCAGCACGTCGCTCTCCTCGTCGTTCTGGGGCGGGTCGGGTGGTGTCGTCGGTCCGGCAGCCGTACGCGCCCCCCGGCCGCGCACCGCCTCCCGCGCCGAGAAACCCAGGTCCGTCAGCGTCAGGCCGGGGAACATGTGCCGGAACACCCGCTCGTACGCGTAGTTGGGGCAGCGGATCTCGCCGGCCTCCACCCGCCCGACGTACCGGGCGTCGCAGGCGACCTGCTCGCCGATCTCGCGTGCGGCCCTGCGGACCGCGGCCGCGAACTCGCCGGGCGAACGCTGTCCCCTGAGCTGCCGGAACATCCGGTTCGGCTCCGTCGGCCGGTATTGCGCTGGTGACGACGCCATGGCCAACCCTCTCTGGCGGTTGGTGCAGCCGGAACGCACGGTGGCTCCGGCGGTGCACGAAAGTACCGGCTGTCCCGGGCCTCTCACCTGAAGTTTGGTAATAAACCGGATATCTCGGCCGCGATCTGCCATGAACTGCCATCCTTTTCAGCGGCGTGCCGCCGTAGCCCTTGACGGCGACGGGCGTTGAACCCTGCGGAGACGAGGAGGGTTCGCCTTGTTGAACACCGGAATGGACCTCACTGCGACAACCGCCCGCGAGCACCGGACCGCCCGGGACTTCGGCGTCCCGTGCGCGCCGCCCGGGGCGCCAGAACCGCTCGACCTGGTCACCGTGCCCGCCCGCCAGGGCCTGGAGGCGGTCGACATCATGCGCCGCGGAGCCGCCCCCGACGCCATGGGCCCGGTGCTGCACGACGGCGGCGACACCCTCGGCTTCCTCGTGCCGCCGGGCACCGCGGCAGCCTGGGACGTGCCGGGCAGTGCCTGCACCCGCACGGACGGACGCGGGATCGCCCTCCCCGGCGACCCGGGCCCCGCCGTACCCCCCGCGCCCGGCGGCGGGTGGCTCCTGCCGCCCGGCGCCGACGACGTCCCGGTCACCGACCCGGCCGCGCTGCGCGCCGCGCTGGACGAGGCGGCCCGCCTGATCGAGGCCGCGGACAGCTGCCGCTGACGCGTGGCGACGGGTCCACGCTCCGGAGCGTCCGCGTCCGGCCGCGTACCCGTAGGACGTCCGTGCCCGCAGTACGTCCCCACGGGCGTCCGCGCCCGCATCCCCGAGTACCTCCCCACGGACGTCCGCCGCCACCCGCCCTTGCGTGAGCCCTGGCCGCACGACTGTGCGACCGAGCGCGGTCGGCGTCGATAATGAGGTGGTGGCGAAGAGCAGCAGGCGGCGCGGGCGTACAACCCCCGAGACGGTCGTCGAGCAGGTGGACGGCGGTACCGCCGAGCTGGTACCGGACCCCGACCGGTCGCGCGGCTGGACACTGCTGATCGACGGCGCGCCGCAGTCCCACGTGGACCTCGACGACCCCGCCGCGCTCACCTTCGAGTACCAGCGGCGGCTCGGGCACATCGCCGATCTCGCCGCCCCGCCCCGGCAGCCGTTGAACGCCGTGCACCTGGGCGGCGGCGCGTTCACCCTGGCCCGCTACATAGCGGCGACCCGTCCCCGGTCCACGCAGCAGGTCGTCGAGGTGGACCGGGGGCTGGTGCGCTTCGTCCGGGCCCATCTGCCGCTGGACCCCGGCGCGCGCGTCCGGGTGCGGACCGCGGACGCCCGTGCAGGCCTGACCCGGGTCCCGGACGGCTGGGCCGACCTGATCGTCGCCGACGTGTTCGGCGGTGCCCGTACGCCCGCCCATCTGACCAGCACCGAGTTCCTCACGGAGATACGCCGGGTGCTGCGCCCCGACGGCTGGTACGCGGCGAACCTCGCGGACGGGCCGCCGCTCGCGCACCTGCGCGGCCAGATCGCCACGGCCGCCGCCGTCTTCCCCGAACTCGCCCTGGTCTCCGACCCGGCGGTACTCCGCGGCCGCCGCTTCGGCAACGCGGTGCTGCTGGCCTGCGCCCGCCCGCTGCCGGTGCCCGAACTGACCCGCCTCGTCGCCGGCGACCCCCATCCGGGCCGCGTCGAACACGGCCGTGCCCTCATCGACTTCACCGGCGGCGCGGCCCCGGTCACCGACGCCGCCGCGCGGCCCTCGCCCGCCCCGCCGCCGTCCGTCTTCCGGTGACGCCCGCCGGCTGTCTTCCGGTGACGCCCGCCGTCCGTCTCCCGGTGACGCCCGCCGGCCGGCCGGTCCCGGCGGTGCGCGACGGTGTCAGCGTTCCTCGGTCTTCACCATCGGCGGATGGTCGTTCCATGTGCAGAAGACGTCCGACTCCCGGCCGTCCTTGCTGAACGTCACACGGATCCACTCGGTCTGCTTCCACACCTGCATCTGCCAGCCCGAGTCCGGTGTGGCCGAGACGAGTTCGGCCGAGGCGGGCCCGATGTCGAACGCGACCAGGCCGCCCGCGACGGTGTAGCTCTTCACCTGGCCCGAGGCGGCGGCCGACGGCGGCTTCACCGGCGAACGGGAGGATGCCGGTGCGGGGGAGTCGGCATTCCTGTCCGGTCCGTCTGCTCCGGACGGCGGTGTGGACGCGGAGCCGGATGCGGTACCGGACGGGGAACCGCCGGGCGTCGGCGTCCTCGTGGCGGTGGACTCATGGGTCGACGAGGCGGCCGGACGGCCGCCCTGTGTGGTCTGCCGTCCTGCGGGAATGGGCAGCGCCCGCGGGGGGTCGTACACCGTACCGGCCATCACCGTGTGCACGCCCCACCAGGACAGCGTGACCGCCGCTCCGGTGGCGAGCGACCACGCGAGGCCGTGGATGAGTCCCTTCCGCATCCGGGCCATAGTGCACCACCCGCCACTCCCGTGTCGCGTGGGGGCCCGGGATGCGTGCGGCCGCCCCGGGCTCCTCCCGCCCCGGGCCAAGGGTCCCCCGAATGGCGTACGGTGCCGCCCATGGCAAGTGTGCTCGTGGTCGAGGACGACCAGTTCGTGCGCTCCGCCCTCATCCGGCACCTGACCGAGGCCTCCCACACGGTGCGGAGCGTCGGTACGGCCCTGGAGGCGCTGCGCGAGGTCGCCCATTTCCGTTTCGACGTCGTGGTCCTGGATCTGGGCCTGCCCGACCTGGACGGGTCGGAGGCCCTGAAGATGCTGCGCGGCATCACCGACGTACCGGTGATCATCGCCACCGCACGGGACGACGAGGCGGAGATCGTCCGGCTGCTCAACGACGGCGCCGACGACTACCTCACCAAGCCCTTCTCGGTGGAGCACCTCTCGGCGAGGATGACCGCCGTGCTGCGCCGGGCGCGCGCCTCGGCCGGGGCCGAACCGCCCTCCCGGGTCATCCGGGTCGGCGGACTGTCCATCGACCCGCTGCGCCGGCAGGCGGAACTCGACGGCGTACAACTCGACCTGACTCGGAGGGAGTTCGACCTCCTCGCCTTCCTCGCGGGCCGGCCCGGTGTCGTGGTGGCCCGCAAGGAGCTGCTCGCCGAGGTGTGGCAGCAGAGCTATGGCGACGACCAGACCATCGACGTCCATCTGTCGTGGCTGCGGCGGAAACTGGGCGAGACCGCGGCCCGGCCCCGCTATCTGCACACCCTGCGCGGCGTCGGGGTGAAGCTCGAACCGCCGAACGGGACGCTCGCATGAGATGGGCCCTGGTCCGCGTCTGTCTGGCCGTCACCGCCATGGTCGTGGTCGCCTTCGCGGTGCCGCTCGCGCTCGTGGTGAAGGAGATGGCCGGGGACCGGGCCTTCTCCAACGCCGAGCGGCAGGCCGCCGCGATCGGCCCCACCCTCTCCATCACCACGGACCGCGACCAGCTGGAACGCGCCATGGCCTCCACCCAGGCCGGCGCCGCGGGCCGGATGGCCGTGCACGTGCCGGGCGACGACGGGGCGTCCGGCACCAGACCGTCCGGCAGCACCGTGTCGTCCGGCAGCGCGTCGTCCGGCGCCGCGTCGTCCGGCGTGGAGCGGGAGATCGGCCGGAGCCGGGCCGCCGCGAAGGACCTGCGCACCACCAGGGAACTGGGCCGGGCCACCATCGCCGAGGTGGACGGCGGGTCCGTGCTGCTCCAGCCCACCGCGCTGAGCACCGGCGCGATCGCCGTCGTCGAGGTGTACGTGCCCGAGGGCGAGGTCACCAACGGCGTGACCACGGCCTGGCTGGTCCTCGCCGCCGTCGGTGTCGCGCTGGTCTTCGGCTCGGTGGCCGTCGCCGACCGCCTCGGCGTCCGGATGGTCCAGCCCGCCCAGCGGCTCGCCGGAGCCGCCCACGACCTGGGCGAGGGCCACCTCGGCGCGCGCGTCCCCGAGGAGGGCCCGACCGAACTCCGGTCGGCCGCCGTCGCCTTCAACGCCATGGCCGACCAGGTCGTCCAGCTCCTCGCCAACGAACGGGAGCTCGCCGCCGACCTCTCGCACCGGCTCCGCACCCCGCTGACCGTGCTGCGGCTCAACGCGGCCTCGCTCGGCGAGGGCCCCGCCGCGGAGCAGACCCGGGCGGCCGTGGAGCAGCTGGAGCGCGAGGTCGACACCATCATCAGGACCGCGCGGCAGTCCAAGCCGCAGACCCGGACCACCGGGGCCGGTGCCGGCTGCGACGTCTCCGAGGTGATCCGCGACCGGATGGCCTTCTGGTCGGCGCTGGCCGAGGACCAGGGCCGCGACGTGCGGCTCGCGGGCGTGGACAGCCCCGTGCACATCCCCGTCGCCCGGCCCGAGTTGGCCGCGGCGCTGGACGCGCTCCTCGGCAATGTGTTCCGGCACACCCCCGAGGGCACGGCGTTCGCGGTGGACGTCCACAACGCCGACGACGCGGTGATCGTCCTCGTCTCGGACGCGGGGGAGGGCATCGCGGACCCGGACGCGGCGCTGGCCCGTGGCAACACCGACGGGCGGCCCGGCTCGACCGGGCTGGGCCTCGACATCGTCCGCCGGGTCGCCGAGTCGACCGGCGGCGACGTGCGCATCGGACGGTCCGTGCTCGGTGGCACCGAGGTCAGGATCTGGATCGGCCTCGGCGCGCGGGGCGGCGCAGGGCGGCCCGCCCGCCGTGGCCGCCGGGGCACTCTGCGCCGCCGTCGCGGGACTCCCGCAACCGCCGCGGCGAGCGTGAGTGGTCTCGACCATTAATCGCTCCCGATGGCGTCCTTAAGCGCACCCTAAGAACCTCAACCCGCGTCCCGATACGGCCGTTTGTCCGATTCCGGCTCGCTAGCGTGCTGCCGCACCCCCACTCACGGAACCCCAGAGGCAGGCATGCGATGAGCAACACCCATCGGCGCAGGGCGAGCACGAGGACCAAGGCCATCGGCTCGGTGGCGGCGGCAGCGGTCGTCGGCGGCGCGGCGTTCGTGCTCACCGGCACCGCCCAGGCCGCCGGCCCCGGCGCCGTCTACACCCGGACCAGCAGCTGGGACAGCGGCTACACCGGCCAGTACGTCGTCACCAACGGCAGCGGAAGGAGCCTCGCGGACTGGACGCTCGAATTCGACCTGCCGGCGGGCACCCGGATCAGTTCGCTGTGGAACGGCGAGCACACCGTCTCCGGACAGCACGTCACGGTGAAGCCGGCCGCCTGGAACAAGCGGCTCGCGGCCGGTGCATCGGTCACCGTCGGCTTCGTCACCGCCGCGAGCGGCAAGGCGGGCGACCCGGCCGGCTGCCTCATCAACAAGGCCAAGTGCTCCGCGGAGGGCGGCGCCACCCCCGCCCCCACCGGCCGGCCGACCGAGCAGCCCACCACCCCGGCCACCCCGACGCCGACCGCCCCCGCGCCGACGGCGACCAAGCCCCCCACGGCCACGCCCGGCCCGACCCAGCCCCCGACGGGCACGCCCGCGCCCACCCCCACCGCACCGGGCACACCGGGCCCGGCGAAGTTCGCCCCGTACGTCGACACCTCCCTCTACCCGGCGTTCGACCTGCTGGACACCGCCGCGAAGACCGGGGTCAAGGAGTTCAACCTCGCGTTCATCACCTCCGGCGGGTCCTGTGCCCCGCTGTGGGGCGGTGTCACCGACCTGGCGAGCGACCGCGTCGCCTCCCAGATCGGCGCCCTGCGCGCCAAGGGCGGTGACGTCCGGGTCTCCTTCGGCGGCGCGGCCGGCCACGAGCTCGCGCTGAACTGCTCGTCCGCCGCGGACCTGGCCGCCGCCTACGGCAAGGTCGTCGACCAGTACAAGCTCACCAAGGTCGACTTCGACATCGAGGGCGCGGCGCTGCCGGACACCGCCGCCAACTCCCGCCGCGCGCAGGCCATCGCCCGGCTCCAGAAGTCGCACCCCGGCCTGGACGTGTCGTTCACCCTGCCGGTGATGCCCGAGGGCCTCACCCAGCCGGGTGTCGACCTGCTCGCCGACGCAAGGAAGAACGGTGTGCGCATCGACGCCGTCAACATCATGGCGATGGACTACGGACCGGCGTACAGCGGCGACATGGGCACCTACGCCGTCCAGGCGGCGACCGCGACCCAGGCGCAGATCAAGGGCGTGCTGGGGCTCTCCGACGCCGACGCGTGGAAGACCGTCGCCGTCACCCCGATGATCGGCGTGAACGACGTCGTCACCGAGATCTTCACGGTCGAGGACGCCACGCAGCTGGTGCGCTTCGCCGAGGAGAAGGGCATCGGGTGGCTCGCCATGTGGTCCGGCACCCGTGACAAGCAGTGCCCGGGCGGGGCGAAGAACTCCGCCGACGCCACCTGCAGCTCCGTCCTCCAGGAGCCGCTGGCCTTCACCAAGGCGTTCGCCGCCTACAAGTGACCCCCTGGTCCATCCTCCCCCAGCGCCCCGGCCGGACCCCATCCCGGCCGGGGCGCGCCCCTGTCGGGTGATTCCGGATTCCCTCTTCCCCTTTCGTCCCCGAACAGCCCCGTGAGTCGGCCGACGTGTAGCGGGCCGCCGCGGGCCTGCTGGCCTAGATTCGGGGCATGACTGTTCTGATCAGGCTCATCGGCGAGTCGGAACCCGTCGTGTGGCAGGACGAGCATTCGGAGAGGGGAGCAAGCCAGTACCTGTACGAACTCCGGGAGAGCGGCGCCCTGCTCGTCCACGCCCACATCCACTCCAGGGACGACCACGGCCGGGTCACCGAACGCCACCGCCTCGAGGTGGTCTACGGCCCGGCTGCCTGGGCGGAGGTCCGGGGAGACCACTGAGGCGGCCCGTACCGACGGGCTGCGTCGGCCGTCCCGCCCCGGGTGCGGCGCCGGGTGA
>NZ_JBVICA010000037.1:0-30449 GCF_055573115.1 Streptomyces sp. NPDC030222
TCTCCCCGACCCACTCCCCTTGCACCACGACAACAAGTCTGGCCCCGCCACTGACCCGGCGGGGCCAGAACCCAACATCTTCATCAGTCTTCTAGGCGGCGTCGACGGAACGGCGCTCCCGGACGGTCGCCAGCACCGGACGGTCCGGCTGCAGGGTGAGCGCCGGCACGGGCCGTATCTCGCCGGGATCGACGTCCAGTTCGAAGCGCCGTGCCAGAACCGCCAGGACGAGCACCGCCTCGACCATCGCGAACCGCGTCCCCAGACAGACCCGCGGGCCGCCGCCGAACGGGAACCACGCGTACTCGGGTATCTCCTCGGCGCCCTCGGCCCAGCGATCGGGCCGGAAGCCTTCCGGCTCGGGGAACCACCGCGGATCGCGATGCGTCGCCCACTGGCTGGTCCACACCCTCGTGCCCGGTGCGACCGGCTCGCCCCCGATCGTCGCACCCTCCTTCGCCACACCGGTCAGCAACCAGATGGTCGGATAGAGCCGCAGGGTCTCCTTCACCACGGCCTGGGTGAAGGTCAGCTGCGCGTAGTCCTCGAACACGGGATCCCGGCCGTCCAGCACCCGGTCGAGTTCCTCGGCGAGTGCCACCCTGGCCCGCGGGTTCCGGGCGAGCAGATACCAGGCCCACACCAGGGTGCTGCTGGTCGTCTCGTGACCCCCGATGTAGAGCGTGACGGTCTCGTCGCGTATCTCGCGGTCCGAGAGACGGCTGCCCGTGTCGTCACGTGCGGCAAGCAGCCGGCTCAGCAGGTCCGGCCGTTCGGTGTCGCCGCCGCGGTGCCTGGCGACGATCCTTGCGACCTGGGCGTCGATCACCGCGGTCGCCCGGCGGACCCGGGCCCGCCCCGGGGTCGGCACCCAGTCGGGCAACAGGGCACCGATCCCGCTGAACTCCGCACCGATCTCCTGCTGGGCCACGTCCAGAGCGCGGCCGATCGCCTCGGCGTCGGCGTCGGTGTCCGCCCCGAAGATGGTGCGTACCGCGATCCGCTGGGTGAGCTCGGCCATCTCCCTCTTGATGTCGACGCGATCCCCGTCGCGCCACCGCCCGGCGAGCTCCGTGCTGCAGCCGGCCATCGTCGCCGCGTAGGCCCGGACCTGCTTGGGCCGGACCGAGGGCTGCACCAGTGACCGCTTGCGCCGCCAGTCGGCCCCACGGGCGACGACCACGCCGTTGCCCAGCAGGGTGCGAAGGGCGACCCCCAGGTCGGGCTGGTCGAAGGTGCGCTCGATCTCGACGAGCAACTCGCCGATGTGCTGCGGATCGGCGAGGAACAGCGAGGGTTTGGGGCCGAAGTGCCATCGCACCCTGTCCCCGCGATCGCGCAGCCTCTCGAAGAAGGCCAGCGGGTCCTTGCCGAACTCGGTCAGGTTGCCGAGCACGGGCACGCCCCGTGGCCCCGGCACCGTCCCGTTCCCCGATTTCCCGGCGGCCGCCGAGGTGAACTGCGTGGTCATGGTGGTCTCCCCTCCCCTGCCGACGCCGGTGGCGTCATGCGCCCCCGCGCACACACCCATCGAAACGGAAACCGACGACCGACGGCCACCCCTGTGGAAAACTCCGGTGGCGATCAAGCCGGTTGTGCACAAGCAGTGCGGCCCGGCCGGAAGACCGGCCGGGCCACCCGGGCGTTCGGTCAGCCGACCGAGCTGTACGCGACCACTCCGCGCAGCAGCGCGTCGATCGCCTTGCGGGAGTTCCGCGGCACCGTGCTGCCCTCGGCGGGGGCCGCCATCGCGATCTGGCTCAGCACGTCGATGACCTGCTTGCACCAGCGGACGAAGTCGCCGGCCGGCATGTCGGCCTCGCCGAGCACCTCGTCGAGGCTCTTGTCGGAGGCCCACAGATAAGCCGCCCAGGCGAAGCCGAGGTCGGGCTCGCGCTGGCCGACGCCCTCCGCCTGGTTGATCCTGTGCTCCTCCTCCAGGGCGTCCAGACGGCCCCAGATACGGACCATCTCGCCGAGCGCGGCCTTGACCCGGCCCCCGGGCACCTTGGGCGGAAGGGCGTCGTCGGCCTGCCGCGCCTCGTACACCAGAGCCGAGGCACAGGCGGCCAGTTCGGCCGGCTTCAGGTCCTCCCAGACGCCCTCGCGCAGGCATTCACTGGCCAGCAGGTCGAGTTCGCCGTAGAGGCGGGCGAGCCGCTTTCCGTGCTCGGTGACCTCGTCGCCGCGGAGATAGTCGAGCTCGGTGAGCAGCGCGACGATCCGGTCGAAGGTGCGCGCGATAGTGTTGGTGCGGCCCTCGATGCGCCGCTCCAGCTGCCGGGTGTCGCGGCGCAGCCGGTGGTAGCGCTCGGCCCAGCGGGCGTGGTCCTCGCGCTCGTCGCAGCCGTGGCAGGGGTGGGCGCGCAGCTCGGCCCGCAGCCTGGAGAGCTCACGGTCGTCGGCGGCCGCAGAGCGCTGTCTGCGGTGCCGCTCCGGAACGATGTGCCCCGCCTTGGTGCGCAGCGCGGACGCCAGGTCGCGCCGGGACTGCGGGCTCCGCGGATTGAACGACTTGGGGATACGCATCCGCTCAAGGGCCTCGACCGGCACCGGGAAGTCGATCGAGGCGAGCCTCTTGACCTGGCGTTCGGCGGTGAGGACCAACGGCCGCGGACCGTCGTGGTGTTCGAAGCCCCGGTGACCGTTGGACCGTCCGGCGGGCAGTCCCGGATCGAGGACCAGTGCCAGACCGGCGAACTTGCCCGTCGGCACATGGATGACGTCGCCCGGCTTGAGCTTCTCCAGCGAGGCGGCGGCCTGGGCCCTGCGCTGCACGGCGCCCTGCTTGGCCAGTTCGGTCTCGCGGTCCTTGAGCTCCCGGCGCAGTCGCGCGTACTCCTCGAAGTCGCCCAGGTGGCAGGTCATGGACTCCTTGTAGCCAGCGAGGCCCTCTTCGTTGCGCTGGACCTGGCGCGATATGCCGACCACCGACCGGTCGGCCTGGAACTGCGCGAAGGACGTCTCCAGCAGCTCACGGGACCGGTGCCGGCCGAACTGGTCGACCAGGTTCACGGCCATGTTGTACGACGGCTTGAAGCTGGAACGCAGCGGGTACGTACGGGTGCCGGCGAGGCCCGCGAGGGCGCCGGGGTCCATCCCGCGCTGCCAGAGCACCACGGCATGGCCCTCGACGTCGATGCCGCGTCGTCCGGCCCGGCCGGTGAGCTGGGTGTACTCGCCGGGGGTGATGTCGGCGTGCTGTTCGCCGTTCCACTTGACGAGCTTCTCCAACACCACCGAGCGTGCGGGCATGTTGATGCCGAGCGCCAGCGTCTCGGTGGCGAACACCGCCTTGACGAGACCGCGGACGAAGAGCTCCTCGACGACTTCCTTGAACGTCGGCAGCATGCCCGCGTGGTGGGCGGCGATTCCCCGCTCCAGGCCCTCCAGCCACTCGTAGTACCCGAGGACGTGCAGGTCCTCCCGGGGAATGGCCACGGTGCGGGTCTCGACGATCTCACGGACACGGGCCCGGGCGGTGTCGTCGTTGAGCCGCAGCCCGGCCTGCAGGCACTGCTGCACGGCCGCCTCACAGGCGGCGCGGCTGAAGATGAAGGTGATGGCCGGCAGCAGTCCGGCGGCGTCGAGACGCTCGATGACCTCGGGGCGGCCGGGGGTCCAGATGCGGCTGCGCTGCCGGCGCTCGCGCTCGCGGTCGGCCTCGCGGACCATCTTCCCCCGGCGCCGGTCCCTGGGGTTGTAGGTCGTGCGGCTGTTCTCCATCCGGGCCATGCGCAGCAGGTCCGGGTTGACCTCGCGGCGGGCGCCGCCGCGCCCGCCGTGGTCGGTGGACTCCTCGAACAGGTCGTACATCCGGCGTCCGGCCAGCACGTGCTGCCAGAGGGGCACCGGGCGCTCCTCGGCGACGATCACCTCGGTGTCACCACGCACGGTGTCCAGCCAGTCACCGAACTCCTCCGCGTTGGAGACCGTCGCGGAGAGGGAGACCAGCGTGACCGACTCGGGGAGGTGAATGATCACTTCCTCCCAGACGGCGCCCCGGAAGCGGTCGGAGAGGTAGTGCACCTCGTCCATCACCACGTAGGCGAGGCCGCGCAGGGTCTGGGACCCGGCGTACAGCATGTTGCGCAGGACCTCGGTGGTCATGACGACCACGGGGGCCTCGGAGTTGACGCTGTTGTCCCCGGTGAGCAGGCCGACCTTCTCGTGCCCGTACCGCCGGACCAGGTCGGTGTACTTCTGGTTGGACAGCGCCTTGATGGGCGTGGTGTAGAAGCACTTGCGGCCCTCGGTGAGGGCCAGGTGCACGGCGAACTCGCCGACGATGGTCTTGCCCGAGCCGGTGGGGGCCGCGACGAGCACGCCCTTTCCGGCCTCCAGGGCCTTGCACGCCTCTATCTGGAACGGGTCCAGTTCGAAGTCGTAGAGCTCGCGGAAGGGTGCGAGAGCAGTGGCCTGCTCTGCGGCGCGAAGCCGGGCGGCGGCGTACGCCTCAGCTGGTGAGAGGTCCTCGGTCATCTTGTCTTCGAGACTACCCGTCCCCTCCGACAGTCGGCGCGATCTTTATCCTCACCCGCCCCTGATCGACGATCTCCGCCGCTCGGTCGACGCCGGCCGGGCAGCACGGAAGGACCCGACAGCGCGGGAGCACGGAAGGGCCGGACGCCTCCTTCGGGTGTCCGGCCCTTCCTGTGCTTCGTGCCTCCGGGAGGCGCGGCTCGCGGGTTCCCGCGTTTCTCAGGTGACGTCGTCGTAGCCGTTGACCCGGCCGGTTCCGGTGCGGGCGTCGTTGCCGGAGGCCTGCTCCGGGAGCGCGCGGGCCGGTGCGACGGCACTGACCTCGCCGATCGCCGCCGGGGTGAGATCCAGCTCGGAGGCCTCGTCGTCGCTCAGCTCGGCGTCGGGGTCGTTCCGCCTGCGGCGCTTGTCGTTGAGGAGCGCCACGCCGACCGCGATGAAGTACAGAACGATGATCGGCCCGGCGAGAGCGATCATGCCCAGGGGGTCGGTGGACGGTGTGGCGATCGCCCCGAAGACGAAGATGCCCATGACCACGCCCCGCCACCAGCCGGCCATGCGTCGGCCGGTCACGATCCCGGCGAAGTTCAGCATGATCAGGATCAGCGGCAGCTCGAAGGAGAATCCGAAGATCAGTACCATCCGGACGGCGAAGTCCAGGATCTTGTCCACTTCGAGGAAGTTCGCCGCAGTGTCCGGTGTGATGCTCAGCAGCACGCTCATGCTCACCGGCATGATCAGGAACGCGACGTACGCGCCCGCGAAGAACAGCGGGACGGCCAGGGCGGCGAACAGGTACGTGTACTTGCGCTCGTGCTTGTGCAGACCGGGTGCCACGAAGGCCCACAGCTGGTAGAGCCACACCGGGCAGGACGCGATGATGCCCGCCATGAGCACCACCTTCACCGTGGTGGTGAACGGCGACAGCAGGTCGGTGTAGACGATGGTGGCGCACTTGCCGCCGGTCTCGAGGACACCCTTCTCACAGGCGTGGACCGGTGAGGCCAGGATGCGCATCAAGTCCTGGCTGTAGAAGGCGGCGACGACGGACGCGATGATGATCGCGAGCATCGCCTTCGCGAGGCGGTTGCGGAGCTCGCGAAGATGCTCCACGAGAGGCATCCGCCCCTCGGGGTCCTTCTCCTTCTTACTGCGGGCAAGCTTGGGCAACCCACGTCCTCATCTCGTCGGGCAGACCGCGAACGGCGGCCCCTGGGGTCAGCGCTTGGCGGTGTCGGTGGGCTCGGTCACCGGACGGGCGCTCGTCACGTCACCGGGCGCAGCCTGGATGGTGCGCGGGGCCGCGGCCTGGTCGGCCGGCTGCTCGGAAGCGGGCTGCTGCCCCTCGGACTTCATCGCCTTGGCCTCGCTCTTGAGGATGCGGGCGGACTTGCCCAGCGAGCGCGCCATCTCCGGGAGCTTCTTGGCACCGAAGAGCAGCACGACGACGAGGAGGATCAGAGAGATCTCGAGGGGGCCGATCTGTCGGAACATGAATGTCTACCTTCTCACCGAGGCGGCATGGGGGTCGGGCGGTCGGCCGAACAAGGAACCCGGTCCGAAAGCCCAGCCGTCTGCGATCGTAACGCGCAGGGGTGAACGCCGGGCAATGCCCGTGCATACTCCCGTTTGCGGCGCATGTGATCCCACCTGCGCCGGAACATCAGCGTACCTCCGAGTCGGCCGCCTTCAGGCACCGCTCGGCCCGAGCTGCCCTACCTCAGGGAGCTGCCGGTGCGCGCCAGGGATTCCGCCGCGCGGTCCAGGTCCTCGGCGGCGTCGTTGATGCGTTCCGCGGCGCGCGCCACCTGGCGGCCGAGCCGCTGGGCCTCGAGGAAGACCCGCACGGCCAGGACGCCGAGAACGGCGATTCCGCAGAATCCCAGAGCAATCGCGATCATGGGCCAGAGCATGGACCGAGCCTAGACGGTGGAGTGGAGGCGCAGCGTCCGCACGCCGCCCCCGGTGAGCAGTTCGACGATGCGGTCACCGGCCGGTTTGCGGACCGCCGAACCGCACTCGGGGCAGGTGAACGAGTAGAAGGTGGTGCGGCTGCTGGCACCGATCGCCAGGCGCAGGGCTCCGGCAGCGAGCTCGAAGCGGGCGCGGCAGTCCGGGCAGGCCGCCTTGAAGAGGACGGGAGCCACGGAGGCGGACAGTCCGGGCATGGGCGACATGATTCGCGATTCCCCTCAGTTCTGGCTGTGTCCGGTGGCGTCCGAGTTCCGGTTCTGCCCGGTGGCTTCCGCGGTGTCCGCGCGCTCGTACGCGGCGAGCGCCTCGCGGGCCGCCTGCCGCGCGCTGTCCGCGAGCGCGCTCGGGGACACGATGCGCCCGTCCCGGCCGAGCCGCAGCGCGAGGCGGCGGAGCGAGGCCGGGTCGGGGGTGCGCAGGGCGATCCGCAAGCCGCCGTCGGGCAGCTCCTCGGCGGTGTCGTGCGGGTAGTACTCGGCGACCCAGCGTCCGCCGGGGCCGACTTCGACGATCACCTCGGGGTCCTCCGCGGAGGGCTGCACGAGCCCGGCGGAGAGGTCCCTGAGTTCGATCTCCGGTGGTGCGGACGGCTCGTCGAGGATCCTGATCTCGGCGACCCGGTCGAGCCGGAAGGTGCGCCGCGCCTCGGAGGTGCGGCACCACGCCTCCATGTAGGTGTGGCCGACGGCGAAGAGCCGGATGGGGTCGACCTCGCGTTCGGTGAGCTCGTCACGGGCCGGGGAGTAGTAGCGCAGCCACAGCCGCCGGCGTTCCGATATGGCCCGGTCGACCTCGGCGAACACTCCGCCTTCGGATTCGAAGGTGACGGAGAGGCGTGAACTGGCGCCGGCGGCCTCGCCGGCGGCGGCCTCCAGTTTGGCGGTGGCGCGGACCAGGGCCTGCCGGTCGCTCTCGCGCAGTCCGGGCAGGGTGGCGACGGCGCGGGCCGCCACGAGCAGCGCGGTGGCCTCGTCGGCGGCGAGCCGTAGCGGCTCCCCGGTGCTGGTACCGACCGCGTCCGGGTTGTGCCACCAGATACGGTCACCGTCGGTGTCGATGTCCAGCAGATCGCCGCCCCGGAAGCTGGTTCCGCACATGGGCAGCACGTCGAGGTCGGAGATCAGCTCGTCCTCGGTGATGCCGAAGGCGCGGGCGACGTCACCGACGCGGGCGCCGGGGCGCTCGCGCAGATAGGTCACCAGGGAGAGCATCCGCCTGGTCTGGTCGATGGCGTTCGCAGCCATGGTCTTTCCCGTCCCCCTCAGTCCTCGGCCACGGCGCGCAGCCGGTCCAGTACGTCGGCCCGCAGATCGGCGGGTTCCCGCACAACGACGTCGGGGCCGAACTCCACGAGCCAGGCGTCGAGGCCGTGGCCGTACGGGATCTCCAGTTCGTCCCAGCCGTCCCCGACCTCCCGTGTCGAGGTGGCGCGGGCGCGCAGCGGGTAGCCCGCTCCGGAGCGCAGCCGGATCACGGCGGACCGGGTCGCGGTCTCACCCGCCCAGGTCTCCACGGTCTCGCGGACCGTGACGACGTCCGGGACAGGTGCGGTGAAGGCACCGGCCCGGGAACGTACCCGGCCGGTGATCCGGGAGAGCCGGAAGACGCGCTCGGCGCCGCGTTCCCGGTCCCAGCCGGCGAGGTACCAGTGGCCCCGCCAGCATTCCAGGGTCCAGGGCTCGACATGGCGGGACTCGGCGCGCACGGCGTTGGACTTGCGGTAGTCGAACACGACGGGACGCCGGTCGCGGCAGGCGAGCATCAGGGGCTCGAAGGCCACCTCGTGGACCGGAATGCGCGGTTCGAGGGCGCTGTGCGGGCCGTCGGCGTACGGCTCGTCGGCCTCGGGCATGCCGGCGGCGCGGAGCTTCTGCAGGGCGCCGCTCGCGGCTCCGGCGAGCCGGGCCTGCTGCCAGACCTTGGCGGCCAGCCCCAGGGCCGCGGCCTCCTCGGCGTCGAACTCGATGGGCGGGAGGCGGTTGGAGTCCCGGCGGGCCAGGTAGCCGGTTTCACCTTCGAGGTTCTCCACGGTCTCGATGACCAGGCCGAGTTCGCGCAGATCGTCCTTGTCCCGCTCGAACATCCGGTTGAACGAGTCGTCCGAACCGGCTTCCATGTAGGCCTCGATGGAGCCACGGAGCTCACGCTTGCTCAGCGGGCGGCGCGTCTCGAGCAGACACAGCGCCAGATTCATCAACCGCTCGGCCTTGGCAATGGCCATCGACGCCCTACACCTCTTCTGCTCGTATCGC
The DNA here is from genome assembly GCF_055573115.1 of Streptomyces sp. NPDC030222. Taxonomy (NCBI): domain Bacteria; kingdom Bacillati; phylum Actinomycetota; class Actinomycetes; order Kitasatosporales; family Streptomycetaceae; genus Streptomyces; species Streptomyces sp. NPDC030222. Next base: position 8,709 of record NZ_JBVICA010000037.1, read on the forward strand.
TTCCCGCCCGCTGACCGTACCGCTCCGGGGTGTCGTGGGAAAAGCCGAGGGCCCGTGCGGGAGGCACGGGCCCTCGTGGTGCGTCCGCGCCGGAGTACGGACGCCGGACGCGAATCGATCAGACCGCGACGAGGTCGCAGACGAAGATCAGGGTCTCGCCCGGCTTGATCGCACTGCCGGCACCGCGGTCGCCGTACGCCAGGTGGGGCGGGATGATCAGCTGTCGGCGGCCGCCGACCTTCATGCCCTGCACACCCTTGTCCCAGCCCTGGATGACCTGGCCGACACCGAGCTGGAACTTCAGCGGCGTACCGCGGTTCCAGGAGGCGTCGAACTCCTCGCCACTGGAGAAGGCCACGCCCACGTAGTGGACGGAGACGAAGTCGCCGGCCTTGGCCTCGGGGCCGTCGCCCTCCCAGATGTCCTTGATCTCCAGGTCGGCCGGCGGCTCGCCGCCCGGGAAGTCGATCTCGGGCTTGTCGATGCTCACAGAAATGCTCCTTGTGATGTTGCGTGCAACCCGGACAGTCTCACAGATCCGCGGTCAGACCGCTCCGAGGATGTCCACGACGAAGACCAGCGTGTTCTTCGAGAGCTGGCTGGTCGGGTCGGCGCCGTAGGCGAGGGACGGCGGGATCACCAGCAGGACGCGGTCCCCGACGTTCTTGCCGACCAGGCCCTTGTCCCAGCCCTGGACGACGGATCCGGTGCCGATCTGGAAGGCGGTGGCGCCGCCGTGGTCCCAGGAGGAGTCGAACTTCTTCCCGTCCTCCCACTTCACACCGGTGTACTGGCCGATCAGGCCCTGGCCCGCCTCGACCTTCGGGCCGGTGCCCTTGATCAGCACCTGCTCCTTCAGCTCGGTCGGAGGCTTCTCGCCCTTCGGGATCGTGATCGTGGCGGCCTTCTGCCCCTCGGCCTTCACCGTCGGCATACCGGGCGCGGGGGGCGCCTGCTGGCCCTTCACCTCACCCTTGGCGTCGACGGAGGCGGCGCCGTCCAGATCGACGACCCAGATCAGCGTGTCCTTCTCGGTGATCCCGGACTGCGGGTTCAGGCCCTGGCCGACGAGATCGCCGGCGGTGCCCTGGATCAGCACCCGGCTGCCGGCCTTCTTGCCGGCCACGGCGTCCAGGACCTTGGCGGGCAGCTGCTGGCTGGGCTCGCCCAGGCGCTCCACGGGCTGCCGGTGGGGCTGCTTCTCGCCGCCCGGCGCGGACCACGTGCCGCCGAGGTCGGCGTCGTCGTTCCACTTGCGGACGGTCCAGTCCACGCGGACGAAGTCGCCCTTCTTGGCCTCCGTCCCCTTGCCCGCGATGACCGTCTCGGTCACGGTCTTGCCGGCGGGCTTGGCGTCCTTGGCCACGGAGATCTCGGGCTTCTCACCGAACTTCCCCTTGACCTCGGCCACGCCGCCGGACGACTCGTCGGAGTCCGACCCACACGCGGCGGTGAACAGCAGGACGGGCACGGCCAGCAGAGAGGCGATACGTCGCTTGGTGTTGTAGTTCATCAGTCCAACTGGGAGTCGAGGCCATGGGCAATGGCCGCCACTCTACGGCGTGAAGGGGACTCCGCAAGGAAAAGCCGCACTACGGGCGCGCAGCGCCACGCGCGGACGGCCCCCGGCCTCCGGGGAGGCAGGGAGCCGTCGTCGGCCGTCACGGGGCACATCGCCGGTCCGGCCGGGAGGCACTCCCGGCGCGCGTCACATTCCGGCGATCAGCTTCTCCACCCGGTCGTCGACCGAACGGAACGGGTCCTTGCACAGGACCGTGCGCTGCGCCTGGTCGTTGAGCTTCAGGTGCACCCAGTCGACGGTGAAGTCCCGCCGCTGCTCCTGCGCGCGTCGGATGAAGTCGCCGCGGAGCCGGGCGCGGGTCGTCTGCGGGGGCACCGACTTGCCCTCGAAGATCTTCAGATCGTTGCAGATCCTCGCGGCCTGGCCCCTCTTCTCCAGCAGGTAGTAGAGCCCTCGGCGGCGGTGGATGTCGTGGTAGGCGAGGTCTATCTGGGCCACCCTGGGGTGAGACATCGTCATGTTGTGCTTGGCCCGGTACCGCTCGATGAGCTGGTACTTCATGACCCAGTCGATCTCGGTGGCGATCCGGTCGAGCTCCTCCTCGTGGATCGCCTCGAGGGTACGGCCCCACAGCTCCAGGACCCGCTCGACCGTGCCGGTGCGGATGCCGCGCCTCTCGCAGAAGTCCACGGCCTTGTCGTAGTACTCCTGCTGGACCTCCAGGGCGGAGGCCTCCCGTCCACTGGCCAGCCGTACCTTGCGCTGGCCCGTGATGTCGTGACTGACCTCGCGGATCGCGCGGATCGGGTTCTCCAGAGTGAGGTCGCGCATCACCGTGCCCGCCTCGATCATGCGCAGGACGAGGTCGGTGGCGCCCACCTTGAGGAGCATGGTGGTCTCGGACATGTTGGAGTCACCGACGATGACGTGGAGCCTGCGATAGCGCTCGGCGTCGGCGTGCGGTTCGTCCCGGGTGTTGATGATGGGGCGCGAGCGGGTGGTGGCGGAGCTGACGCCCTCCCAGATGTGCTCGGCGCGCTGGCTCACGCAGTAGACGGCGCCGCGCGGCGTCTGCAGCACCTTGCCCGCACCGCACAGGAGCTGGCGGGTGACCAGGAAGGGGATGAGGATGTCCGCGAGCCGGGAGAATTCTCCGTGCCGCGCGACGAGGTAGTTCTCGTGGCAGCCGTAGGAGTTTCCCGCCGAGTCGGTGTTGTTCTTGAAGAGGTAGACGTCGCCCGCGATTCCTTCCTCGTGGAGGCGACGTTCTGCGTCTACGAGCAAGCCTTCGAGGATGCGCTCGCCGGCCTTGTCGTGGGTGACCAATTCGGTCACGTTGTCGCACTCGGGAGTTGCGTATTCCGGATGCGAACCCACGTCGAGGTAGAGGCGGGCGCCGTTCCGCAGGAAGACATTGCTGCTGCGGCCCCATGACACGACACGGCGGAAGAGGTAGCGCGCCACTTCGTCAGGAGACAGTCGGCGCTGTCCCCTGAACGTGCACGTGACGCCGTACTCGTTCTCCAGCCCGAAAATGCGGCGGTCCATGACAGAACATTACGCCTGATGCCCTGAGCTGAAACCGGGTTCGCCCACCCCGCTCCGATCGTTTTCGCCAACTTCCGCGATCCGCTCGGTGCGGCCGGGACCGCCGAGGGCGCGCGCGGTGGCCAGCAATACCAGGAATGCGGTCACACCTCCGCCGCCGGCCACGGCGAAGCCCGTGGCCGTCCCGCCGAATTCGACGGCGGGGCCGGCGGCCGCCGTGCCGAGGGCGGCACCCACGCCGAAGGCCGTGACCAGCCAGGAGAACGCCTCGGTCACGGTGCCGCGCGGCGCGTGCCGGTCCACCACGATGAACACGCAAGCCAGGGAGGGGGCCAGGAAGACGCCCGAGAGCACCGCGAGGGCGGCCATCGCCGGCAGGCCCGGCGTGAGGGCGAGCGGCAGATACCCGGCGGCGAGCAGGGCCACCAGCACCCGCAGGCGCTTCTCGGGGGCGCCCTGCCACTGGCGCGCCCCGTAGGCCACGCCGCCCAGGAGGGCGCCCAGGCCGTTCGCGGCCATCAGCCAGCCGTAGACGGAGGCGTCGCCGCGGTCGTCGGCGTAGGCGGAGGCAGCCACGGTGATCGCGCCGAGGGAGAGGCCGACGAAGAAGAAGGAGGCCAGCAGGGACAGCAGCCCGGGCGAGCGCAGGGCGCCGAGCCAGTGGGCCTCGCGCGGCGCCGACCGCCAGGCACGAGAGGGGGCGGACAGCACCACGGAGAGGGCACCGAGGATGCCGAGCACGTTGATCACGAGCAGCGCCGCGGCCTCCGACCGCAGGGAAACCCCGAGCGTGACGAGCAGCGGGCCCACGGTGAACATGATCTCCTGGGCGACGGCGTCCATGGCGTACGCGGTATGGACCTGGTCCGCACGGCGCAGCACCGAGGGCCACAGCGCCCGCAGCCCGCCCTCCAGGGGCGGCGTGAACAGCCCTGCGACGAGCACGGCGGCGTAGGCGACCGTGAGGTTCCCGATGCCGGTCACCGCGAGCAGAGCCATGCCGAGGGCCGACACGACGGCCGCGGGCAGCATCACCCGCGGCTGGCCGCGCAGGTCGACAGCACGCCCGAGCAGTGGCTGGCCGACGGCGTTCGAGAGGCCGTACACCGCGGTCAGGGCGCCGGCCAGGGAGTAGCTGCCGCCTTGCGCCCGTACGAAGAGCACGATCGCGACGGCGGCGGTGGCATTGGGCAGTCGGCCGACCAGTGTGCCGGCCAGGAGCCGCGCCGCATGCCGGGTCCGGAGGATCTCGGTGTAACCCGCGGCCATGCCGACTCCCTGAGCGCTTCGCGAGTGTTACGTATAACTTCCTCCGTCATACGTACCATGTGGCGAGTCCCCCGGTCCACCCGGCGAGGAGTGGCACCGCGTGCGGGGGCGACCGCATCGACAGCGAGAGGTGACAACCGGTGACCACCAGCCCCGAGCCGGCCGTGAGCCGTCCGACGAGCCGGGACGTGGCACGGGCCGCGGGGGTGTCGCAGGCGACGGTGTCCCTGGTACTCGGGGACAAGTGGCGCGGCCGGGTGTCCGAACGCACCGCGGAGCTGGTGCGGCGGACCGCCGGCGACCTGGGCTACCGGCCCAATCTCGCGGCCCGCAACCTGAGGACGGGCCGGACCCGTACGGCCCTGCTGGTGGTGCCGGCGCTCACCAACGAGTTCTTCGCCCGCGTCTACATGGGAGCGGCGAGGGTTGCCGCAGAGCACGGCTTCGGCGTGGTCCTCTACCCCTCGCCCGAAGGTGTCGGCCCGGCCCGGGACCCCTTCGCGTCGGCCCGATCAGCCCTGGACGGGGTCATCGCGTCCTCCATGGCGTCCCAGGCCCTGGCCGCCATCCGCGGCACCGACCTGCCGCTGGTCATGCTGGACAGCGATCCCTCCGACACGGTTGCCGCCGCCCATGTGAACGTCGATCTCGCCGACGGCATGCGCCAGGTGACGGAGCATCTGCTCGGACTGGGCCACCGGCGCTTCCTGCACCTCGCCTCGGCGGTTCCGTCATGGACCTTCGACGTCCGGGCACGGGCGATGGCCGAGACGCTGCGCGGCACCCCCGAGGCGAGCCTGCGGACCGTCCCGACGTTGATGAGCGTGGACGCCGCCAGGGAAGCCGTGGAGCGGGCCCTGTCCGCCGCCCCGACGGGCTCCCGCCCCACGGCACTGATCTGCGACGACGACGTCCTCGCCGCCGGCGCCTGCAAGGCGGTGCGGAGGCTGGGCCTGCGCGTGCCGGAGGACGTGTCCGTGACGGGTTTCGACGACCTGTCCCTCGCCACCGCCGTCGAACCGGAGCTGACGACGGTGGGACTGCCCGCGGAGCTGGTGGGCGAGCACGGCATGACGGCCCTCCTCGCGGTCCTGGAGGGCCGCGCACCGGACACCGGAACCCTGCGCGTCCACTTGGTCGTCCGTGGCTCCACGGCCCCGCCGCGGGCCTAGGGGGGTCCGGGTGGGACAGGGGCGGATAGCCCGGGTCGTCTGGTGCCGTGGATTGCAAGGCGGAGGATGGGGGTCCCCCGCCGAAGCCAGGGGAGATGGAGGGAGTCCGTGCGGAGCATCGGCGACCGGTGACGACGCCGCAAACCGCGGTGCCAGGCGGGCCGGGCCCGGCCATGATCCACCGGAGACCCCCTGGGGACGTCCGGCGGATCAGGTCCGGGCCCGGCCCGTCCGGCGCCGCCCGCCCGGGTACGAAGGGATCGCCGCCCCGGAACGACGCCGACGCCCCGGGTCCACCGTCATCGGCGGCCGGGGCGTCGGTGTGTCCGTGCGCGGAGCGGCTAGGGGGTGTCCGGTGGATCGGGTCGGACAGCCCCTACTCTTCCTCGGAGTCCGAGGGCACTTCGGTGGGCGCCGAGGCCGCGTCCTCGGTCTGCAGCAGCCGCGACAGCTGACGTCCCACGATCCGCTTGAACTTGCGCTGCTGCGGGCGGGTGCGGTCCAGGACCGCCACCTCCAGGCGTTCGGCGGGGATCTCCCGCTCGCTGCCGTTGGTGTCCCGCGAGAGGGCCTGGACGGCCAGCTTCAGTGCCTCGGCGAGGGTCATGCCGTCCCGGTGCCGCTGGTCGAGGAAGGAGCTGATCTGCTCGGCGTTCCCGCCGACCGCGACCGATCCGTGCTCGTCCACGATCGAGCCGTCGTGCGGCAGCCGGTAGATCTGGTCCGACTCCGGGGTGGCCCCCACCTCGGCGACGACCAGCTCGACCTCGTAGGGCTTCTCCCCCACACTGGAGAAGATCGTTCCCAGGGTCTGCGCATAGACGTTCGCGAGCCCACGGGCCGTCACGTCGTCGCGGTCGTAGGTGTATCCGCGCAGATCCGCGTAGCGCACACCGCCGATGCGGAGGTTCTCGTACTCGTTGTACTTGCCGGCCGCGGCGAAACCGATGCGGTCGTAGATCTCGCTGAACTTGTGCAGGGCACGGGACGGGTTCTCGCCGACGAACACAATGCCGTCGGCGTACTGCAGCACGACCAGGCTGCGACCACGCGCGATGCCCTTGCGGGCGTACTCGGCCCGGTCGGCCATCGCTTGCTGGGGTGAAACGTAGAACGGCGTCGACACCGGCTATCCGTCCCTTTCTGTCAGTGGCGAGCGGTTTCCGGTCACAGCAGGGAGGCTCGGGGGCCGTCGGGCTGCTCCATCCGCTGCTGGTGGATGGCGCCGGCGATCTCCGCGGCCTGCTCCTCGGTCAGCTTCCGGAAGCCCTCGTCGTTGATGACGGTGACGATCGGATAGATACGGCGGGCCAGGTCCGGGCCGCCGGTCGCCGAGTCGTCGTCTGCGGCGTCGTACAGTGCCTGCACGACCAGAGTCGTGGCCTGCTCCTCGGTCAGGTCCTCGCGGTACAGCTTCTTCAACGAACCACGGGCGAAGATCGAGCCCGAGCCGGTGGCGGCGTAGCCCTTCTCCTCGGAGCGGCCGCCCGTCACGTCGTAGGAGAAGATCCGGCCCTTCTCCCGGTCCAGGTCGTAGCCCGCGAACAGCGGGACCACGGCCAGGCCCTGCATGGCCATGCCCAGATTGCTGCGGATCATGGTGGAGAGCCGGTTGGCCTTGCCCTCCAGGGAGAGCTGGGCGCCCTCCACCTTCTCGAAGTGCTCCAGCTCCAGCTGGAAGAGTTTCACCATCTCCACGGCGAGGCCCGCCGTGCCGGCGATGCCGACGGCCGAGTACTCGTCGGCCGGGAACACCTTCTCGATGTCCCGCTGCGCGATCATGTTGCCCATCGTCGCCCTGCGGTCACCGGCGAGCACCACACCGCCGGGGTAGGTCGCTGCCACGATGGTCGTACCGTGCGGCGCCTCGACGACGCCCTGCACGGGCGGCAGCACCCGCTTGCCGGGCAGCAGCTCGGGCGCATGGTCCGACAGGAAGTCCATGAACGAGGACGAGCCCGGCGTCAGGAAGGCAGCCGGTAGACGCCCGGTGCTGCGAGTGTTGGCTTCCACGCGTTTCCTTCCGGATAGGCGGCGGCCCGCCTCCGCGAGGCCGGGCCGATCTTGCAAACTGTGCACGGACCCTACCCGGGCCCGCGCCGGTCATCCGTCCCGGCACCGGCGGTACCGGGACGAACGACTGGGGCACCTCCGGGACGAACGTCCCGGAGGGCTACTGTCCGCCCTTTTGTACGAACGATCGTACGAAGTCCTCGGCGTTCTCCTCGAGGACGTCGTCGATCTCGTCCAGCACGGAGTCGACGTCGTCGGAAAGCTTCTCCTGGCGCTCCTTGAGGTCCTCGGAAGCCTGCGCCTCCTGCGCCTGCTCCTCGGCACTCTCGGTGGAACGTGTGGCCTTCTGCTGGCCGCCGCCGGTGTCCTTGGTCGCCATGTCCCTCACCCCGCTCGGTTTGCCCTGACGTGATCTGGATCAGTCAAGATCAGACCCTACAAGCAGGGTCTGACTTCGGCCCCGCACTTTCCTCAACGTCCGGGGCTCATCCCCATGATTCCCGGACGCCGGCACTTTCAGCCGCCCGAGAGCACCCGGACCAGGTCCGCGGCCGTGCGGCAGCGGTCCAGCAGTTCCTTGACGTGGTTGCGCGTACCGCGCAGCGGCTCCAGCGTGGGGACCCGCTGGAGCGAGTCCCGGCCCGGCAGATCGAAGATCACCGAGTCCCAGGACGCGGCGGCCACGTCGTCCGCGTACTGCTCCAGGCAGCGGCCCCGGAAATAGGCCCTGGTGTCCTCCGGGGGCTTGGTCTCGGCCCGCTCCACCGCGGACTCGTCCAGCAGCCGCTTCATCTTCCCGCGCGCCACCAGACGGTTGTACAGGCCCTTCTCGGGCCGTACGTCGGCGTACTGGAGGTCGACCAGGTGCAGCCGCGCGGCGTCCCAGTCGAGCCCGTCGCGACGCCGGTAGCCCTCCAGGATCTCCCGCTTGGCGATCCAGTCCAGCTCCCCCGCCAGACTCATCGGATCGGTCTCCAGCCTGCCGAGGACGTCCTCCCAGCGCATGAGCACGTCCTTGGTCTGCTCGTCCGCGTCGTCGCCGAAGCGTTCGTCGACGTACTTGCGGGCCAGCTCGAAGTACTCCATCTGCAGCTGCACCGCGGTGAGCGACCGGCCGCTGCGCAGTGTGACCAGGCGCTGCAGACCGGGATCGTGCGAGACCTGGTGCAGGGTGCGGACCGGCTGCTCGACGGCCAGGTCGACGGTGATGAAGTTGTCCTCGATCATGGACAGGACCAGGGCGGTCGTGCCCAGCTTGAGGTAGGTCGAGATCTCGGAGAGGTTGGCGTCCCCGATGATCACATGGAGTCTGCGGTACTTCTCGGCGTCGGCGTGCGGCTCGTCCCTGGTGTTGATGATGGGCCGCTTCAGCGTGGTCTCCAGACCGACCTCGACCTCGAAGTAGTCGGCGCGCTGACTGATCTGGAAGCCGTGCTCGTGGCCGTCCTGGCCGATGCCCACCCGGCCGGCACCCGCGAAGACCTGGCGGCTCACGAAGAACGGGGTCAGATGGCGCACGATCTCCGAGAAGGGGGTCTCCCGCTTCATCAGGTAGTTCTCGTGCGTGCCGTAGGACGCACCCTTGTTGTCGGTGTTGTTCTTGTACAGGTGGATGGGCTGGGCGCCCGGCAGCTGGGCGGCCCGCTCCGCGGCCTCCGCCATGATCCGCTCCCCCGCCTTGTCCCACAGGACGGCGTCACGGGGATTGGTGACCTCGGGAGCGCTGTACTCGGGGTGCGCGTGGTCGACGTAGAGCCGCGCGCCATTGGTCAGGATGACGTTGGCCAGACCGATGTCCTCGTCCGTGAGCTGGCTGGAGTCGGCCACCTCGCGGGCGAGGTCGAAGCCCCGGGCGTCCCGCAGCGGGTTCTCCTCCTCGAAGTCCCAGCGGGCACGCCGCGCCCGGTGCATCGCCGCCGCGTAGGCGTTGACGATCTGGGACGAGGTGAGCATGGCATTGGCGTTCGGGTGGCCGGGGACGGAGATCCCGTACTCCGTCTCGATTCCCATTACTCGCCGTACGGTCATGCGGCCCTCCTTGCCCGGCGGCGCCCCCGCGCGGGGGCGGCGCTCAAGTACCGCGGTGCTCCGATGCGTGTGCGGTGCCCGTCCCCGCACTGCGCAACACGGCGGTACCGAAGAGCCTAGAACGCCTCTGCGCTGGTGGGGAGATCAATTCGGTCATTGCTCGGTGTGCTCGTGGATCTGCGGAAAGCAGCGGCTGCGGATACCCAGCCGGGCATCCGCAGCCGGTCTGCGATCTACAGGTACTGACCGGTGTTCGCCACCGTGTCGATGGAGCGTCCGGTGTCCGCGCCCTGCTTTCCGGTGACGAGGGTGCGGATGTAGACGATCCGCTCGCCCTTCTTTCCGGAGATCCTGGCCCAGTCGTCCGGGTTGGTGGTGTTGGGCAGGTCCTCGTTCTCCTTGAACTCGTCGACGCATGCCGCGAGCAGGTGGGAGACCCGCAGACCCTTCTGGTTGTGGTCGAGGAAGGCCTTGATCGCCATCTTCTTGGCCCGGTCGACGATGTTCTGGATCATCGCTCCGGAGTTGAAGTCCTTGAAGTAGAGGACTTCCTTGTCGCCGTTCGCGTACGTGACCTCGAGGAAGCGGTTCTCCTCGGTTTCCGCGTACATCTGCTCGACGACCGACTGGATCATGCCGTGGACCGTGGCCTCGGCGCTGCCCTGGTGCTCGGCGAGGTCGTCGGCGTGCAGCGGGAGGGTCTCCGTGAGGTACTTCGCGAAGATGTCCTTGGCCGCCTCGGCGTCCGGACGCTCGATCTTGATCTTCACATCGAGCCGGCCCGGCCGCAGGATGGCGGGGTCGATCATGTCCTCGCGGTTGGAGGCGCCGATGACGATGACGTTCTCCAGCCCCTCCACACCGTCGATCTCGGCGAGCAGCTGCGGGACGATCGTGTTCTCCACGTCCGAGCTGACACCCGAGCCCCGGGTGCGGAAGAGGGACTCCATCTCGTCGAAGAAGACGATGACGGGGGTGCCCTCGCCGGCCTTCTCCCGGGCGCGCTGGAAGACGAGGCGGATGTGCCGCTCGGTCTCACCGACGTACTTGTTGAGGAGTTCGGGACCCTTGATGTTGAGGAAGTAGCTCTTCCCCGCGGGCTGGCCGGTGACCTCGGCCACCTTCTTGGCAAGGGAGTTGGCGACGGCCTTGGCGATCAGCGTCTTGCCGCAGCCGGGCGGGCCGTAGAGCAGGATGCCCTTGGGCGGCCGCAGTTCGTGCTCCTTGAAGAGGTCGGGGTAGAGGTACGGGAGCTCGACCGCGTCGCGGATCAGCTCGATCTGGTTGCCCAGGCCGCCGATCTTGGAGTAGTCGACGTCCGGGACCTCTTCGAGGACGAGTTCCTCGACCTCGCTCTTCGGGATGACCTCGTAGACGTAGCCGGAACGGGTCTCGAGCAGCAGGGCGTCGCCGGGGCGGATGGTCGCCTCCAGCAGCGGCTCCGCGAGCCGCACCACCCGCTCCTCGTCGGTGTGCCCGAGGACCAGGGCACGCTCGCCGTCCTCGAGGATCTCCTTGAGGGTGACGATCTCGCCGGTGCGCTCGAACTCCATGGCCTCGACCACGTTGAGGGCCTCGTTGAGCATGACCTCCTGGCCGCGCCGCAGCTCGTCGAGCTCGACGCCGGGACTGACGTTCACCCGGAGTTTGCGGCCCCCGGTGAAGATGTCCGCGGTGCCGTCCTCGTTGGCCTGCAGGAAGACACCGAAGCCGGCCGGCGGCTGGGCGAGCCGGTCGACCTCTTCCTTGAGGGCCACGATCTGGTCCCGGGCCTCGCGGAGAGTGTTGGCGAGCCGCTCGTTCTGAGCGGACACGCCGGCCAGGTTGGTCTGCAGCTCGACGATCCGCTCCTCGAGAATCCTCGTGTGCCGCGGAGAGTCGGCGAGCTTGCGCCGCAGGACGGCGATTTCCTGCTCAAGATAGGCGATCTGACCGGCAGGGTCATCGGACCCCCGACCCGGCCGGATGCCGCGGTTGATGTCGTCGTCGTGGGCTGCCACGGTCCTCACCTCCTCCAAGGGGAGCTGGACGCTTCCAGACCCTACCTGCGTGGGTGCCGATTGAAACCCCTAGATCACAAAGACTGTCGGGGCGTGTCCGATCTTCACCCTTGCGTAGTCCCCCGTGCCTGGGGAATACCCACCCATCAACATCGGAAAGCGGGCGGTTGTATCGTCGAATCGGTCAACACCCGTCAGGGCTGGCTTCAATTGGTTCAAGCGCGCAGGAAACGGCAGGAGACATGACCGTGCAGCACGAGGCACCCACCGGCGACGGTGTCGCGTCCGGTGACGCGCTCGAGGTGTGGATCGACCAGGACCTGTGCACCGGCGACGGCATCTGCGCCCAGTACGCGCCCGAGGTCTTCGAGCTGGACATCGACGGTCTGGCTTATGTGAAGAGCGCCGAAGACGAACTCCTCCAGGAGCCGGGCGCCACCACCCCGGTCCCGCTCCCCCTCCTGGTCGACGTCATCGACTCGGCGAAGGAATGTCCCGGCGACTGCATCCACGTACGCCGCGTTTCGGACAAAATCGAGGTCTACGGTCCCGACGCGGAGTGACCGAATCATGACCCTGGGGTGACCGCTCGGCCGCCCTGGGGGCCGGCGGCGGTGCTCCGGATGAACTTCCCGTTGCGCCACCGCCAATTGATCTGCTGCTCCTCGTCCGGGCAGCACCGCGGAACGTCCGGGGACGAGTACCCGAGCATCGTCGCGGCGACCACACCGCCGCGGACCGCCAGGCCCGAGACGCTGAGCCGCTCCCCCGGGTCGACGAGCGTCGCCACCACCCGCCCCGCGGAGCCCGCCCCGGGGGACGCCGTGAGCACGTAGACGCCGTGCGGCGGAGTGCCGGATCCGGACACGCAGCGCACCGCGGCCACCGACTCGGGCCGCCCGTCGCCGTCCAGGTCTCCCGACGCCTTGCGGTCCACCGTGGTGCCCGCCCCCGCGCAGTCCAGCGGAAAGCTCGCACGCGCCGGGTCGGGGGCGGCGGGCGCCGGTGCGCCCTGGGCCGTCCTGCTCCCGGCCTGGTTGGTCGCCGTCGCCCGGGCAGGGTCCAGGAGACCCGCCGCGGCGACCACCGCGGCCATCGCGGCCGCGGTCGCCAGCCAGTGCACCGGGCGGGCGTGGGTGTGCGCGAGGTCCGGGACGGCGGAGTTGTGCACGCGAACTGTCTCCTGTGACGTGATGTGCCGACGGGAATCCGCGGGAGGGAGAGGGCAGCATCGTGCCGCAGGTCACAGGGCGCCGGAACGCCGGGGTCCGTGCGTTTTCCGTGATGCCAAGACGAAGACGCCGCCGCCCAGTTCCCGGTCTGTCCGGGGAACTGGGCGGCGGTTCGCACGTCTTGCGGGGGTCAGTCCTTGTTCGGGCCCTCGTAGTCCTCGCCGTAGGCGCCCTTGGCGGGGCGGCGGCGGCGCAGCGGGGGCTCGACACCGTCAGCGAGACGGCGGGCCGTGACGAGGAACCCGGTGTGTCCGATCATCCGGTGGTCGGGCCGGACGGCGAGGCCCTCCACGTGCCAGTTCCGGATCATGGACTCCCAGGGCTGCGGCTCGGCGAAGCAACCGATCTCGCGGATGGACTCGACCGTCCGCGCCAGCTGGGTGGTGGTCGCCACGTAGCAGCACAGGATGCCGCCGGGAACCAGGGCCTTGGACACGGCGTCCAGGCACTCCCAGGGCGCGAGCATGTCCAGGATCACGCGGTCGACGTCGGTGTCCGTCAGGTTGTCCTGGAGGTCGCCGACGGTCAGCTGCCAGGCGGGGTGCGGTCCGCCGAAGTAGCGTTCGACGTTCTGCTGGGCGATATCGGCGAAGTCCGCGCGGCGCTCGTAGGAGTGCAGCATGCCCTGGTCGCCGATCGCCCTCAGCAGGAAGCTGCTGAGCGAACCCGATCCCACACCGGCTTCCACGACGCGCGCGCCGGGGAAGATGTCGGCGAAGGCCAGGATCTGCCCCGCGTCCTTGGGGTAGACCACGGCGGCGCCGCGGGGCATGGACAGGACGTAGTCGGGGAGCAGGGGACGCAGCGCGAGATAGGCGACGTTTCCCGTGGTACGGACAACACTGCCCTCGGGAGCGCCGATCAGCTCGTCGTGGGGGAAGGAACCCTTGTGGGTGTGGAAGTTCTTCCCGGCCTCGAGCGTGAACGTGTAGTGGCGTCCCTTGGGGTCGGTGAGCTGGACCTGGTCCCCGACCTTGAAGGGCCCGCGACGGCGGGCGGCACCGGTCGGTTCGGACATGTGACCAGGGTACCGGCTTTCCGGGGCGCTCAGGACGGGCGGGCCATGGCGGCGACGAAGGCGCGTTCGACGTCGGCAGCGGAGAGGACGCCGTAGATCTCACCCGTCTCCTCCACGACGAGGTACTCGGTCGCGGGGGTGGCGCGGAGCGACTCCAGGAGGGGTTCGCCGGCGAGTTCCGCGGAGACCTTCATGCCGTCGGTGAGCTCCTGTGCGAGATCGCTGACCGCGACCCAGGGGCGGCGGTGCTCGGGGACTCCGGCGATGGCCGCCTCGCGTACGAGGGCAATGGGGCTGCCCTGGCCGTCGACGACCACGAGCGCCCGGGCACCGGACTCGTTGGCGCGGCGCAGCGCCTCGGAGAGAGGGGTGTCGGCGGTGACGGGGACGGCGCGGCGGGTGAGGGTGCGGGCGCGGAGCTCGGGGAGGTGTTCGCGCAGCCGGGCCATGCGCAGACTGCTTCCGGCTCCGGTCCAGATGATGGCGGCGAGGATGGCGGCGAGCAGCGCGTCCATCACGGTGTCCATGCCGTCCATGCCGTCGGTGGCGTTGCCGAAGGCTCCGCTGTGGGTCAGCAGGGGCAGTCCGATGAGGACGGAGACGGCGAGGGCCCGGCCGACCCAGGCGGCCGCGACGGTTCCGCTCATCGGCTTCCCGGTGATCTTCCAGACGACGGCACGGAGCATCCGGCCGCCGTCCAGCGGGAGACCGGGCAGCAGGTTGAACACCGCGACGATGAGGTTGGAGATCATCAGGCCGGCCAGCAGGACGCCGGGGACGGTGCCCGGTTCGACGGCCTGCATGCCGAGGTAGAAGACACCGGCGAGAGCCAGCGAGAGGAGCGGCCCGACGAAGGCGAGGACGAATTCGCGGCCCGGGGTCTCGCACTCCTTCTCGATCTCGGAGACGCCTCCGAAGAACTGGAGCTGGATCCGGCGGACCGGCAGTCCGAACCGCAGGGCCGCGACGGTGTGGGCCAGTTCGTGGACCAGCACGGAAGCGTAGAAGGCCACGGCGAAGAAGAGGGACACGAGGTACCGTGCGGTGCCGAGTTCCGGCAGGACCCGGTCGAGCTGGCCGCCGAAGACCCAGGTGATCAGTGCGGCGACCAGGAACCAGCTGGGCGCGACGTACACGGGCACGCCGAAGATGCGGCCCATGAGCAGGCCGCCGCCGGCCTCATCCCTGCGCTGGGGCGTGTTGCTTCCGGGCGCGGCGCCGTGGTCTGCTCCCCCTGCGCCGGACTGCGGGCGTCCGCCGTCGCCGCTCTTCTCCACGGTGTCCTTTCGGTTCGGATTCGTCCCTCGGTTACGCACCGATCATCCTGCGTGCGAGGGGTTTGCGTCGATGGTATGCGGACCACTGTCAGTGGCGGGCCGTAGGGTCTGTGTCATGAGTCCGAGCACCGAGCAGTCCGCGACAGCGGAGCCGCCCTCGTCGCTGTCGCCTTCACGGGCCGGCGATTTCATGCAGTGCCCTCTGCTGTACCGGTTCCGGGTGATCGACAAACTCCCCGAGAAGCCGAGTGAAGCGGCCACCCGGGGCACGCTGGTCCACGCGGTACTCGAGCGGCTCTTCGACACCCCCGCCGCCGAGCGTACGGCGCCGCGGGCCAGATCGCTGATCCCGGCTCAGTGGAACCACCTCGTGGAGTCGAAGCCGGAGCTCGGGGAGCTCTTCGCGGAGGATCCCGGGGGAGAGCGGCTGGCCGGGTGGCTCGCGGAGGCGGAGGCGCTGGTCGAGCGCTGGTTCACGCTGGAGGACCCGACCCGGCTGGAGCCGGTGGAGCGCGAGTTCTTCGTGGAGACGGAGCTGGACTCGGGGCTGCGGCTCCGCGGGATCATCGACCGGGTGGACGTGGCGCCGACGGGTGAGGTGCGGATCGTCGACTACAAGACGGGCAAGGCGCCCCGTCCGGAGTACGCCGAGGGTGCCCTGTTCCAGATGAAGTTCTACGCGCTGGTGGTGGCGCGCCTGAAGGGGATCGTGCCGCGCCGCCTCCAGCTGGTGTACCTCGGCAGCGGCGAGGTGCTGACGTACGACCCGGTGCCCGCGGACCTGGAGCGGGTGGAGCGGAAGCTGCTGGCGCTGTGGGACGCGATCCGGCAGGCGACGGAGACGGGCGACTGGCGTCCGCGGCCGAGCAGACTGTGCGGCTGGTGCGACCACCGGTCGTTGTGCCCGGAGTTCGGCGGGACGCCCCCGGTATACCCGCTGCCGGTGCCGCCTGCGCAGTCGTAGCGGCTGCGGGCCGGATCGGCCCGATCGGGCCTGGGGCAGAATGGGGCGGGTCCGGGGGCCTGCCCCGGGCCGGGGGACAGAGAAGGAGACGACGTGGCGATCCGCGTCCTGCTGGTGGACGACCAGCCGCTGCTGCGCACCGGCTTCAGGATGATCCTGGAAGCCGAGCAGGACATCGCGGTGGTGGGCGAGGCCGGGGACGGTCTGCAGGCCCTGGACCAGGTGCGGGCGCTGCAGCCCGATGTGGTCCTGATGGACATCCGGATGCCGCGGATGGACGGTGTCGAGGCGACCCGCCAGATCACCGGTCCGGGCCGTGACGGTCCGGCGAAGGTGCTGGTGCTGACCACGTTCGATCTCGACGAGTACGTGGTGGAGGCCCTGAAGGCCGGGGCATCCGGCTTCCTGCTGAAGGACGCGCCGGCGCACGAGTTGGTCCAGGCGATCCGGGTGGTGGCGGCCGGCGAGGCGATGCTCGCCCCGAGCATCACGCGCCGGCTGCTGGACAAGTACGCGGACCATCTGCCCTCCGGCGAGGAGGCGGTGCCCGACACCCTGAGCACCCTGACCGATCGCGAGGTCGAGGTGCTGAAGCTCGTCGCGCGCGGTCTGTCGAACGCGGAGATCGCGGCGGATCTGTTCGTCAGCGAGACGACGGTCAAGACCCATGTGGGCCATGTGCTGACGAAGCTGAGGCTCCGCGACCGGGTGCAGGCCGCGGTCTACGCGTACGAGAGCGGACTGGTACGCCCGGGCGCGCAGTGAGTCGGTCGCCTGGCCTGCGGCGGCGCGCTGCGGGTCGGAGGCCGTGAGCGTGCCATGCGCCGGGGGCCGGGTGCCGTGCGGGCGGGGAGGCCGGCGGCCGTGTGGCCCACGTGGGCCTTGAGGCCCGGCGGTGGCCCGGCACGGTCACCGGACACACGAAACGGCCGGAGCCCCTGGTGGAGCTCCGGCCGCGTCGGGTCGGCCCTCTTCGGGTCAGCCCTTGTCGATCTCCCAGAAGCGGAAGACCGTCGAGGCGTCGAGACTCCACTCGAGGCCGGTGATGTTGTCCGCGGCGACGGCGTACTGCTTGCCCTGCCACAGCGGGATCACCGGGACGTCCTCGGCGACGATGTCCTGGAGCTCACGGAACGGCTTGTCGGCAGACGCACGGTCGGTGAGGCCCGCCGTCTGCGGCAGGAGCTTGCCGGTGATCTTGTCGTTCTCGTAGTTGTTGGCGAGGACGTTGTCCTTGCCGAAGAACGGCGAGGTGAAGTTGTCGGGGTCCGGGTAGTCCGGGATCCAGCCCTTCACGTAGACGGCGTACTTCCCGGCCTCGGCGTCCTTGGCGTACTGCGCGAAGTCGACGGACTTGACGTCCGCCTCGAACAGGCCGCTGTCGTTGAGCTGCTTGGCGATGGCCTCGAAGACCTGGACCGTGGCCGGGCCGTAGCGGCTGGGAGTGGCCCACAGGGTGAGCTTCACCTTGTCCTTGACGTCGGAGGCGCGGAGGGCGGCCTTGGCCTTGTCGACCTGCGGTCCGTTGCCGTACCGGTCGAAGAACGCCGTGCTGTGGCCCGCGATCCCGGCCGGGATGATCGAGTACAGCGGTTCGGCCGTCGACTGGTGGACGTCGGCGACCAGCGCCTCGCGGTCGATGAGGTAGGCGATGGCCCGGCGGACGCCGAGCTTGCTGACGACCGGGTCCTTCATGTTGAAGACCAGGTGCTGGACCTCGGCGCTGGTGCCCTCGACGACGTCGATGCCCTTTGCGCCCTTGGCCTCGGCGTTCTTGATCTCGTTGATGTCGCCGGCGCTGAGACCGCGGTAGGCGAGGTCGACCTCGCCCTTCTGCAGTGCGTCGGCGAGTGCCTTCTGGTCGTTGTGGAAGAGCTTGATCCGCATGGCCGGGTTCTTGGGCTTGGCGTCGCCCTTGTACTCCGGGTTGACGGCGAAGGCGGCCTCGTCCTCTCCGAACGACTCCAGCGTGTAGACACCGGACCCGACTGCCTTGCCGTCGGTCCGCAGGGCGTCCATCTCGTACTCGCGGTGGTCGACGATCGACCCGGCACCGGACGCGATCTTGCTGGGGAAGGTCGCGTCCGGGACCTTCAGCTTGAAGACGACGGTCTTCTCGTCCGGCGTCTCGATACCGTCGATGGTGGAGAGCATCGAGGCGGGACCGTTGGCGTCGTCGATCTTCAGCGTGCGCTCGAAGGAGAACTTGACGTCCTTCGAGGTCAGCGGGTTGCCGTTGGAGAACTTCAGACCCTCGCGCAGGCTGCAGGTGTAGACCTCGCTGCCGCCCGAGCCGAAGGAGCAACGCTCCGCGGCATCGGGCTGCGGAACGGAGCTGCCCTTGGGGAAGCTCATCAGGGACTGGAAGACGTTGTTGAACAGCAACCAGGAACCGGGGTCGTATCCCGAGGCGGGGTCGGTGGCCTGGATGTCGTCCGACATCCCCATCACCACGCCCTCGCCCTCGCTCGCCGAACCGCCCCGCTCAGTGCCACAACCGCTGAGGAGACCGGCCGCCAGTCCCGCCGCGAGCGGGGCCGTCAGCCACTGGTTACGTATCTTCACCTGCACGTGCCTCACAGTCTTGCTGATGTGCTCCCGGTGCGGGGTGCCGCAACCGGGTCCTGCTGTGTCAGCCGACTCCGCGCCCGAGCTCCCAGAGCTGCAGGTCGGCAGACGAATTGAGCGCCCACTCGACACCCGTGACGCTGTCGCGGGCAGCGACGTACTGCTTGCCCTGCCACAGCGGCAGCACCGGGATGTCGGTGGCCACGATGTTCTGCATCTTCTCGAATGCCTTGGACGCGCTGTTGCGGTCGCCCGCGCGACGCGAGTCCGGGATGAGTTTTTCACGGATTTCGCGGTTCACGTACGGCGAGTTCAGGAAGTTATCTTCGTCGAGGAACGGCGCGATGTAGTTGTCGGGGTCCGGGAAGTCCGGGAACCATCCGAGACCGAAGACCGCGTACTTGCCTGCCTCCTGCGCGGGGACGAACTTCGACCATTCGATCCCCTCGACGGAGACGTCGAACAGCCCCGAGCCGTTGAGCTGCTTCTTGAGCGTCTCGAACTCCTGCTTGGTACCCGGACCGTAGTGGTCGGTGGTGTAGTGCAGGGTGAGCTTGACGGGCGTGGAGACGTCCGCGTCCTTGAGGACCTTGGCGGCCTTCTTCGGGTCCGGCTCGCCGTACTTGTTGTAGAACGCGTTGGTATGTCCGGCGATGCTGGACGGGATCAGCGAGTACAGCGGCTCGGCCGTGGCGCCGTACACCTCGGAGGTGATCGCGCTGCGGTCGATCACCGAGGCCATCGCCTGGCGGACCGCCTTGTCCTTGACCGACGCGTCGTCGGTGTTGAAGCCGAGGTAGCGGATCTCGAGACCCGGCATCTCGACGAGTTCGACACCCTTCTCCGGGTTGTCGGACATCTGCTTGATCTGTGCGGGCGACAGGGTGCGGGCCATCATGTCGATCTCGCCGGACTTCAGCGCCTCACCCATGGCGTCGGCGTCCGGGAAGGACCGCAGCACGACCTCGTCGTTGTTGAGCTTGAGGTCGCCCTGGTAGTTGGGGTTCTTGGTGAAGACGGCCTTGACCACCCGGTCGCCCTCGACCTCGGTCTTCACCGTGTAGGGACCGGAGCCGTCGACGTCGAAGCCTTCGCGCAGCTTGCCCTTGGCGTACTTGTCCTGGTCGACGATGGCCGCGGCCGGGGTCGCGAGCTTGTACGGGAAGGTGGCATCCGGTGTCTTCAGATGGAAGACGATCTCGTCGTCGCCCTTGGTCTCGATGGTGTCGATGTTGGACAGCAGACCGACCGGACCGTCGTTGATGCCCAGGACACGCTCGATGGAGAACTTCACGTCGTTGGCGGTGAGGGCGGCGCCGTCGGAGAACTTCATGCCCGGGCGCAGGCTGCACCGGTAGCTCTCGTTCGCGGTGTCGGTGAAGGCGCACTTGGACGCCGCCTCGGGAACCGGCTCGCCACCGCCGCGCGGAACGTGCGTCAGCGTCTGCATCGTCTGGCGCAGCACGCTCCAGGCACCGGCGTCGTAGGCGAAGGCAGGGTCGAAGGGAGCAGGGCTGTCCTCGGTGGCCACGAACTGGTCCGTGGTCCCCACGACGATGGCGTCGCCGTCGTCGCTCCCGCTCCCGGAACCGCCGCATGCGGCGAGCAGGGGCGCGAGCAGCCCGGCGATCGCCGGCAGCACCAAGGTCTTGCGCTTCATCCTGGACGTTCTCCCTTGTCCGGCCTGGTACAGCGGTGTACGTCGACTCCGCCGCCGTCGCCCGGTAGGGCAGTCGATCGGGCCGGTACAGAGCGATCAGGCCCGTGATCCCGGCGACGGGGGTGTGTGCGGGACCACGGAGAAGGGCGGCGAAGTCCTCGCGACGAGACTAGTGCGCACCGCCGCGCGCGCCGGAACACCGCCGACTCAGGGGGTGATCACATAGCGTTCACAGGCGCAGGCGGACCGATATCGAGTCAGGCGGAATGATTCGTGCACCGCCAGATGAATCCGGACACAAGGGCACCCGATTCCGGCTTTCGGCGGCGCCACCGAGACCTCGCATGAACAGAGCCGAACACCGGGCAGTGATGAACGTCACTCGATAGATGGTCAAGGAAAGTAAATGGAACGGACTCGAACGTTTATCAACCCATTCGATCGTCCACGCTCCGTGAATGTCTCAGTTCATTCCGGTGATGAGAGTACGGAGAAACGCAAGATCGACGACCTCCAGTGAATCCACGACCACACGGCCGAGCGCCGGAGGGATCGCCGCGACGGAGGGCACGGCGACGACCCGGCAGCCGGCACCCTCGGCCGCGGCCACACCGGTGGCGGTGTCCTCGATGACCACGCAGCGGGTGGGGTCGGCGCCCAGGCCCTGGGCGGCCAGCAGGTACGGGTCGGGGTGCGGCTTGGTCCGCGCGACCTCGTCGCCCGCCACGGTCAGCCCGAAGTGCTGCCGGCCCAGCGAGTCCAGGACCCGGTCGATGATCCGGCGGTGCGAGGCCGAGACCAGAGCGGTCGGCACGTTGTGCCTGGCCAGCTCGGTCAGCAGCCGCTCGGCGCCCGGCATCAGCGGCACGCCGCGCCCGATCCGGTCCTCGAAGCGCTCGTTCAGGAGCACGGTGAGCTCGGGGAGGGTGATCGCCGCCCCGGTGGCCTCGATCAGGTAGCCGGCGCTACGGGTCATGGGCCCGCCGACCACCACGTCGCGCCACGCCTCGTCCAGCTCATGGCCCAGATCGGCGAAGACCTCGACCTCCGCATCCCACCAGAAGTCCTCGGTGTCCACGAGGGTGCCGTCCATGTCGAGGAAGACCGCCTCGAGTACGGGAGCACCGCTCTCGTTCACCGGGGAGGGGGAGCCCTCGGCCGTGCGGGTACCGAGCGCGGGGACCGTGTCGGTCATACGGGCACACCTCCTGGAGGGACGAAGAGGCCGGCTGCATCTCCCGGGGGGGTGCCATCGGGAAAGGCAGCCGGCCTTCACTGGGCCGACCAGTGTACGACGTCCGCGCCGCTTGCGTCGGACGAGCAGGTGTACGGCAGATCAGCGCGCGTTGAAGTACTTCGCCTCGGGGTGGTGGATGACGATCGCGTCGGTGGACTGCTCGGGGTGGAGCTGGAACTCGTCGGAGAGGATCACGCCGATCCGTTCCGGCTGGAGCAGTTCGGCGATCTTGG
>NZ_JBVICA010000038.1:0-25078 GCF_055573115.1 Streptomyces sp. NPDC030222
GCGGCCCACCGCGACGCGCTCACCGCCACCCTGAAGGCCACCACGGACGGCACGACCGCCACCCCCGCCGGGGTCCTCTCCCTCCTCGCCCTCGGCGGCGAGGACACCTTCGCCGCCGGGCTCGCCCTGTCCCAGGCGCTCGGTGACGCTGACATGGCCGCACCCCTGTGGTGCGTGACTCGAGGTGCGGTTGCCGCCGGAAGGTCCGACCGGGTCTCGGACCCGGCGCAGGCGCTCATCTGGGGTCTCGGACGCGTCGCCTCGATGGAGCAGGGAGGACGTTGGGGCGGTCTGATCGACCTGCCCGCAGCCGATCCGGTGGACGACCGGGTGCTGGCCCGGCTGGCGGGTGTTCTCGCCGGCGACGCGGCGGAGGACCAGGTGGCCGTGCGGTCCTCGGGGCTGTTCGTACGGCGCCTGGTGCGTGCGCGGCTTGCCGACACGCCGGCCGTTCGGGAGTGGAGTCCGCGCGGGACGACGCTGGTCACCGGCGGTACGGGTGCGCTCGGCGCGCATGTCGCCCGCTGGCTGGCGGAGAACGGCGCCGAGCACCTGATCCTGACCAGCCGCCGCGGGCCCGAGGCGCCCGGCGCGCCCGGACTGCGCGAGGAACTGACCGCGCTCGGCACCCGGGTCACGATCGCCGCTTGTGACGTCAGCGATCGCGATGCGCTCGCCGCCCTTCTTGCGTCCGTGCCCGCCGACCGGCCGCTGACCGCCGTCGTGCACACGGCGGCCGTTCTCGACGACGGGGTCATCGAGGCGCTGACCCCCGAGCAGATCGAGCGGGTCCTGCGGGTCAAGGTCGATGCGACGCTGCATCTGCACGAGCTGACCCGCGATCTCGACCTGTCCGCGTTCGTCCTCTTCTCGTCCTTCGCCGCCACCTTCGGCGCCCCCGGACAGGGCAACCAGGCACCGGGCAACGCCTTCCTCGACGCCTTCGCCGAGTACCGGCGCGCCGCCGGCCTGCCCGCCACCTCCGTCGCCTGGGGCCCCTGGGGCAGCGCGGACGAGGTCGACAGCGCGGTGGGCGACCGGATGCGCCGCCACGGCATCATCGCGATGTCGCCCGAGCGGACCCTGACGTCGCTGCGGCACGCCCTGGACCGCGACGAGACCACCCTGACCGTGGTCGACATGGACTGGAAGCGGTTCACCCTCGCCTTCACCGCCGACCGGCCGCGGCCGCTGCTCCTGGAACTCCCCGAGGCCCGCCGGGTCGTCGAGAGTGCGGAACGGGACTCCGCCGAGGACGCGACCGGCGGAGTGCCGCTGAGCCGACAGCTCGCCGGGCTGCCCGAGGTCGAGCAGGAACGCCTGCTGCTGGATCTGGTCCGCACGGCCGTCGCCGCCGTCCTCGGCCACCCCGACGTCACGGACGTCGAAGCCGGCCGGGCCTTCAAGGAACTCGGCTTCGACTCCCTCACCTCCGTCGAGCTGCGCAACCGTCTCGGCGCGGTGAGCGGTCTGAAGCTGCCGGCCAGCCTGGTCTTCGACCACCCGACCCCTGCCGCCGTCGCCGCGTACCTGCGCGCCGGGATCGTGCCCGACGCGGTGACGGGAGGGGCCCCGATGCTGGAGGAGCTCGACAAGCTGGAGGCCGTACTCGGACAGGGCACCACCGACAACGTCGTTCGGGCCAGGGTGACGATGCGGCTGCAGTCGCTGCTGGCGAAGTGGAACGACAGCGAGGACCCGGCAGGTATGCAGGCGGCCGGCACGGTTGCCGCAGACGGCTCAGCGTCCGGCCCCGGGCCCGACGGTGCGGCGGGCGCACCGGACTCCGTCCTCGATGGGGTCGAGCAGCTCCAGGACGCGAGCGACGAGGAGCTGTTCGCCTTTATCAACAAGGGTCTCGGGCGTTATTGACGGCTTGCTGATTATTGGTGAAGATGGCCAGCCCCTGAATAATTCCCCAGGGGTTACTGCCCCCTATGCGCTCCTCCACCCAGGGGTGTGTAGGGGGCAGTTAGGGGTTGTAGGGCCGATTGAACGGGAAATAGCCTGCGGCCGAGCAGTCGCTTCGCTCGATAAGCGAAGCGTCCGTAATTCCGATGTCATTCTCGGCTCTGCACACAGTTTTCCGGTGCCGTCTGCTGCAAATGGGTGGTTGCGTTAAATGGCGAATGAAGAGACGCTGCGGGACTACCTGAAGCTGGTGACGGCGGATCTGCACAAGACGCGTCAGCGGCTTCGGGACGTCGAGGCGAAGAACCAGGACCCCATCGCCATCGTCGGCATGGGCTGCCGCTATCCCGGAGGCGCGACCTCGCCCGAGGAACTGTGGCAGCTGGTCGTCGACGGCGTCGACGCCATCACCGGTTTCCCGGCCGAGCGCGGCTGGGACATGGAGACCGTCTACCACCCCGACCCCGAGCACCCGGGCACGAGTTACGCCGACCAGGGCGGATTCGTACGTGACTTCGCAGAGTTCGACCCTTCGCTCTTCGGGATCTCGCCGCGCGAGGCCCTCGCCATGGACCCGCAGCAGCGGCTGCTGCTGGAGACCTCGTGGGAGGCGTTCGAGCGCGCGGGCATCGACCCGACCTCGATGCGCGGCAAGCAGGTCGGCGTGTTCGTCGGCACCAGCAACCACGACTATCTGACGGCGCTGCTGAGCTCCTCCGAGAACGTGGAGGGCTACCTCGGGACCGGTAACGCGGCGAGCGTCGCCTCGGGCCGCCTGTCGTACACCTTCGGTCTCGAGGGCCCGGCCGTCACCGTCGACACCGCCTGCTCGTCCTCGCTCGTCGCCCTGCACCTGGCCGTGCAGGCGCTGCGCAACGGCGAGTGCTCGCTCGCCCTCGCGGGCGGCGCCACCCTGATGGCTGCGCCCGGCACGTTCATCGACTACAGCAAGCAGCGGGGCCTGGCCGTCGACGGCCGCTGCAAGGCGTTCTCGCCGGACGCCGACGGCTTCAGCCTCGCCGAAGGCGTCGGCATCCTCCTCGTGGAGCGGCTCTCCGACGCCCGCCGCAAGGGCCACCACGTCCTCGCCGTCATCCGTGGCACCGCCGTCAACCAGGACGGCGCCAGCAACGGCCTGACCGCCCCCAACGGCCCCTCGCAGCAGCGCGTCATCCTCCAGGCCCTGTCCAACGCCCGGCTCACGCCCGACCAGGTGGACGCCGTGGAGGCGCACGGCACGGGAACCGGTCTCGGTGACCCGATCGAGGCGCAGGCGATCATCGCCACGTACGGCCAGGACCGTCCCGACGGGCGGCCGCTGTGGCTGGGGTCGCTCAAGACCAACATCGGCCACGCGCAGGCCGCCGCCGGAGTCGCCGGAGTCATCAAGAGCGTCATGGCGATGCGGCACGGGGTGCTGCCGCGGACCCTGCACGTGGACGAGCCGACTCCGCACGTCGACTGGTCGGCGGGCGACGTGTCCCTGCTGACCGAGGCGCGTCCCTGGCCGCGGCACGACGGTCCGCGCCGGATCGGTGTCTCGTCCTTCGGTATGAGCGGCACCAACGCCCACATCATCCTGGAGAGCGCCGAGGACCCCGCAGCGGACCAGGAGGCCCCCGACGAGCGTCCCGCCGGGCCGGCCGTCCTGCCGGTCGTGCTGTCCGGCAAGACCGAGGCCGCGCTGCGGGCGCAGGCGGCGGAACTCCACGCCCACCTCACGGCCCGGACCGGGCTCCGAGTCGACGACGTCGCCTACTCGCAGGCGCTCACCCGGGCTCCCCTGGAACGCCGTGCGGCGGTCGTCGCGGAGGACCGCGACGGACTGCTGGCGGGACTCGCCGCGCTCGCGGAGGGACGCCCGTCGGCCGACGCGGTCGAAGGGACCGTCACGGAGGGCAAACTGGCGTTCCTGTTCACGGGACAGGGCAGCCAGCGGCTGGGCATGGGCCGTGAACTGTACGAGACCTACCCGGTGTTCACCGCGGCGTTCGACGAGGTGTGTGAGCGACTCGACCTCGAACTGCCGTTGAAGGACGTGCTGTTCGGGTCGGACGCCGACCTGCTGGACCGTACGGAGTACACGCAGCCGGCGCTGTTCGCCGTCGAGGTGGCGTTGTTCCGGCTCGTGGAGAGCTGGGGGCTGCGGCCGGACTTCGTGTCCGGGCACTCGATCGGCGAGATCGCCGCCGCGCACGTGGCCGGCGTCTTCTCGCTGGAGGACGCGTGCACGCTGGTCGCGGCCCGTGGCCGTCTGATGCAGGCACTGCCGGCCGACGGTGTGATGATCGCGGTGGAGGCGTCGGAGGACGAGGTCGTGCCGCTCCTGACCGACCGGGTGAGCATCGCCGCCGTCAACGGTCCACAGGCCGTCGTCGTGGCCGGTGACGAGGACGCGGCGGTCGCGATCGCCGAACGCTTCCAGACACAGGGCCGCAAGACCAAGCTCCTCACCGTCAGCCATGCGTTCCACTCGCCGCACATGGACGGCATGCTCGACGCCTTCCGCCAGGTCGCGCAGGGACTGACGTACCAGGCGCCCCGTATTCCCGTCGTGTCCAACCTCACCGGCGCCCTGGTCACCGACGAGATGACGTCGGCCGACTTCTGGGTCCGGCACGTCCGCGACGCCGTCCGCTTCCTCGACGGCATCCGCTGGCTGGAGAGCCGCGGCGTCACCGCGTACGTCGAAATCGGCCCCGGCGGAGTCCTCTCCGCCCTGGGACAGGACTGCCAGACCGCGACCGGTCCCCGTGCCGCCGCGTTCCTCCCCGCGCTGCGCACCGGCCGTCCCGAAGCCTGGTCCCTGACCGCCGCCGTCGCGGGCGCCCACGTCCGAGGGCTCTCCCCGGACTGGGCCACCCGCTTCGCCGGGACCGGCGCCCGCCGCGTCGAGCTGCCGACGTACGCTTTCCAACGCGAGCTGTACTGGCCCCGCGACCCCTTCACCGACCTGACCGAACCCGCGGACGGCCGCGTACTCCGCGCCACCGACGCGAAGTTCTGGGAGGTCGTCGACAGCGAGGACCTGGCCGCGCTCGCCGACACCCTCGGCGTGGGCGGCGACGAGCCGCTCAGCAGCGTGCTGCCCGCGCTCTCCGCCTGGCACCGCCGCCACCGGGACCGCGACACCGTGGGCGGCTGGCGCTACCGCGTCACCTGGAAGCCGCTCACCGACACCGTGCCCGCTCCGCTCGCCGGTCACTGGCTCCTGGTCGTGCCCGCGGGCCACACCGACGCCCCCTGGACCGTTGCCGCCGCCCGGGCCCTGGCCGCCCGCGGCGTCACCGTGAACAGCCTGACGATCGACGCTACGGCCGACGACCGGGCTGCCGTCGCCCGACGGATCACCGAAACCCTGACGGGGGCGGACGCACCCGCCGGGGTGCTCTCCCTGCTCGCCCTCGACGAACGACCGCACCACGAGGACCCGGCACTGCCCGCCGGCCTCGCCGCCACCCTCGCCCTCGTCCAGGCACTGGGCGACGCGGAGGTGGACGCCCCGCTCTGGGCCGCCACCCAGGGCGCGGTGTCCACCGGCCGCTCCGACCGGCTCGGCGGCCTCGCCCAGGCACCGGTCTGGGGCCTCGGCCGTACCGCGGCCCTCGAACTGCCCGGCCGCTGGGGCGGCCTCGTCGACCTGCCCGCGGCACCCGACGAGCGCTCCGCCGCCCGGCTCGCGGACGTCCTCGGCGGCCTCGGCACCGAGGACCACCTCGCCGTACGTTCCACCGGCGTCTTCGTCCGCAGGCTGGTCCGCGCCGCTCAGGAGCAGGCCCCCGCCGCGGAGTGGACCACCTCCGGCACGGCCCTGGTCACCGGAGGCACGGGTGCCCTCGGCCGCCAGGTGGCCCGCTGGCTCGCCCGTACCGGCGCCGAGCACCTGCTGCTGGTGAGCAGGCGCGGTCCCGATGCCGACGGCGCACCCGAACTCGCCGCCGAGCTACGCGAACTGGGCGCCCGGGTCACCCTCGCGGCCTGCGACGTGGCCGATCGCGACGCCGTGGCCGGACTCCTCGCCGCCGTCCCGGCCGAACTGCCCCTGACCACCGTCGTCCACGCCGCAGGCGTGCTCGACGACGGTGTCCTCGACGCGCAGACGCCGCGGCGCCTGGCCGGTGCCATACGACCCAAGGCCCACGCCGCGCACGTCCTGCACGAGCTGACGCGCGGCCTGGACCTCGCCGCGTTCGTCCTCTTCTCCTCCGTCGCCGCCGCCTTCGGGGCCGCCGGGCAGGCCAACTACGCCGCCGCGAACGCCTTCCTGGACGCCCTCGCCGAGCAGCGCCGCGCCGACGGCCTGCCCGCCACCGTGATCTCCTGGGGCGCCTGGGCCGAGGGCGGCATGGCCACCGACGAACCGGTCGCCGAGCGCCTGCGCACCGCCGGACTCCCGGCTCTCGCCCCCGAACTGGCCCTGTCGGCGATGCACACGGCCCTCACCCTGGACGAGACCGCCTCCCTCGTCGCCGACATCGACTGGGACCGCCTGGCGCCCGGCCTCACCGCCGTACGCCCCTGCCCGCTGATCGCCGACCTCCCCGAGGCCGCGCACGCCGTCGCCGCCGCCGGTGCACCCGACGCGGCCGCCGAAGCCGCCGACACCTTCGCCCGGCGGCTTTCGCAGGCACCCGTGGCCGAACGCGACGAGCTCGCACTGGAGTTCGTCCGCACCCAGATCGCCGCCGTGCTCGGCTACCCGGGCCCCGCATCCGTCGACCCGGCCATCGCCTTCCGGGACCTCGGCTTCGACTCCCTGACCGCGGTGGAGATCCGCAACCTCCTCACCTCCCGGACCGGGCTGCGCCTGCCCGCGACCCTGATCTTCGACTACCCCAACTCCCTCGCCCTGGCGTCCTTCCTCCAGGGCGAACTGCTCGGCGCCCGGCCCGCCGGCCCGGCCGCGGCCACCGGCCCCGGCTCGGGCACCGTCGGCGTCACCGACGACGATCCCATCGCGATCATCGCCATGAGCTGCCGGTTCCCCGGCGGGGTACGCACCCCGGAGGAGCTGTGGAAGCTGCTGGCCGACGGCCGCGACGCGATCTCCGGCTTCCCCGCCGACCGCGGCTGGGACCTCGACGGGCTGTACGACCCCGAGTCCGTCACCGAGAACACCACCTACGTCCGCGAGGGCGGATTCCTCGACGACGCCACCGAGTTCGACCCCGGGTTCTTCGGGATCTCCCCGCGCGAGGCCCTCGCCATGGACCCGCAGCAGCGGCTGCTGCTGGAGACCTCCTGGGAGGCCTTCGAGAGGGCCGGCATCGACCCCGCCGCCGTGCGGGGCGAGCGGATCGGCGTCTTCACCGGCACCAACGGACAGGACTACCTCGACGTCGTCCTCGCCGCCCCCGACGGCACCGAGGGCTTCCTGGGCACGGGCAACGCGGCGAGCGTCGTCTCCGGCCGCGTCAGCTACGTCCTCGGCCTTGAGGGCCCCGCCGTCACCGTCGACACGGCCTGCTCGTCGTCGCTTGTCGCCCTGCACTGGGCGATCCAGGCGCTGCGGGCCGGCGAGTGCACCATGGCCCTGGCGGGCGGTGTCACCGTCATGTCCACGCCTGCCTCCTTCATCGACTTCAGCCGTCAGCGCGGCCTCGCCGCCGACGGCCGGATCAAGGCCTTCGCCGCCGCGGCGGACGGCACCGGCTGGGGCGAGGGCCTCGGCATGCTGCTCGTCGAACGGCTCTCCGACGCCCGCCGCCAAGGCCACCCGGTCCTCGCACTGGTCCGCGGCTCCGCCGTCAACCAGGACGGCGCCAGCAACGGGCTGACCGCCCCCAACGGTCCCTCGCAGCAGCGGGTCATCCGACAGGCCCTCGCGAGCGCGGGCCTGTCGGCCGCCGACGTGGACGCGGTCGAGGCCCACGGCACGGGCACCCGGCTGGGCGACCCGATCGAGGCGCAGGCGCTGCTGGCGACCTACGGCCAGGACCGCCCCGACGGCCGGCCGCTGCTGCTCGGCTCGATCAAGTCGAACCTCGGCCACACCCAGGCCGCCGCCGGTGTCGCCGGTGTCATGAAGATGGTGCTGGCCATGCAGCACGGGGTACTGCCCCGGACCCTGCACGTGGACGAGCCGACCCCGCACGTCGACTGGACGGCCGGTGACGTCGCCCTGCTGAGCGAGCCGGTGCAGTGGCCCGAGACCGGACGCCCGCGCCGGGCCGGTGTGTCGTCGTTCGGCATCAGCGGCACCAACGCCCACACCATCGTCGAACAGGCCCCGGCAGCCACACCGTCCGTGCCGCTGCCCGTGCCGGCGGACGCACCGCTGCCGTGGATCCTGTCGGGCAGGAGCCGGGACGCCCTGCGCGGCCAGGCGCGCCGACTGCACGCCTACGCCGCGCAGCACCCCGAACTGCGCGCCGCCGACCTCGGATTCTCCCTGGCCGTCGGACGGTCCGCGTTCGAGCACCGCGCCGCGGTCGTGGCCGCCGACCGTGCCACGCTGCTCGCGGGACTGGAGGCACTCGCCGAGGGCGGATCGGCCGCCGGGCTCGTGGACGGCTCGCCGACCGCCGGGAAGGTCGCGTTCCTCTTCACCGGTCAGGGCAGCCAGCGACTGGGGGCGGGGCGTGAGCTCTACGAGACGTACCCGGTGTTCGCGGACGCGCTGGACGCCGTCTGCGCCCGCATCGACGCACACCTCGAACTGCCGCTGAAGAACGTGCTGTTCGGTTCGGAGGCTGGTCGGCTGGACCGGACGGAGTTCACACAGCCGGCGCTGTTCGCGGTCGAGGTGGCGTTGTTCAGACTGGTGGAGAGCTGGGGTCTGCGGCCGGACTTCCTGTCCGGGCACTCCATCGGTGAGATCGCTGCCGCGCATGTGGCGGGGGTGCTGTCGCTGGAGGATGCGTGCACTCTGGTTGCGGCTCGGGGTCGTCTGATGCAGGCGCTGCCGGCCGGCGGTGTGATGATCGCCGTGCAGGCCTCCGAGGACGAGATCCTGCCGCTGCTGACCGGGGCCGACCGGGTGGGCATCGCCGCGATCAATGGTCCGCAGTCGGTCGTGGTCGCCGGTGACGAGGACGCTGTCGTGGCGATCGCGGAGGGCTTTGAGGCGCAGGGCCGCAAGACCAAGCGCCTGACCGTCAGCCACGCCTTCCACTCGCCCCACATGGACGGCATGCTCGATGCTTTCCGCCGAGTGGCCGAAGAGCTCACATACGGGGCCCCGCGCATCCCGGTCGTCTCCAACCTCACCGGCGCACTCGTCACCGACGATATGGCCTCGGCAGAGTTCTGGGTACGGCACGTCCGCGAGACGGTCCGATTCCTGAACGGCGTACGCGCCCTCGAAGGGGCCGGCGTGACGACGTACGTCGAGCTCGGTCCCGACGGTGTGCTGTCCGCACTCGCCCAGGACTGCGTGACCGAGGACGCCGCCTTCCTGCCCGTACTCCGCAAGGGCCGCGACGAAGCGGAGACACTCGTCACCGCACTCGCCCGGGCCCACGTCCACGGCATCCGCGTCGACTGGCAGGCGTACTTCGCCACCACCGGCACCAGCACCGCCACCGGCCCCGGAGCCCGGCGCGTCGACCTGCCCACCTACGCCTTCCAGCGGCAGCGTTACTGGCCCGCGCCCTCCTCCTTCCACCTCGGGGACGTCGAGGCGATCGGCCTCGACGACACGGCCCACCCGCTCCTCAGCGCCGGTGTCGCCCTGCCCGAGTCGGACGGCATGGTGTTCGCCGGACGCCTCGCCCTGTCCACCCACCCCTGGCTCGCCGACCACGCCATCCTCGGCAGCGTCCTGCTGCCGGGCACGGCCTTCGTGGAACTCGCCACCCGTGCCGGTGACCAGCTCGGTTGCGACCACCTGGAGGAGCTCACCCTCGAAGCGCCCCTCGTCCTGCCCGAGCGGGGCGGCGTCCGACTGCGCGTATGGGTCGGCGCCGCCGACGAGGCCGGCCGCCGGCCGTTCGCCCTGCACTCCCGGGCCGAGGGTCTGGCCGCCGAGGAACCCTGGACGCGGCACGCCGCCGGCGTGCTCGCCGAAGGTGTCCGCCCCACGGCCGGCTTCGACCTGACCGCCTGGCCCCCGCCCGGCGCCGTCGAGGTGCCGCTCGGCGGCCGCTACGACGCGCTCGACGCCATCGGCTTCGCCTACGGCCCGACCTTCCGGGGCCTGCGGGCCGCATGGCAGCTCGACGACGTGCTGTACGCCGAGGTCGGGCTGCCCGAGGGCACCGAGGACCAGGCGCACCGCTTCGGCCTCCACCCCGCACTGCTCGACGCGGCCCTGCACGCCATCGGACTGGGCGGCATCGGCGCCGGCGACAGCCAGGGGCGTCTGCCCTTCGCCTGGACCGGGGTGTCGCTGTACGCCCACGGGGCGAGCGCACTGCGCATCCGCCTCACCCCGGCCGGTGCCGAAGGAGTCCGACTGGAGATCGCCGACACCTCCGGCGTCCCGGTCGCGGCCGTGGAATCGCTCGGGCTGCGCCCGGTGACCGCCGACCAGCTGCGGGCCGCGCGCGCCACGTACCACGAGTCCGTGTTCCGTCAGCAGTGGACCGAACTCACCGGCGTCGGCGCCCCGGACACGGCCCCCACGGTCCGCCACGCACTGCTCGGCGGCACCGGAGCGGAACGGGTCCGCGCCGCCGACGCCGACCATGACGCCGACCGTTACGCCGACCTGGCTGAGCTGGCCGTCGCCGTCGACGCGGGAGCCGTCGTACCGGACGAGGTCCACTTCCACCTCGCCCCCACAGCCGCGCCCCTCTCCGCCGCGGCCGTGCACCGCGCCGCGCACGACGTGCTCGCCCTCGCCCAGGCGTGGCTCGCGGACGAGCGGTTCGGCGCCTCCCGACTGGTGTTCGTCACCCGTGGCGCGGTGGCCGCGGCGCCGGGCGAGGACGTGACCGACCTCGCCGCCGCCACCGTATGGGGCCTGCTGCGGTCCGCGCAGACCGAGAACCCCGGCCGGATCGTGCTCGTGGACGTCCATCCGGCCATCGGCCCGGACACCCTTGCGGACGGCGGTCACGACGCCCTGCGCGCCGCGCTCGCCTCCGACGAGGAGCGCTTCGCCCTGCGCGCAGGCGCCGTGCTCGTCCCCCGTCTCGCCCGTGCCGAGACCGGGCAGGACGATCCCGGTCAGGAGGGCACCGACCGGGCCCCGGCCTTCGGGTCCGACGGCACGGTGCTGATCACCGGCGCCACCGGTGCACTCGGCGGACTGATCGCCCGGCACCTGGCCACCGCCCACGGAGTGCGCCGCCTGCTCCTCGTCGGCCGGCGCGGCGCCGAGGCGCCCGGCGCCGCCGAACTCACCGCCGAACTCGCCGAGTCGGGCGCCACCGCCGCCTGGGCGGCCTGCGACGTGGCCGACCGGGACTCCCTCGCCGCACTGCTCGCGGGGATCCCCGCCGAGCACCCGCTCACGGCGGTCGTGCACACCGCCGGCGTCCTCGACGACGGGATCGTCTCCTCGCTGACCCCCGACCGGCTGTCGGCGGTGCTGCGCCCCAAGGTGGACGCGGCCTGGAACCTGCACGAGCTGACCCAGGACCTGGACCTCTCCGCCTTCGTGCTCTTCTCCTCCACCTCCGGTCTGTTCGGCGGCCCCGGCCAGGGCAACTACGCCGCCGCCAACTCCTTCCTGGACTCCCTCGCCCAGCACCGCCGGGCGAGGGGACTCCCGGCCTCCGCCCTGGCCTGGGGCCTGTGGTCGGTGGCCGAAGGCATGGCCGGCGGCCTGGACGCCGCCGACGTCAACCGCATGCGCCGGGCCGGACTGCCTCCGCTGTCGGCCGAGGACGGCCTGGAGCTGTTCGACACCGCGGTCTCCCTGGACGACGCGTCGGTGGCCCTGATGCGGGTGGACACCGACGCGCTGCGTCCCCAGGCGGCCGCGGGCACCATCGCCCCGCTGCTGCGAGGTCTCGTACGGGGCGTCGCCCGCCGGTCCGCCGACAGCGCCGCCGTCGCCGCCGGCACCGAATCGGAGCTGCGGGCCCGCCTGGCCGCGATGTCCGCGGCCGAACAGGACCGCGCGCTGCTGGACCTGGTCCGTACGCACGTCGCGGCCGTGCTCGGACACGCCGGCCCCGCCGCAGTCGAGTCCGGGCGGGCCTTCAAGGAACTGGGCTTCGACTCGCTCACCGCGGTGGAGCTCCGCAACCGGCTGAACGCCGCCACGGCCCTGAGGCTGCCCGCGACCCTCGTCTTCGACTACCCGGACCCGACCGTCCTCGCCCGCCACCTGCGCACCGAACTGATCGGCGCGGCCGGCACGGAATCGAGCACGGGCACCGGCGCCTCGGCACCGGCGACCACGGCGGCCGCCGACGACGAGCCCATCGCCATCGTCGCCATGAGCTGCCGCTACCCCGGCGACGTCCGCACCCCCGAGGACCTCTGGCAGCTCCTGACGTCCGGTGAGGACGGCATCACCCGGCTCCCCGAGAACCGCGGCTGGGACACCGAGGCCCTCTACCACCCCGACCCGGAGCACCCGGGCACCTCCTACGCCCGCGAGGGCGGTTTCCTGCACGACGCCGCCGAGTTCGACGCCTCCTTCTTCGGGGTCTCCCCGCGCGAGGCCCTCGCCATGGACCCGCAGCAGCGCCTGCTGCTGGAGACCACCTGGGAGGTCTTCGAACGGGCCGGCATCGCTCCGTCCTCGGTGCGCGGCAGCCGTACGGGCGTCTTCGCCGGCGTCATGTACCACGACTACGGCGCACGCCTGCACGCCGTGCCCGACGGCGTCGAGGGCTACCTCGGCACCGGCAGCTCCAGCAGCATCGTCTCGGGCCGCGTCGCCTACACCTTCGGCCTGGAGGGCCCGGCGGTCACCGTCGACACCGCCTGTTCCTCCTCGCTGGTCGCCCTGCACCTCGCGGCGCAGGCCCTGCGCAACGGCGAGTGTTCCCTCGCCCTCGCGGGCGGTGTCACCGTGATGTTCACGCCCGGCACCTTCATCGAGTTCAGCCGCCAGCGCGGGCTGGCCGCGGACGGCCGTTGCAAGTCCTTCGCGGCCGCCGCCGACGGCACGGGCTGGGGCGAGGGCGCCGGAATGCTCCTGCTGGAGCGGCTCTCCGACGCCCGGCGCAACGGCCACCAGGTGCTGGCCGTGGTCCGCGGCTCCGCCGTCAACCAGGACGGCGCCAGCAACGGGCTGACCGCACCCAACGGCCCCTCCCAGCAGCGCGTCATCCGCCAGGCCCTCGCCAACGCCCGCCTGTCCGCCGCCCACGTCGACGTCGTCGAGGCCCACGGCACCGGCACGACCCTCGGCGACCCCATCGAGGCACAGGCGCTGCTCGCCACCTACGGCCGTGAGCACAGCGACGACCGGCCGCTGCTGCTCGGCTCGGTGAAGTCCAACCTCGGCCACACCCAGGCCGCCGCCGGTGTCGCCGGTGTCATCAAAATGGTCATGGCCATGCGTCACGGCGTGGTCCCCAGGACCCTGCACGTCGACGAGCCGACCCCACACGTCGACTGGTCGGCGGGCGCCGTGTCCCTCGTCACCGAGCAGGTGGAGTGGCCCGACACCGGACGGCCGCGCCGCGCGGGCGTCTCCTCCTTCGGCATCAGCGGTACGAACGCGCACGCCGTCATCGAGCAGGCACCCCAGCCGGACCCCCCCGCCCGGCGGCCCGACGCGGTCCCGCAAGGGGACGCGGAACCGGACGCCGCCGAGGGGCCGTTGCTGCCCGTGGTCCTGTCGGCCCGCGGTGAGGACGCGCTGCGCGCCCAGGCCCGCCGGCTCCACACCCGCGTCCGCACAGACCCCCGCCTCCGCACCGCCGACCTCGCCCTGTCCCTGGCGACCACCCGCTCGGCCCTGGAACAGCGTGCCGCGATGGTGGCCGCGGACCGTGCGGAGCTGCTCCGCGGACTCGACGCACTGGCCCGCGGCGAGGACACGGCCGGACTGGTGCGGGGGACCGCGGGCGAGAACCAGGTGGCGTTCCTGTTCACCGGACAGGGCAGCCAGCGCATCGGGATGGGGCGCGAACTCCACGACACGTACCCGGCCTTCGCGGACGCACTCGACGAGGTCTGCGCCGAGCTGGACCGGCACCTCGGACTTCCCCTGAAGGACGTACTGTTCGGGTCCGACGCCGCCCTGCTGGACCGGACCGCGTACACGCAGCCCGCGCTGTTCGCCGTCGAGGCGGCGCTGTTCCGGCTCCTGGAGAGCTGGGGCCTGCGCCCCGACGTCCTGGCCGGGCACTCCATCGGTGAGATCACCGCCGCGCATGTGGCGGGTGTCCTCTCCCTCCAGGACGCCGCCGAACTGGTCGCCGCGCGTGGCCGGTTGATGCAGGCCCTGCCCGCCGGCGGGGTGATGGTCGCGGTCCAGGCCTCCGAGGACGAGGTGCTGCCGCTGCTCGCGGACCGGGTGGGCATCGCCGCGGTCAACGGCCCGCAGTCGGTCGTCATCGCGGGTGACGAGGACGCGGCGGTCGCGATCGCGGCGGGCTTCGAGGCGCAGGGCCGTAAGACCAAGCGGCTGACCGTCAGCCACGCGTTCCACTCGCCGCACATGGACGGCATGCTGGCCGACTTCCGAAAGGTCGCCGAGGGCCTGGTCTACGAGGCCCCGCGCATCCCCGTCGTCTCCCTCCTCACCGGTGCGCCCGTCACCGACGAGATGGGCTCCGCGGACTTCTGGGTCCGGCACGTCCGGGAGGCCGTGCGCTTCCTCGACGGCGTGCGCGCCCTGGACGCGGCGGGAGTGACGACATACGTGGAACTCGGCCCCGACGGGACCCTGTCGGCGCTCGTCCAGGACTGCCTGCCCGACGCCCACGAACCGGCGCTCTGCGTTCCGGTGCTCCGCAAGGGCCTCCCCGAGGCCGAGGCCCTGACCGCGGCGCTCGCCCGGGCCCATGTCCACGGCGTCACCGTCGACTGGCCGGCGTACTTCTCCCGCGCCGGAGCCCGGCGCGTCGACCTGCCCACCTACCCCTTCCAGCGCAAGCGCTACTGGCTCGACGTCGGCGTCTCCGCCGAGGACGTGCTGGCGGCCGGCCTCGACACCGCCGGCCACCCGCTCCTCGGCGCCACCGTCCCCCTGCCCGCCTCCGACGGCCTGGTCCTCACCGGACGCCTCGCCCTCTCCACCCACCCGTGGCTCGCCGACCACACGGTCATGGACACCGTCCTGCTCCCCGGCACCGCCTTCGTCGAACTGGCCCTGCGCGCAGGTGCGGAGGCCGGCTGCGACACCGTCGAGGAGCTGGCCATCGAGGCCCCGCTCACCCTCGTCGACCAGGGCGCCGTACAGCTCCAACTGGCCGTCGACGCAGCCGACGAGGCGGGCCGCCGCACCCTGACGCTGCACTCGCGCCCGGCCGACGCCCCGGCGGAGGAGCCGTGGACCCGGCATGCCACCGGCGTCCTCGCCCCCACCACCGCGCGGCGCGGAATCGACCTGGCCGAGTGGCCGCCGGCCGGTGCGGAACCGGTGTCGCTCGACGGCTTCTACCCTGCCGCGGCCGCGGCAGGCCTCGGATACGGGCCGGTGTTCCAGGGGCTGCGGGCGGCCTGGCGTCGCGACGGCGAACTGTTCGCCGAGGTCGCGCTCGACGAGGCGTACGAGAGCGACGCCGCCGCCTACGGCGTTCACCCCGCCCTCCTCGACGCCGCCCTCCAGGCCAGCGGCCTCGGCGTACCCGGCGGCTCCGACACCGGTGAGGGCGCCCGGCTGCCGTTCGCCTGGACCGGCGTACGACTGTACGCGGCCGGTGCGGCGGGCCTCCGGGTCCGGATCACCCCCGGTGCGTCCGGCGACGTGGCCCTCGACGTCGCGGACTCCACCGGCGCACCCGTGGTCTCCGTCGACTCGCTGGTCCTGCGCCCGGTGTCCGCCGCACAGCTCGGCGGCGACCGCGCCGCGCACCACGAGTCCCTCTTCGGCGTGGAGTGGACGAAGCTGCCCCTCACCACCGGCCCCCTCAGCGCCGGCTCCCCTCCCGCCGGTGAACGGTGGGCCGTGCTGGGCGAGGACCAGGCGGACTTCAGCATCGGCGGCGCACCGTTCGAGGTCCACCCCGGCCTCACCGCACTGCGCGAGGACCTCGCCGCCGGTGCCCCGGCACCGGACGTCGTGGTCGTCCCGCTGTCCGGCACGGCCTGCGCCGGCGGCCGGGCGGCCGCCGCCCGGAACGCCGCGCACCAGGCCCTCGCCCTGGTCAAGGAGTGGCTGGCCGAGGAGCGTCTCGACGCCTCCCGGCTGGTCCTGCTCACCCGGGGCACGGTGGCCGCCGTACCGGGCGACCACGTGACCGATCTGGCCCATGCCCCGGTGTGGGGCCTGGTGCGGTCGGCGCAGTCGGAGAACCCCGGCCGGTTCGTCCTCGCCGACACCGACGGCTCCGACGCCTCCCTCGGGGCACTGGCCGCCGCCCTCGCGGGCGACGAGCCGCAACTCGCCCTGCGGGCGGGCGAGGCGTACGCCTTCCGCCTGCGCCGCGTCGCCCGCACCGCCCCCGGACCGGACCCCGACGGCACGGACGGCCGCATGGGCCCGGACGGCTCCGACGGCCTCCCGGCGATCGACACCACGGGCACCGTCCTCGTCACCGGCGCGACCGGCACCCTCGGCAGGCTCTTCGCCCGCCACCTCGCCGACGCCCACGGCGTACGGAACCTGCTGCTGCTCAGCCGCCGCGGCGACGCGGCGCCGGGCGCGGCGGACCTGACGCACGAGCTGACCGAGCTGGGCGCCGACGTGACCTGGGCGGCGTGCGACGCGGCCGACCGGGACGCCCTCGCCGCCGTACTGGCCGCCGTCCCCGCGGACCGGCCGCTCACCGCGGTCGTCCACACCGCCGGTGTCCTCGACGACGGCATCATCGACTCCCTCACACCCGAACGCCTCGACACCGTCCTGCGGCCCAAGGTCGACGCGGCCTGGAACCTGCACGAGCTGACCGAAGGCCACCAGCTCTCCGCGTTCGTGCTCTTCTCCTCGGTCGCCGGCAGCTTCGGCGCCGCCGGCCAGGGCAACTACGCCGCGGCCAACGCCTTCCTGGACGCCCTCGCCCAGCACCGTTCGGCCCGTGGACTGCCCGGCAGCTCCCTCGCCTGGGGCCTGTGGGCGGCCACGGACGGCATGGCGGGCGCCCTCGACGAAGCCGACCTGACCCGGATGGCCCGCGCCGGTGTCGGCGCGCTCGCCCCCGAGGAGGGCCTGGCCCACTTCGACACCTCCCGCACCCTGCACGACGCCGTCCTCGTCCCCATGCGGACCGAACCGGCCGTGCTGCGCGCCCAGGCCGCCGACGGCACACTGCCGCCGCTGCTCCGCGGACTGGTACGCATCCCCGCGCGCCGGGCCGCCGACTCCGCGCCCCGGGCCGCCGCCCGCCCCGCCGCCGAACCGGCGGAATCCCTCCAGGAGCGGCTGGCGGGCCTGTCGGCCACCGAACGCGACCAGGCGCTGAACGACCTGATCCGCACCCAGGTGGCCGCGGTCCTCGGTCACGGCACGCCCGACGACGTCGACGCAGGCCGAGGCTTCCTCGACCTGGGCTTCGACTCGCTCACCGCGGTCGACCTGCGCAACCGGATCACCGCGGCCTCCGGGCTGCGGCTGCCCGTCACGCTGATCTTCGACTACCCGTCACCCGCGGCGCTCGCCGCGTACATCGGGGAGCGGCTCGGCCAGGGCTACCCCGGCCGCCGGTCCGTGCACGCGGAACTCGACAAGCTCGAATCGATCCTCTCGGCCGTCGCACCAGACGACGTCGAACGCGCGGGCATCACCGCCCGGCTGCGAGACCTTCTGGCGAAGTGGGATGACACGCACAGTGCACAGGACGGCGCCGCCGAAGAGCGCGACATCCAGGCCGCCACGGCCGACGAGATCTTCGATCTCCTCGACGACGAACTCGGCCTGTCCTGACCACCGGTCCGGACGACCGCGACCTCCCATGACCGTGAAACCTCCGACGGCCTCGACGGCCCCGGCCAATCCGACCACTTTGACCACTTCGAGCACGGGGATGGCGTAAGACATGGTGAACGAGGAGAAGTACCTCGATTACCTCAAGCGGGCGACGGCCGATCTCCGCGAGGCACGGCGGCGACTGCGCGAGGTGGAGGAGCGGGACCAGGAGCCGATCGCGGTCGTGGCGATGAGCTGCCGCTACCCCGGCGGCGTCGACACCCCCGAACGCCTGTGGGAGCTCGTCGCCCGCGGCGGGGACGCCGTCTCGCCGTACCCCGCCGACCGGGGATGGCCCGCCGAGGTCCTCTTCGACCCCGACCCCGAGAGCGACATCGAGGCGTACGAGCAGGTCGGCGGATTCCTGCACGACGCCCACCACTTCGACCCGGCGTTCTTCGGTATCTCGCCGCGCGAGGCCCTCGCCATGGACCCGCAGCAGCGGCTGCTGCTGGAGACCTCCTGGGAGGCGTTCGAGCGCGCCGGTATCGACCCGACGTCGCTGCGCGGCAGCCGCACCGGTGTCTTCGCCGGCCTGATGTACCACGACTACGCCGCACGGCTGTTCAGCGTCCCCGAGGAGATCGAGGGCTTCCTCGGCAACGGCAGCTCCGGCAGCATCGCCTCCGGCCGGATCGCCTACACCCTCGGCCTGGAGGGCCCGGCCGTCACCGTCGACACGGCCTGCTCGTCCTCACTCGTCGCCGTCCACCTCGCCGCCCGTGCCCTGCGCAGCGGCGAATGCGCCCTCGCCCTCGCCGGCGGCGTCACCGTGATGGCCACCCCCGGCACCTTCACCGAGTTCAGCCGCCACCGCGGGCTCGCGGGCGACGGCCGCTGCAAGTCCTTCGCCGCCGCCGCCGACGGCACCGGCTGGGGCGAGGGCGCCGGCATGCTCGTCCTGGAACGGCTCTCCGACGCCCGCCGCAACGGCCACCCCGTGCTCGCCGTCATCCGCGGTTCCGCCGTCAACCAGGATGGCGCCAGCAGTGGACTCACCGCCCCCAACGGGCCCTCCCAGCAGCGCGTCATCCGTGACGCGCTCGCCGCCGCACGGCTCTCGCCCACCCAGATCGACGCCGTGGAGGCCCACGGCACCGGTACCACCCTGGGCGACCCGATCGAGGCACAGGCGCTGCTGGCCACGTACGGCCGGGACCGCCCGGACGACCGGCCGCTGCTGCTCGGCTCCATCAAGTCGAACATCGGACACACCCAGGCCGCCGCCGGTGTCGCCGGGATCATCAAGATGGTCATGGCGATGCGCCACGGCGTGCTGCCCAGGACCCTGCACGTCGACGAGCCCACGCCGAACGTCGACTGGTCGGAGGGCGCCGTCCGGCTGGTCACCGAGGCCGTACCGTGGCCGGAGACCGGCGCGCCCCGCCGCGCGGGCGTCTCCTCCTTCGGGATCAGCGGCACCAACGCCCACACCATCATCGAGCAGGCCCCGGCCCCGGAACCCGCCGAAGAGCCCGCCGCCGCGGCCCCCGTGCCGCCGCTGTGGAACCTCTCGGCCAAGTCACCGGCCGCCCTGCGCGCCCAGGCGCAGAACCTTCACGCGCACCTGACTGCCCACCCCGGCCTGCGCGCCGGGGACGTCGCCCACTCGCTCGCGAGCGGACGCACCGACTTCGAGCACCGCGCGGTCCTCACGGCCGCCGACGAGACCGGTCTCGTCCGCGCGCTGGAATCCCTCGCGCAGACGGGCCCGGAGCAGTCGGCGCCCGGCATCACCCGGGGACGACCGGTGGCGGGCAAGCTCGCGTTCCTGTTCACCGGACAGGGCAGTCAGCGCCTCGGCATGGGCCGTGAACTGTACGAGATCCACCCCGCGTTCGCGACCGCTCTGGACGCGGTGTGCGCAGAGCTGGACCGGCTGCTCGAACTTCCGCTGAAGGACGTACTGTTCGGGCCCGATGCCGAAATACTGGACCGGACGGGGTATACCCAGCCGGCGCTGTTCGCCGTCGAGGTGGCGCTGTTCCGCCTCCTCGAATCGTGGGGTGTGAAGCCGGACTTCCTGTGCGGTCACTCCATCGGTGAGATCGCTGCCGCACATGTGGCGGGAGTCTTCTCGCTGGAGGACGCGTGCACGCTGGTGGCGGCGCGCGGACGGCTGATGCAGGCGCTGCCCGCCGGCGGCGTGATGATCGCCGTCCAGGCGTCGGAGCACGAGGCCGCGCCGCTCCTGACGGACCGGGTGAGCATCGCTGCCGTCAACGGTCCGCAGTCGGTCGTGGTCGCCGGGGACGAGGAGGCTGCCGTCGCGGTCGCGAAGGTCTTCGAGGTCCAGGGCCGGAAGACCAAGCGGCTGACCGTCAGCCATGCCTTCCACTCGCCGCACATGGACGGCATGCTGGACGCCTTCCGCGAGGTCGCGCAGGGGCTGACGTACGCGGCCCCGCGCATCCCGGTCGTCTCCAACCTGACCGGCACCCTCGTCACCGACGAGATGGGCACGGCCGACTTCTGGGTCCGCCACGTCCGAGAGGCCGTCCGCTTCCTCGACGGCATCCGCGCCCTCGCCGCCCGCAACGTCGTCGACTTCCTCGAAATCGGCCCGGACGCCGTCCTCTCCGCCCTCGCCCAGGACTGCCTTACCGACGACGCCGGTGATACGGCGGACACCGCCGACGCCCCCGCCGACATCGCCGGCACGGCTTTCGTGCCCGTACTCCGCAGCGGCCGCCCGGAGACGGAGACCCTGACCGGCGCCCTCGCACGGCTGCACGTCCGCGGAGCGGCCGTCGACTGGGACGCGTACTATGCCGGCACCGGCGCCGAGCGCGTCGACCTGCCCACCTACGCCTTCCAGCGCGAGCCGTACTGGCTCGACGCCGGGCGCCCGCAGGGAGACGTCTCCGCGGCCGGCCTGGGAACCGCCGGCCATCCGCTGCTCGGCGCCGCCGTCGCCCTCGCGGACCTCGACGGCTTCCTCTGCACCGGCCGGCTCTCGCTGGACACCCACCCCTGGCTCGCGGACCACGCCGTCATGGATTCGGCCGTGCTGCCCGGCAGTGCGTTCGTGGAGCTGGCGATCCGGGCCGGCGACCAGGTCGGCTGCGACCTCCTCGAGGAACTCACCCTCCACGCCCCGCTCGTCCTGCCCCCGGACGGCGGCGTCCAGCTGCAGCTGTGGGTCGGCGCCCCCGACGCAACCGGCCGCCGCCCCCTCGGTGTGCACTCCCGCCCCGAGCCCGCGACCGACACGAACGGACACGACGCCCACACGACCGAACGGCCGTGGACCCGGCACGCCGACGGTGTGCTCGCCGTCGGCGCGCCGAAGCCGTCGTTCGCCCCCGAGACCTGGCCGCCGGCCGACGCCGAACCCCTGCCCGTCGACGAGCTGTACTCCGGGCTCGCCGAGGCCGGACTCCTCTACGGCCCCGCCTTCCAGGGCGTCCGTGCGGCCTGGACGACCGGCGAGGCGACCTACGTCGAGATCGAGCCGGCGCAGGAACAGCGGGCCGACACGGCCCTGTTCGGCCTGCACCCCGCACTTCTCGACGCCGCCCTGCACACCATCGGCATCGCCGGACTCGTCGAGGACACGGGCCGCGGCCGGCTGCCCTTCTCCTGGACCGGGGTGTCCCTGCACGCCGTGGGCGCCTCGACGCTGCGCGCACGGCTGTCGAAGGCCGGACCGGACGCGGTGTCCCTCGCGCTCGCCGACGGAACCGGACAGCCCGTCGCCGACATCGCCTCGCTCACGCTGCGCACCGTCTCGGCCGGACAGCCGGACACCGGGACGGGCGGTCCCCACGACCACCTGTTCCACGTGGCATGGACCCCGCTGACCCTGCCCGGCACGACCGACCCGGCCGGTCCGGCCGACGCGCACCGGCTGGTCCTCGACACGCCGCCCGCCGGAGACGCACCGGGCGCGGTGCTCGCGCCCGACGCGCTGGGCGCAGCCCTCGACACCGACGCGCCCGTACCGGGCACCGTCCTGGTACGCCTCCCCGCCCCGCCGGAGCCGACCCCCGAGGCCGTCCGCACGGCCACCGGGAGCACGCTCGGCCTGCTGCAGCGCTGGCTCGCCGACGACCGGCTCGTCGACAGCCGGCTCGTCCTCCTGACCCGGGGCACGGTCGCCGTCCTCCCCGACGACCGGGTCCCCGACCCCGTTCACGCCGCCGTGTGGGGTCTGGTGCGCTCCGCGCAGTCCGAGCATCCGGGCCGCTTCGTCCTCGTCGACAGCGACACACCGCCGGACCAGGTGTCCGGGACCGCCCTCGACGCCGTCCTCGCCTCCCAGGAACCGCAGCTCGCCCTGCGCGAGGGCACCGCGTACGCGCCCCGGCTCGCCAGGGTGCCGGTCGGCACCGGTACCGGCACGCCGGCCGAGGCGCCCTCCTACGAGGCCGAAGGGACCGTCCTGGTCACCGGAGCGGCCGGCACCCTCGGCCGGCTCGTCGCACGGCACCTCGTGGCCGAACGCGGCGTACGCCACCTGCTGCTGCTGAGCCGCCGCGGGGGGACGGCGCCCGGGGCGGCGGACCTGACGCACGAGCTGACCGAACTGGGCGCCGAAGTGACCTGGGCGGCATGCGACGCGGCGGACCGGGGGGCGCTCGCCGCAGCCCTGGACGCCGTCCCCGCGACCCACCCGCTCCGCGCGGTC
This sequence comes from Streptomyces sp. NPDC030222, assembly GCF_055573115.1. Lineage (NCBI taxonomy): Bacteria > Bacillati > Actinomycetota > Actinomycetes > Kitasatosporales > Streptomycetaceae > Streptomyces > Streptomyces sp. NPDC030222. Next base: position 22,461 of record NZ_JBVICA010000038.1, read on the forward strand.
GTCCACACCGCCGGTGTCCTCGACGACGGCGTCATCGAGTCGCTCACGCCCGAACGCCTCGATACCGTCCTGCGGCCCAAGGCCGACGCCGCCCTCCACCTCCACGAACTGACCCGCGACCTCGGCCTCTCGGCGTTCGTGCTCTTCTCCTCCGCCGCCGGCGTCTTCGGCGCGCCCGGCCAGGGCAACTACGCAGCGGCCAACTCCTTCCTGGACGCGCTCGCCCAGCACCGCCGCGCCCAGGGTCTCCCGGCCGTCTCCCTGGCCTGGGGCCTGTGGGAGGACGCCGACGGCATGGCCGGAAGCCTGGACCAGGCCGATCTGGAACGGATGAGGCGCGGCGGAGTGCAGGGGCTCACCGCCTCCGACGGCCTCGCCCTACTCGACCTCGCCGACGCCCTCGCCGCGGCCGGCACCGGCACCGACCCTGTGGGGCGGGCCCTGCTCGTGCCGATGCGGCTGAACCTGCCCGCCGGGGGCGGAGCGCCCGCGCTGCTCCGCGGGTTGGTCCGCACCCCTGTACGGCGCACCGCCGCAGCCGGTGGCGGCGGCCGTACCGGGACGGAGCCGTCCGCTCTGGAACGGCGACTGGTCGGCCTCGACGCACCCGCGCGGGAGCGGCTGTTGCTCGACCTCGTCCGCGGCCACGTCGCCGATGTGCTCGGCCACGGCACCCCCGACGCCATCGAACCCGAACAGGCCTTCAACGAGCTGGGCTTCGACTCCCTCACCGCGGTCGAACTCCGCAACCGGCTCGGCGCGGCGGTCGGCCGCCGCCTGCCCGCCACGCTGGTCTTCGACTATCCGACCTCGCTCACCCTGGCCCGCCATCTCGCGGCCGGACTCGGCGCGGACCAGGCGTCCCACGCCTCTCCTTCTTCCGCACCCGTCGCACCTGCGCCCGCACACGGTGCCGATGCCGACGATCCGATCGCGATCGTGTCGATGAGCTGCCGCTACCCCGGCGGCGTGACCACTCCCGAGGAGCTGTGGCAGCTGCTGGAGAGCGGCCGCGACGCCATCTCCGGGTTCCCGGCCGACCGGGGCTGGGACGTCGAGTCGCTGTACCACCCCGACCCCGACCACCCCGGGACCTCGTACACCCGCCACGGCGGCTTCCTGCACGACGCCGCCGGGTTCGACCCGACGTTCTTCGGGATCAGCCCGCGTGAGGCAGTAGGCACCGACCCCCAGCAGCGGCTGCTGCTGGAGACCACCTGGGAGGCCTTCGAGCGGGCCGGCATCGACCCGGCCACCGTGCGCGGCAGCCGGACCGGTGTCTTCGCCGGCGTGATGTACCACGACTACGCCGCCCTGCTGGAGCGTTCGGCCGACGGCGCGGACGGCTCGCTCGGCTCCGGCAGCACGGGCAGCATCGCCTCGGGACGCGTCTCGTACACCTTCGGACTCGAAGGTCCCGCCGTCACCGTCGACACCGCCTGCTCGTCCTCGCTGGTCGCCCTCCACATGGCGATCCAGGCCCTGCGCACCCGCGAATGCGACCTGGCCCTGGCCGGCGGAGTCACCGTGATGGCCACCCCCGGCACGTTCGTCGGATTCAGCCGCCAGCGCGGCCTCTCCGCCGACGGCCGCTGCCGCGCCTTCTCGGCCGACGCCGACGGCACCGGCTGGGGCGAGGGCGCCGGCATGCTGCTCGTCGAGCGGCTGTCGGACGCCCGCCGCAACGGCCACCCGGTCCTGGCCGTGGTCCGCGGCTCGGCCGTCAACCAGGACGGTGCGAGCAACGGTCTCACGGCGCCGAACGGTCCGTCGCAGCAGCGGGTCATCCGTGCCGCCCTGGCGAGCGCGGGCCTGTCGGCCGCGGACGTGGACGCGGTCGAGGCACATGGCACGGGTACGACGCTCGGCGACCCGATCGAGGCGCAGGCCCTGCTGGCCACCTACGGCCAGGACCGCTCCGCCGACCAGCCGCTGCTGCTCGGATCCGTCAAGTCCAACCTCGGGCACACGCAGGCCGCGGCAGGCGTCGCGGGCGTGATGAAGATGGTGCTGGCCATGCAGCACGGAGTGCTGCCCCGAACCCTGCACGCGGAGCGGCCGTCACCGCACGTGGACTGGTCGGAAGGCGCCGTCAGTCTGCTGACCGAGTCGGTTCCGTGGCCGGAGACGGGCCGGCCACGGCGGGCCGGTGTGTCGTCGTTCGGCATCAGCGGCACCAACGCCCACACGATCATCGAGCAGGCGCCGGCCGAGGCCGTCGACGCGGTCGGCCCGGACACCACGACCGTGCCGGGCGTGCTTCCCCTACGGCTTTCGGGCCGCACGGAGAGCGCGCTCTCCGCCCAGGCCCGGGCCCTGAGCGCCCACCTGGAAGCCCATCCCGAGCTCGCACTCACGGACCTGGCCTACTCCCTGGCCACGACCCGCGCCGGCTTCGACCACCGCGCCGTGGTGGTGGCGAAGGACCGCGACGCTGCCGCAACCGCCCTCCACGCGCTCGCCACCGGACGGGCGGCCCCCGGACTGACCCGGGGAACGGTCACCAAGGGCGGCCGCACCGCGTTCCTGTTCACGGGGCAGGGCAGCCAGCGGTTGGGGATGGGCCGTGAGCTGTACGAGATGTACCCGGTGTTCGCGGCTGTGCTGGATGTCGTGTG
>NZ_JBVICA010000039.1:0-20921 GCF_055573115.1 Streptomyces sp. NPDC030222
GGGAGGCGTATGTCCGTGGTGTGACGGTGGACTGGGACGCGGTGTTCGCCGGGACGGGTGCCCGGCGGGTCGACCTTCCCACCTACGCCTTCCAGCAGGAGCACTTCTGGCTGGAGAGCGGCACCGCACAGGACCCCGGCACCGCCGAGTATGTGGCCCATACCGCCGACGCCCGGTTCTGGGAAGCCGTCGAGGCGAACGACGTGGCTGCTCTCACCGCCGAGCTGGACATCGACGCCGATCAGGCGCTCACCACGCTCCTGCCCGCACTGTCCTCCTGGCGGCGCCAGAGCCAGGAACGGTCCACGGTCGACGGCTGGCGCTACCGGATCACCTGGAAACCGGCTCCCGAGCCCGCAGCCAACCGCCTTTCCGGCACATGGCTGGTCGCGGTTCCGGAGGCCCCGGCCAGTGCTGCCGACGAGTGGGCCGGCGCGGTCCTGCGTACTCTCGCCGAACAGGGCGCCGACGTACGGCAGATCGCCGTCCCCCGCACCCACGAGGCCCGTGCCGAGCTGGTCGAGTCGATCCGCGGAGCGCTCACCGACGGCCCCGCCGTATCGGGCGTGCTGTCCCTCCTCACCCCCGCCGCGACCGAGGCGGAGCCGATCGGCGTGTCCGCGCCCGCCGGAGTGATCGCCACGCTCTCTCTCGTCCAAGCCCTCGGTGACGCGGACGTGGCCGCTCCGCTGTGGTGCGTGACGCGTGGAGCGGTCTCCGTGGCCCGTTCCGAGCAGCAGATCGATCCCGCGCAGGCCCCGATCTGGGGGCTCGGCCGGGTGACGGCCCTGGAGCACGGCGAGCGTTGGGGCGGTCTGGTCGACCTGCCCGCAGCCGATCCGGTGGACGACCGGGTGCTGGCCCGGCTGGCGGGTGTTCTCGCCGGCGACGCGGCGGAGGACCAGGTGGCCGTGCGGTCCTCGGGGCTGTTCGTACGGCGCCTGGTGCGCGCGCGGCTTGCCGACACGCCGGCCGTTCGGGAGTGGAGTCCGCGCGGGACGACGCTGGTCACCGGCGGTACGGGTGCGCTTGGCGCGCATGTCGCCCGCTGGCTGGCGGAGAACGGCGCCGAGCACCTGATCCTGACCAGCCGCCGCGGGCCCGAGGCGCCCGGCGCGCCCGGACTGCGCGAGGAACTGACCGCGCTCGGCGCCCGGGTCACGATCGCCGCTTGTGACGTCAGCGATCGCGATGCGCTCGCCGCCCTTCTTGCGTCCGTTCCCGCCGACCGGCCGCTGACCGCCGTCGTGCACACGGCGGCCGTTCTCGACGACGGGGTCATCGAGGCGCTGACCCCCGAGCAGATCGAGCGGGTCCTGCGGGTCAAGGTCGATGCGACGCTGCATCTGCACGAGCTGACCCGCGATCTCGACCTGTCCGCGTTCGTCCTCTTCTCGTCCTTCGCCGCCACCTTCGGTGCCCCCGGCCAGGGCAACTACGCGCCGGGCAACGCCTTCCTCGACGCCTTCGCCGAGTACCGGCGCGCCGCCGGCCTGCCCGCCACCTCCGTCGCCTGGGGTCCCTGGGGTGACGGGGGCATGGCCGAAGGCGCCGTCGGCGACCGGATGCGCCGCCACGGTGTCATCGAGATGGCCCCCGAACGGGCCGTCAGCGCACTCCGGCACGCCCTGGACCGCGACGAGACCACCCTGACCGTCGCGGACATGGAGTGGAAACGCTTCGTCCTCGCCTTCACCTCCGGTCGCACCCGGCCGCTGCTGCACGACCTGCCCGAGGCACGACAGGTCATGGAGAGCACCCGTGCCGACGCGGCCGAGGACACCGGCGGCGCCACCCTGCTCACCCAGCAGCTCGCCGGGCAGCCCGAGGCCGAGCAGGAACGGCTCCTGCTGGAGCTGGTCCGTACGGCAGTCGCCACCGTCCTCGGCTACGCCGGGCCCGACGCCGTGGAGGCCGGCCGGGCGTTCAAGGAGCTGGGCTTCGATTCGCTCACTTCCGTCGAGCTGCGCAACCGCCTGAACGCCGCCGCCGGTCTCAAGCTGCCGCCCACGCTCGTCTTCGACTACCCGACGCCCACCGTCCTCGCCCGGCACCTGCGGGCCGAACTCGCCGGCCAGAGCGCGACGGGCGCCACAACCGTGCCGCCGGCCACCGCCACCGCCTCCGACGCCGAACCGATCGCCGTCGTCGCGATGAGCTGCCGCTTCCCCGGAGGCGTCCGCAACCCCGAGGAACTGTGGCAGCTGCTCGCCTCCGGCGGTGACGCCCTCTCGCACTTCCCCGCCGACCGTGGCTGGGACGTCGACGCGCTGTACGACCCCGACCCCAACGCCCAGGGCACCTCGTACACCCGCGAGGGCGGCTTCCTCACCGAAGCGGCAGCCTTCGACCCGGCGTTCTTCGGGATCTCCCCGCGCGAGGCCCTGGCCATGGACCCGCAGCAGCGGCTGCTGCTGGAGACCTCCTGGGAAACCTTCGAGCGGGCCGGGATCGACCCGGAGACCCTCCGCGGCAGCCAGTCCGGAGTCTTCGTCGGGACCAACGGCTCCGACTACTCACACCTCGTGCACGGCGCCGCCGCCGAAGGACTGGAGGGGCACCTGGCCACCGGCAGCGCGGGCAGCGTCGTCTCCGGCCGGCTGTCGTACGTCTTCGGCCTCGAAGGCCCCGCCGTCACCGTCGACACCGCCTGCTCGTCGTCGCTCGTCGCCCTCCACCTCGCAGTGCAGGCACTGAGGGCGGGGGAGTGCTCGATGGCCCTGGCCGGCGGTGTGACCGTCATGTCGACGCCCGGCACCTTCATCGAGTTCAGCCGTCAGCGCGGACTGTCCACCGACGGCCGCTGCAAGGCGTTCTCCTCCGACGCCGACGGCTTCAGCCCGGCCGAGGGCGTCGGCATCCTCCTCGTGGAGCGGCTGTCGGACGCCCGGCGCAACGGGCACCCGGTCCTGGCCGTGATCCGCGGTACGGCCATCAACCAGGACGGTGCGAGCAACGGCCTCACGGCCCCCAACGGCCCGTCGCAGCAGCGCGTCATCCGGCAGGCACTCACCAACGCCCGCCTGACCGCCACCGAGGTGGACGTCGTCGAGGCGCACGGTACGGGTACGACGCTCGGTGACCCGATCGAGGCGCAGGCGCTGCTGGCGACGTACGGCCAGGACCGGCCGGCCGACCGTCCGCTGCTGCTCGGCTCCATCAAGTCCAACATCGGCCACGCACAGGCCGCGGCCGGTGTCGCCGGCGTGATGAAGATCGTGCTGTCCATGCAGCACGGTGTGCTGCCGCAGAGCCTGCACATCACCGAGCCCACCCGGCACGTGGACTGGAGCGAGGGCGAGGTCGCCCTGCTCACCGAGCAGCGGGCCTGGCCCGAGACCGGTGGCCGGCCCTGGCGCGCGGGTGTTTCGTCGTTCGGGTTCAGCGGCACCAATGCCCATGCCATCATCGAGCAGGCCCCGGCCGAGGAGGGGCCTGACGAGCAGGGGACCCCTGTGTCGTCGGCCGCCCACCCCCTACTGACCGGGACGGCCCCGGACGACACGGGCTCCGACCGGCGGATTCCGCTGCCCTGGCCGCTGACGGCCAAGACCGAGAAGGCGCTGTACGGGCAGGCAGAACGGCTGCTCGACCACCTCACCACCCGTCCTGACCTGCGACGCGCCGACGTCGGCCACTCCCTGGCCACCACCCGCACGGCGCACGGCCGGCGCGCGGTACTCATCGGCCGGGACCGGGAGGAGTACCTCGCGGGCCTCGCCACCCTGGCCGCCGGAGGGACCGCACCCCTGCTGGTCCAGGGGTCGGCCATCGGGGGCAAGGCCGCCTTCGTGTTCCCCGGACAGGGGTCGCAATGGGTGGGCATGGCAGAGGCGCTGTTGGACGCTTCACCTGTGTTTGCTGCGCGGGTTGATGAGTGTGCGGAGGCGTTGGGGGCGTTCACCGGCTGGTCGTTGGTGGATGTGCTGCGTGGTGCCGAGGGTGCGCCGTCGCTGGAGCGGGTGGATGTGGTGCAGCCTGCGTTGTTTGCGGTGATGGTGTCGCTGGCGGAGGTGTGGCGGGCTGCGGGTGTTCGTCCTGGTGCGGTGATCGGTCATTCCCAGGGTGAGATCGCGGCTGCGTGTGTGGCCGGGATTCTCTCGTTGGAGGATGCGGCGCGGGTGGTGGCTTTGCGGAGTCAGGTGATCGGGCGGGTGCTGGCGGGTCTGGGTGGCATGGTGTCGGTCCCGTTGCCGGTGGGCGAGGTTCGTGAGCGGATTGCGTGGTGGGGTGAGGAGCGGATCTCGGTTGCTGCGGTCAACGGTCCGTCCTCGGTGGTGGTTTCGGGTGAGGTTGGGGCGTTGGAGGAGTTTCTGGCCGGGTGTGGGGCGGATGGTGTCCGGGCCAGGCGGATCGCGGTGGATTACGCTTCTCATTCCGCGCAGGTGGATCTGCTGCGTGAGGAGCTGGCCGAGCTTCTCGCGCCGGTGGTTCCGCAGGCGGCGGTGGTGCCGTTCCTGTCCACCGTCACCGGCGAGTGGGTGGCGGGTCCTGAGCTGGATGCGGGTTACTGGTTCCGGAATCTGCGGCAGACGGTGGAGCTGGAGCGGGCCACCCGCATCCTGCTGGAGCAGGGTTTCGGTGTGTTCATCGAGTCCAGCCCGCACCCGGTGCTGACCGTTGGTATGCAGGAGACGGTCGAGGAGTCCGGTCGTGAGGCTGCCGTTCTGGGGTCCTTGCGCCGTGGTGAGGGGGGTTTGGACCGTTTCTGGCTTTCTCTGGGGGAGGCGTATGTCCGTGGTGTGACGGTGGACTGGGATGCGGTGTTCGCCGGGACGGGTGCCCGGCGGGTCGACCTTCCCACCTACGCCTTCCAGTCGCGGCGGTTCTGGCCGGAGGCGGCTCCGGTCGAGGCGGAGGCGGTGCCGGCGGAGAGTGCGGTCGACGCCCGTTTCTGGGAGGCCGTCGAACGCGAGGACCTCGCCGCGCTCACCGCCGAACTGCGCATCGAGGGCGACCAGCCGCTGACCGCGCTGCTCCCCGCGCTGTCCTCATGGCGGCGGCAGAGCCGTGAGCAGTCCACGGTCGACGGCTGGCGCTACCGCGTGACCTGGAAGCCCCTGGCCGAAGCCACCACCACCCGTCTGTCGGGGACCTGGCTGGTCGTCGTGCCGGAGGCCCTGGCGGGCCCGGCGGCTGACACGGCCGCCGCTGTGCTGCGTTCCCTCACCGACCGCGGCGCGGACGTCCGTACCGTCACCGTGACCGCCGGTGCGGCCCACCGCGACGCGCTCACCGCCACCCTGAAGGCCACCACGGACGGCACGACCGCCACCCCCGCCGGGGTCCTCTCCCTCCTCGCCCTCGGTGGCGAGGAGGGCATGGCCGCCGGGCACGCGCTGCGCGAGCACACCGGGCTCCTCGGTACCGCCGCGCTCGTCCAGGCTCTCGGTGACGCTGACATGGCCGCACCCCTGTGGTGCGTCACCCGCGGTGCCGTGTCCGTGGCCCGGTCCGAGCGGCTAGAGGATCCGGCGCAGGCACTGCTGTGGGGCTTCGGCCGGACCGCCGCGCTGGAGTTCCCCGACCGCTGGGGCGGTCTGCTCGACCTGCCCCCGCAGGCCGACGAGCGGACCCTCGAACGGCTCGTGGGGGTCCTCGCCGGTGACGGTACCGAGGACCAGGTGGCCGTTCGGAATTCCGGGCTCTTCGGCCGGCGTCTGGCCCACGCCTCGCTCGCCGACGCGCCGACCGTGCCCGTATGGAAGCCGCGCGGCACGACGCTGGTCACCGGCGGTACGGGTGCGCTTGGCGCGCATGTCGCCCGCTGGCTGGCGGAGAACGGCGCCGAGCACCTGATCCTGACCAGCCGCCGCGGGCCCGACGCGCCCGGCGCGCCCGGACTGCGCGAGGAACTGACCGCGCTCGGCGCCCGGGTCACGATCGCCGCCTGCGACATGGCCGACCGCGACGCGGTCGCCGCGCTCCTCGCCTCCGTGCCCGCCGACCGGCCGCTGACCGCCGTCGTGCACACCGCCGGTGTCCTGGACGACGGTGTCATCGACGGGCTGACCCCCGAGCGGTTCGCGACCGTGCTCGCCCCCAAGGCGGATGCGGCGCTCACCCTCCACGAGCTGACCCGCGACCTCGACCTGTCGGCGTTCGTGCTGTTCTCCGGAGTCGCCGGCACCCTGGGCGACGCAGGTCAGGGCAACTACGCCGCCGCCAACTCCTACCTCGACGCCCTCGCCGAGCAGCGGCACACCGACGGCCTGCCCGCGACCTCGGTGGCCTGGGGCCGGTGGGGTGACAGCGGGCTGGCCGCGGGCGGCGCCATCGGGGAGCGGCTGGACCGGGGCGGTGTGCCCGCCATGGCGCCGCGCGCCGCGATCCGCGCGCTGCAGCAGGCACTCGACCATGCCGAGCCGGCCGTCGCCGTCGCGGACATCCAGTGGGAGCGTTTCACGCCCGGCTACACCGCCGTACGGCCCAGCCCGTTCCTCGCCGACCTGCCCGAGGTGCGCCGGCTCGCGCAGGCCGCCCGGGACGCCGGTGAGGCGGGCGGTGCGGGCGGGGAGGGTTCCCCGGCCGAGGCGTTCCGCCGGCGGCTTTCGGTGATGCCGGGGGCCGAACAGGCGCTGGCCGTGCTGGAGCTGGTCCGTTCCCATGCGGCGGCCGCGCTCGGGCACCCGACCACCGACGAGGTGGGTGCGGGGCGGGCGTTCAAGGAGCTCGGCTTCGACTCCCTGATCGCGCTGGAGCTGCGCAACCGCCTGAACACCGCCACCGGGCTGAAGCTCCCGGCCACGCTGGTCTTCGACCACCCGACCCCGGCGGTCCTCGCCGAGTTCCTGCGGGCCGAGATCGTCCAGGACGGAAGCTCCGCGGCGGCACCCGGCATAGCCGAACTCGAGAAGCTGGAATCCGCGCTGTCCGTCCTCGACCCGGACGGTGGGACGCGCGCCGACATCGCCTCGCGCCTGCAGGCCCTCCTGGCGAAATGGGGTGAACCGCAAGCCCCTTCGAGCGGCGAGGCAGTGGCCGAGAAACTCCAGGAAGCCACGCCCGACGAGCTCTTCGACTTCATCGAGAACGAGCTCGGTATCTAGCACAGCGGACAGCAGGCAGCAACAGCACAAGGGTTTGTGACGAGCAATGGGTGAGGTTCCAATGGCGGATCAGGTCGCGGATCAGGACAAGATCATCGGCTACTTGAAGCGGGTGACGGCCGATCTGCACCAGACACGGCAGCGCCTGCGCGAGGTCGAGGCCAAGGAGCCGGAGCCGATCGCGATCGTCGGCATGGCCTGCAGGTTCCCCGGCGGCATCCAGTCGCCGGAGGACCTGTGGGACCTGGTGGCCGGCGGCCGGGACGCCATCACCGGATTCCCCACCGACCGAGGCTGGGACATCGAGTCCCTGTACGACGCCGACCCCGACCAGCGGGGCACCTCGTACACCCGCGAAGGCGGATTCCTCGACGGGGCCGGCGAGTTCGACGCCGCGTTCTTCGGGATCAGCCCGCGCGAGACCATCGGCATGGACCCCCAGCAGCGCCTGCTGCTCGAGACCTCCTGGGAGACCTTCGAACGCGCCGGCATCGACCCGGCGACCCTGCGCGGCAGCAAGGCCGGCGTCTTCATCGGCACCAACGGCCAGGACTACCCCGACCTGCTGCGGCACGGCGTCCCGCAGGGCGTCGAGCAGTACCTCCTCACCGGGAACGCCGCCAGCGTCGTCTCCGGCCGGCTCTCCTACACCTTCGGCCTCGAAGGCCCCGCCGTCACCGTCGACACCGCCTGCTCGTCCTCCCTCGTAGCCCTGCACCTGGCGGTGCAGGCGCTGCACAACGGCGAGTGCTCCATGGCCCTGGCGGGCGGCGTCACGGTCATGTCCAGCCCGCGCGCCTTCGTGCAGTTCAGCCGACAGCGCGGACTCGCCCCGGACGGCCGGTGCAAGCCGTTCGCCGACGGCGCCGACGGCACCGGCTGGGGCGAGGGCGTCGGCATGCTGCTCGTCGAGAAGCTGTCCGACGCCCGCCGCCACGGCCACCCGGTGCTGGCCGTGGTCCGCGGCAGCGCGATCAACCAGGACGGCGCCTCCAACGGCCTGACCGCCCCCAACGGGCCCTCCCAGCAGCGCGTCATCCGGCAGGCGCTGACCAGCGCAGGACTCACCCCGGCGCAGGTCGACGCCGTCGAGGCGCACGGCACCGGCACCACCCTCGGCGACCCCATCGAGGCGCAGGCCATCCTGGCCACCTACGGTCAGAACAGGCCCGAGGGCAGGCCGCTGTGGCTGGGCTCGATCAAGTCCAACATCGGACACACCCAGGCCGCCGCCGGTGTCGCCGGCGTCATCAAGATGGTGCTCGCGATGCGCCACGGCGTGCTGCCCGAGTCGCTCCACGTCGACCAGCCGTCCACCTCCGTCGACTGGACCACCGGCGACGTCGAACTGCTGACCAGGGCCGTGCCGTGGCCCGAGACCGGCCAGCCGCGCCGCGCCGGCGTCTCCTCCTTCGGCGTCAGCGGCACCAACGCCCACACCGTCATCGAGCAGGCCCCGCCCGCCGACGCACCCGCGGCGCCGGGCAGGACCGGCACCACGGACACGACCGGCGGCACCACGGACACCACCGCCGGCACTACCGACACGACCGCAGGCGCCGCCGGGGCGGCCGAAGGTGCCACCGGGCCCGTGCCGCTGCTGGTCTCGGGCCACGGCGACGAGGGACTGCGCGCCCAGGCAGCCCGCCTCGCCGCCCACCTGCGCGCCCGCCCCGGACTCGCCGTGGACCCCGCGGCCCTGACCGACCTGGGCTTCTCCCTCGCCACCAGCCGCTCCGCGCTGGACCGCAGGGCCGTCCTGTTCGCCGCCGACCGCGAGCAGCTGCTCGCCGACCTCGACGCACTGGCCGCCGGCGAGCAGCCCGCGACCGCCGTCCTGGGCGCCGTCGGCGAGGGCAACACCGCCTTCCTGTTCACCGGCCAGGGCAGCCAGCGCCCCGGCATGGGCCGCGAGCTGTACGCCACCCACCCCGCGTTCGCCCGTGCCCTCGACGCCGTCCGCGACGAACTCGACCCGCACCTCGAACGCCCCCTGTACGACATCCTGTTCGCCACCGAGGGCACCCCCGAGGCGGAACTGCTGGACGAGACCGCCTACACCCAGGCCGCCCTGTTCGCCGTCGAGGTCGCCCTCTACCGCCAGCTCGAACAGTGGGGTGTGACCGCCGACTTCCTCATCGGCCACTCCATCGGCGAACTCGCCGCCGCCCACGTCTCCGGCGTCCTCACCCTCCCCGACGCGGCCGCCCTCGTGGCCGCCCGCGGCCGCCTCATGCAAGCCCTGCCCGCCGGCGGTGCGATGATCGCCGTCGAGGCCACCGAGGAGGAGGTCACCCCGCTCCTCACCGACCGCGTGTCCATAGCCGCCGTCAACGGACCCCGCTCCGTGGTCGTCTCCGGCGTCGAGGACGCCGCCACGGAACTCGCCGAGGCCCTGGCCGCCCGCGGCCGCCGCACCAAGCGGCTGACGGTCAGCCACGCCTTCCACTCGCCGCTGATGGACGGCATGCTCGACGCGTTCCGCGAGGCCGCCGAAGCCGTCACCTACGCGCCGCCCGTCATCCCGATCGTCTCCAACCTCACCGGCGCCTCCGTCACCGCCGAGGAGATCTGCACCGCCGACTACTGGGTCCGGCACGTCCGCGAGGCAGTCCGCTTCCTCGACGGCGTGCGTGGCCTCGCCGCGCTGGGCGTCACCACCTTCGTCGAGGTCGGCCCCGGCGGTGTCCTCACCGCCCTCGCCCAGGACTGCCTCACCGGCCAGGAGGACGAGGACGGCCGGCACGACGCGGTCCTCGTCCCCGTCCTGCGCGCCGACCGTCCCGAACCGGCCGCGTTCGCCGCGGCCGTCGCCCGGGCCCACGTCCACGGCGTCGCCGTCGACTGGTCCGCCGTCTTCGCCGGGCGCGGCGCCACCCGCCTCGACCTGCCCACGTACGCCTTCCAGCGCCGCCCGTACTGGCCCGAGCAGCCCACCGCCTGGACCGGCGACGTCACCGCCGCCGGGATCGGCTCCGCCGACCACCCGCTGCTCGGCGCGGCCATCGCCCTCGCCGACGGCGACGGCTACCTGTTCACCGGCCGGCTCTCCCTCGCCACCCACCCCTGGCTCGCCGACCACACGGTCATGGACACCGTCCTGCTGCCCGGCACCGCCTTCGTGGAACTCGCCCTCCAGGCCGGCGAGCACACCGGCTGCGAACTCCTCGACGAACTCACCCTCCAGGCGCCTCTGGCCCTGCCCCCGCACGGCGGCGTACAGATCCAGCTCGCCGTCGGCGCGCCCGACGCCGGCGGACGGCGCTCCCTGACCCTGCACTCCCGCCCCGAGGACGCCGCCGATGACACCTGGGGCGAAGGCGCCTGGATCCGGCACGCCACCGGCTTCCTTGCCCCCGCCGCCGCGCAGGACACCGGACGGACCGGCACCGGCCTGACGGCCTGGCCGCCGCAGGACGCCACCGCCCTGCCCGTCGACGGCCTGTACGAATACCTCACCGGCACCGGCTTCGCCTACGGCCCCGTCTTCCAGGGGCTGACCGCCGCCTGGCAGCGCGCCGACGAGATCTTCGCCGAGGTCCGGCTGCCCGAACAGGCGCACGCCGAAGCGACCCTGTTCGGTCTGCACCCCGCTCTGCTGGACGCCGCCCTGCACGCCGTCGGCATGGGTTCCCTGCTGGAGGACACCGAGCACGGCAGGCTGCCGTTCTCCTGGAGCGGCGTCACCCTCCGGGCCGTCGGCGCGCGTGCCCTGCGCGTCCGCCTCGCCCCCGCCGGCCGGGACACCGTCTCCGTCGACCTGGCCGACGAGACCGGCGCGGCCGTCGCCTCCGTCGACGCCCTGCTGCTCCGCCCCGTCACCCCCGACCAGGTCCGCGCGTCCCGCACCACCTTCCACGAGTCGCTGTTCCGCGTCGAGTGGACCCCGCTGACGCTGCCCGCCGCCACCACCGTCGCCCCCGGCCAGTGGGCCCTGCTCGGCGAGGCCGGCCCCCGGTTCACCACCGTGCTGCCCACGGCCGCCACCCACACCGATCTCGCGGCCCTCGCCGCGGCCGTCGAGGCCGGCGGCCCCGCACCGCATGCCGTCGTCGTCCCCGTCCCCGCCGTCGGCGGACCGGCCCCGACCCCGGTCGACGCCGCGCTGCCCGCCGCCGTCGCCGAGGCACTGCACCACGCCCTGGACCTGGCCCGCACCTGGCTCGCCGACGAGCGCTTCGCCGGCTCCCGGCTGGTGTTCGTCACCCACGGCGCCATCGCCACCACCGCTGGCTCCGACGTACCCGACCTGGCGCACGCCCCGCTGTGGGGCCTGCTGCGCTCGGCCCAGTCCGAGCACCCCGACCGGTTCGCCCTGCTCGACCTGGACGACCGCGAGGAGTCCCTGCGCGCCCTGCCCGCCGCGCTGGCCACCGCCGAACCGCAGCTCGCCCTCCGCGAGGGACGCGCCGTCGTACCCCGGCTCGCCCGCGTCCCCGCGGCCCCCGGCCAGGAGGCACGCCCGCTCGACCCGGACGGCACCGCACTGGTCACCGGCGCCACCGGCACTCTCGGCGGGCTGGTCGCCCGCCACCTGGTCACCGGACACGGCGTACGCCGCCTGCTGCTGACGAGCCGTCGCGGCGAGGCCGCCGCCGGCGCCCCCGAACTCCTCGCGGAGCTGCGTGCCCTGGGCGCCGAGGTGACCCTCGCCGCCTGCGACGCCGCCGACCGCGACGCGCTCGCCGCGGTGCTGGCCGCCGTACCGGCCGAGCACCCGCTGACCGCCGTCGTCCACACCGCCGGCGTCCTCGACGACGGCATCCTCGAGGCGCTCACCCCCGAGCGGATCGACCACGTCCTGCCCGCCAAGGTCGACGCGGCCGTGCACCTGCACGAACTGACCCAGGGTCTCGACCTCGCGGCGTTCGTCCTGTTCTCCGCCGCCGCCGGCACCCTCGGCGCGGCCGGTCAGGCCAACTACGCCGCCGCCAACACCTTCCTCGACGCCCTCGCCCAGCGCCGCCGCGCCGAGGGCCTGCCCGCCACCGCGCTCGCCTGGGGCCTGTGGGCCGAACGCAGCGGGATGACCGGCGACCTCGCCGACACCGACCTGGAGCGGATCTCCCGCGCCGGCGTCGCCGCGCTGTCCTCCGCCGAGGGCCTGGCCCTCATGGACACCGCCCGCGCCGTCGGCGACCCCACCGCCGTCCCCATGCACCTGGACCTGGCCTCGCTGCGCCAGGCCGACGCGAGCATGGTGCCCGCCCTGCTGCGCGGCCTGGTCCGGCCCGCTGCGCGCCGCGCCGCCGCAGACCGGGGCGCCGCCCCCGCAGACGGCCTCACCGAGCGTCTGCTCCCGCTGACCGCCGCCGAACGGGACCGGCTGCTGCTGGCGACCGTCCGGGTCCAGGTCGCCGCCGTCCTCGGCTTCCCAGGGCCCGACGCCGTCGACCCCGGCCGCGCCTTCAAGGAGCTCGGCTTCGACTCGCTCACCGCCGTCGAACTGCGCAACCGCCTCGGCTCGGCCACCGGTGTCCGGCTGCCCGCCACCCTCGTCTTCGACTACCCCACGCCGAACGCCCTCGCCGCGTTCCTGCGCACCGAACTCCTCGGCGACCGGACCGCCCCCGCCCGCACCGGAGGCCCCGCCACCGCCCCGGCCGCCGCCGACGAGCCCATCGCCATCGTCGGCATGGCCTGCCGCTACCCCGGCGGCGTCACCACCCCCGAGGAGCTGTGGCAGCTCGTCGCCGGCTCCGTCGACGCGATCTCGCCGTTCCCCACCGACCGCGGCTGGAACCTCGACGCGCTGTACGACTCCGACCCCGGCCGGGCCGGGACCTCGTACACCCGGGAAGGCGGCTTCCTCCACGACGCCGCGGACTTCGACCCGGACGTCTTCGGCATCAACCCGCGCGAGGCCCTCGCCATGGACCCGCACCAGCGGCTCCTGCTGGAGACCTCCTGGGAGGCGTTCGAGCGGGCCGGGATCGACCCCGCCGCCATGCGCGGCAGCCGCACCGGTGTGTTCGCGGGCGTCATGTACCACGACTACCTGACGCGGCTCCCGGCCGTCCCCGAGGGCCTGGAGGGCTACCTCGGCACCGGCACCGCCGGCAGCGTCGCCTCCGGCCGCATCTCCTACACCTTCGGCCTGGAAGGCCCCGCCGTCACCATCGACACGGCCTGCTCCTCCTCCCTGGTCGCCCTGCACCTGGCCGCGCAGGCCCTGCGCAACGGCGAATGCGACATGGCGCTCGCCGGCGGCGTCACCGTCATGTCCACCCCGGACACCTTCATCGACTTCAGCCGCCAGCGCGGACTGTCCACCGACGGCCGCTGCAAGTCCTTCTCCGCGGACGCCGACGGCACCGGCTGGGCCGAGGGCGCCGGTATGATCCTCGTCGAGCGGCTCTCCGACGCCCGCCGCCAAGGCCACCCGGTCCTCGCCGTGGTCCGCGGCACCGCCGTCAACCAGGACGGCGCCTCCAACGGCCTGACCGCCCCCAACGGACCCTCCCAGCAGCGCGTCATCCGCGAAGCCCTCGCCCAGGCCGGCCTGACCGCCGCCGACGTCGACGCCGTCGAGGCGCACGGCACCGGCACCACCCTCGGCGACCCCATCGAGGCGCAGGCCCTGATCGCCACCTACGGCCAGGACCGCCCCCAGGACCGCCCGCTGCGCCTGGGCTCCATCAAGTCCAACATCGGGCACACCCAGGCCGCCGCCGGCGCCGCGGGCATCATCAAGATGGTCCTCGCGATGCGCCACGGCGTCCTGCCGGCCTCGCTGCACGTCTCGGAACCGTCCCCGCACATCGACTGGACCGCCGGAGCCGTCGAGCTGCTGACCGAGGCCGCGGCCTGGCCCGAGAGGGGCCGCCCCCGCCGCGCGGGCATCTCCTCCTTCGGTGTCAGCGGCACCAACGCCCACGTCATCATCGAGCAGCCGCCCGCGCAGGAGGACGCCGGGACCGGTACGGCCGACGGCACCCCCGCGGCCGCCCTCCCGGCCGGAACCCCCTTGCCGTTCGTCCTCTCCGGACGCACCCCCGACGCGCTACGCGCCCAGGCCGCCCGGCTCGCCGCCCACCTCGCCGACCAGCCCGACACGGCTCCCGCCGACACGGCGTTCTCCCTGGCGACCACCCGCACCGCCCTGGACCGCCGGGCCGCCGTCGTCGCCGCCGACCGCGACGGACTCCTCACCGGGCTCACCGCCCTCGCCGAGGGTCGCGACCACGCCCGGCTCGTCCGGCACGACACGGCAGACGGCCGGCTCGCCGTCCTCTTCACCGGCCAGGGCAGCCAGCGCCCCGGCATGGGCCGCGAACTGTACGCCGCCTACCCGGTGTTCGCGACCGCCCTCGACGAGGCCTGCGCCGCCCTGGACCCGCATCTCGGACAGCCGCTCAAGGACGCCCTGTTCGCTGAGGACGGCGACCTGCTGAACCGGACGGGCTGCACCCAGCCCGCCCTGTTCGCCCTGGAGACCGCGCTCTACCGCCTCGTCGAATCGTGGGGCGTACGCCCCGACTTCGTCGCCGGCCACTCCATCGGCGAGATCACCGCCGCGCACGTGGCCGGCGTCCTCACCCTCCCCGACGCCGCCGCCCTGGTCGCCGCCCGCGGCCGCCTCATGGAGCAACTGCCCGAGGGCGGCGCGATGATCGCGCTGACCGCCACCGAGGACGAGATCCGTCCACTGCTGGCCGGCCACGAGAACCGGATCGGCATCGCCGCCGTCAACTCCGCCTCCGCCGTCGTCATCTCCGGCGAGGAGACCCTCGCGCTGGAGATCGCCGCCGAGTTCGAGCGTCGCGGCCGGCGGACCAACCGGCTCACCGTCAGCCACGCCTTCCACTCCCCGCTGATGGACGGCATGCTCGACGCCTTCCGCGACGTCGCCGCCTCCCTCACCTACCACGCGCCCGTCGTCCCCGTGATCACCCACATCACCGGCGAGGTCGCGGGCGACGAACTGCGCACCCCCGAGCACTGGGTCTCCCACGTCCGCGAAGCGGTCCGCTTTCTCGACGGCATCCGCACCCTGGACGCCGAGCGCGTCACCACCTACCTCGAACTCGGCCCGCAGGGCGTGCTGTCCGGCCTCGGCCGCGACTGCCTCACTGAGGACAGCCGGACCGACGCCGTCTTCGTCCCGGCCCTGCGCCGCGACCGCGGCGAGGCCGAGGCGCTGACCGCCGCGATCGCCGCCGTGCACACCCGTGCCGTCCCGGTCGACTGGGCGGCGTACTTCGCCGGGACCGGCGCCCACCGCACCGACCTGCCCACCTACGCCTTCCAGCGCCGCCGGTTCTGGCTCGAAGCCCCCGCCGGCCACGTCGGTGACGTCGAATCGGCAGGCCTGGGCGCCGCCCACCACCCGCTGCTCGGCGCCGCCGTCCCGCTCGCCGACGGCGAAGGCCTCCTGTTCACCGGACGGCTCTCCCTCGACACCCACCCCTGGCTGGCCGACCACGCCGTCATGGGCACTGTCCTGCTGCCCGGCACCGCCTTCGTGGAACTCGCCATCCGTGCCGGAGACCAGGCCGGCTGCGACGTCCTCGAGGAACTCACCCTCGAAGCCCCGCTCGTCCTCACCCCGCACACCGCGGTACGCCTGCAGATCGTGGTGGGTGCACCCGACCGGGACGGACGGCGCACCCTCGACCTGTACTCCGGCGACCCCGACGCCGCCGACGACGAACCCTGGACCCGGCACGCCGCGGGCGTCCTCGCCACCGGCGCGGCACGCCCCGCCTTCGACCTCACCGCCTGGCCCCCGCCCGGCGCCGAGGCCGTGACTGTCGACGGCCTGTACGAGCACCTCGGCCAGGGCGGCTTCGCCTACGGGCCCGTCTTCCAGGGCCTGCGGGCCGCCTGGACCCTCGGCGACGACGTCTACGCCGAGGTGGCCCTGCCCGACGACCGGCAGGCCGAGGCCACCCGGTTCGGCCTCCACCCGGCACTCCTCGACGCCGCCCTGCACGCCACCTTCGTCCAGCCGTCCCCCGACACGGACGGCGAGGGCCGGCTGCCCTTCTCCTGGCGCGGCGTGTCCCTGCACGCCGTCGGCGCGGCCGCACTGCGCGTCCGCCTCACCCCCGACGGCGAGGACACCCTCTCCCTCCAGCTCGCCGACACCACCGGCGCCCCCGTCGCCGCCGTCGGCCACCTGATGCTGCGGCCCGTCTCCGCCGACCGGCTCGCCGGTGCCTCGCGCACCGCCCACCACGAGTCGCTGTTCCGGGTCGACTGGGCCACCGTGCCGCTGCCGTCGGCCACCCCAGGCGACGACACCACCGGCACGTGGGCCGTCATCGGCGCCGGTACCGCAGGCGACGCCCTGCCGGGGCTCGCCCACCCCGACCTCGCGGCCCTCGGCGCGGCCCTCGACGCGGGCGCCCCGGCCCCCGCGTACGTCCTGGCCCCCTGCCCGCCCGCCGCCGACGCCGAGAACACCCTCACCCCGGACGCCGTCCGCACCGCCACCCACCAGGCACTCGCCCTGGTGCAGGCCTGGCTCGCAGACGACCGGTTCGCCGCGTCCCGCCTGGTGTTCGTCACTCGCGGCGCCGTCGCCACCCAGGGCGACTGGGACTTCGCCGAGCCCGTCCACGCCCCCGTCTGGGGCCTGGTGCGCTCCGCCCAGTCGGAGAACCCCGACCGCTTCGTCCTCGCCGACCTCGACGCAGCCACCCCCGCCGACACCCTCCCCGGTCTCCTCGCCGCCGCCCTCGCCACTGGCGAGCCGCAGCTCGCGATCCGCCGCGGCACCGTCCACGCACCGCGCCTCGCCCGGATACCGGCCGCCACCCCGCTGACCCCGCCCGCGGACGGGTCCGCCTGGCGCATGGACATCGAGGACAAGGGCACCCTCGACAACCTCACCTTCCTCCCCAGCCCGGAGTCCGAGGCACCGCTGGAGCCCGGCCAGGTCCGCGTCTCCGTCCGCGCCGCCGGCCTCAACTTCCGCGACGTCCTCAACGCCCTCGGCATGTACCCCGGCGACCCGGGGCTGATGGGCTCCGAAGGGGCCGGCATCGTCGTCGAGACCGGCCCCGGCGTCACCGACCTCGCGCCCGGCGACCGCGTCATGGGCATGCTGCCCGGAGCGTTCGGCCCGCTCGCCGTCGTCGACCGCCGCATGATCGCCCCGATGCCCGAGGGCTGGACCTTCGCCGAGGCCGCGGCTGTACCGATCGTCTTCATGACGGCCTACTACGCCCTCCACGACCTCGCAGGCCTCCGCGAGGGCGAAACCCTCCTGGTGCACGCCGCGGCCGGCGGCGTCGGCATGGCCGCCGTCCAGCTCGCCCGCCACTGGGGCGCCGAGGTCTACGCCACGGCCGGCCCCGCCAAGTGGGACGCCCTTCACGCCCTGGGCCTGACCGACGACCGGATCGCCTCCTCGCGCACCCTCGACTTCGAGGACACCTTCCGCGCGGCCACCGGCGGACGCGGCGTCGACGTCGTCCTGGACTCACTCGCCCGCGAATTCGTCGACGCCTCACTGCGGCTCCTGCCGCGCGGCGGACGGTTCGTCGAGATGGGCAAGACCGACGTCCGCGACCCCCAGGACGTCGCCGCCGCCCACCCCGGCGTCAGCTACCAGGCGTTCGACCTGACCGAGGCCGGCCTCGACCGTATCCAGGAGATGCTCACCGAACTTCTCGGCCTCTTCCGGGCCGGGGCCCTGCGCCCCCTGCCGGTCTCCGCCTGGGACCTGCGCCAGGCCCCGGAAGCGTTCCGCTACCTCAGCCAGGCACGCCACGTCGGCAAGATCGTGCTCACCGTGCCCGCGGAATGGAACCCCGACGGCACCGTCCTCATCACCGGCGGCACCGGCACCCTCGGCGCACTCGTCGCCCGGCACGCCGTCACCGTCCGGGGCGCCCGCCGCCTCGTCCTGACCAGCCGTCGCGGCGAGGCCGCCGCCGGCGCCGCCGAACTCGCCGCAGACCTGCGTGCCCTGGGCGCCGACGTCACCGTCGCCGCCTGCGACGCCGCCGACCGCGACGCGCTCGCCGCGGTGCTGGCCGCCGTACCGGCCGAGCACCCGCTGACCGCCGTCGTCCACACCGCCGGCGTCCTCGACGACGGCATCGCCGAGGCGCTCACCCCCGAGCGGATCGACCGCGTCATGCGGCCCAAGGCCGACGCCGCCCTCCACCTGCACGAACTGACCCGCCACCTCGACCTGGCCGACTTCGTCCTCTTCTCCTCAGCCGCCGGCACCTTCGGCGGCGCGGGACAGGCCAACTACGCGGCCGCGAACGTCCTCCTCGACGCCCTCGCCCGCCACCGCCAGGCCCACGGCCTCCCCGGCACATCCCTCGGCTGGGGCCTGTGGGCCGAGGCCAGCGGCATGACCGGCGAACTGGACACCGCCGACAAGGACCGCATGACGCGTTCCGGAGTCCTCGGCCTCTCCTCCGAGGAAGGCCTGGCGCTGCTCGACACCGCGCACCGCGTCGGCGACGCCCACCTCGTCCCCATGCAGCTCGACCTCGCGCCGCTGCGCCAGGCCGACGCGAGCATGGTCCCGGCCCTGCTGCGCGGCCTCGTCCGCGCCCCCGCCCGCCGGGCCGTCGAGACCACTGCCGCCGGCACCGGCACCCCCCTCGTGGAACAGCTCGTACGGCTCCCCGAGAACGAACGCGACGCGCTGCTCCTGGACGTCGTGCGCGACCAGGTGGCCGCCGTCCTCGGCCACGCCACCCCCGACGCCGTCGAACCCGGCCGCGCCTTCAAGGACCTCGGTTTCGACTCGCTGACCGCCGTCGAGTTCCGCAACCGGCTCGGCGCCGCAGCCGGCGTCCGGCTGCCCGCCACCCTCGTCTTCGACTACCCCACCCCCACGGTCCTCGCCGGCTACCTCAAGGACGAACTCCTCGGCTCCGAGGCCGCGGCCGCCGCCCTCCCGCGCCACCCGGCCGGCGCGGCCGCCGACACCGACGATCCCATCGCCGTCGTCGCCATGAGCTGCCGCTTCCCCGGCGACGTCCGCAGCCCCGAGGACCTGTGGGAGCTGCTCGCCGAGGGCCGCGACGGCATCGCGCACCTCCCTGCGGACCGCGGCTGGGACACCGAGGCGCTGTACGACCCCGACCCCGACAACCCCGGCACGTCCTACGCCCGGGAAGGCGGCTTCTTCTACGACGCCCACCACTTCGATCCCGCCTTCTTCGGGATCAACCCGCGCGAGGCCCTCGCCATGGACCCGCAGCAGCGGCTGCTGCTGGAGACCTCCTGGGAGGCGTTCGAACGCGCCGGCATCGACCCGACGGGCCTGCGCGGACAGCAGGTCGGCGTGTTCGTCGGCCAGATGCACAACGACTACGTGTCCCGCCTGAACACCGTCCCCGAAGGTGTCGAGGGCTACCTCGGCACCGGCGGCTCCAGCAGCATCGCCTCCGGCCGCGTCTCCTACACCTTCGGCTTCGAAGGCCCGGCCGTCACCGTCGACACCGCCTGCTCGTCCTCGCTCGTCGCCCTGCACCTCGCTGCGCAGGCCCTGCGGGCCGGCGAGTGCTCGCTCGCCCTCGCGGGCGGCGTCACCATCATCACCACCCCCGACGTCTTCACCGAGTTCAGCCGCCAGCGCGGCCTCGCCGCCGACGGCCGCTGCAAGCCGTTCGCCGCCGCCGCCGACGGCACGGCGTGGGGCGAGGGCGTCGGCATGCTGCTCGTGGAGCGGTTGTCGGACGCCCGCCGCAACGGGCACCGGGTGCTGGCCGTGATCCGTGGCACCGCCGTCAACCAGGACGGTGCGAGCAACGGTCTGACCGCGCCCAACGGTCCGTCGCAGCAGCGCGTCATCCGCCAGGCCCTCGCCAACGCCGGCCTGACCTCCGCCGACGTCGACGCCGTCGAGGCACACGGCACCGGCACCCGGCTGGGCGACCCCATCGAGGCGCAGGCGCTGCTCGCCACCTACGGCCAGGACCGCCCCGAGGACCGCCCGCTGTGGCTGGGCTCCATCAAGTCCAACTTCGGTCACACCCAGGCCGCCGCCGGCGTGGCCGGCATCATCAAGATGGTCCAGGCGATGCGTCACGGCGTCCTGCCCAAGACCCTGCACGTGGACGAACCGTCCCCGCACGTCGACTGGTCGGCCGGCGCGGTCTCGCTGCTCACCGAACAGCGGCCCTGGCCCGAGACCGGCCGGCCGCGCCGCGCCGGCGTCTCCTCCTTCGGCATGAGCGGCACCAACGCGCACGCCATCATCGAACTCCCGGAAAGCCCGGCCACCACCCCGGCCACTCCGGCTGCCCCCGCGGTCGCGGCGCCGCTGCCGTGGGCCCTGACCGCCCGTACGCCTGAGGCGCTGCGCGCCCAGGGCGAACGGCTCCTGGCCCACATCGAGGCGCAACCGACGGCGGAGCCCGCCGACATCGGCCACTCGCTGGCGACCAGCCGGGCCGTGTTCGAGCACCGCGCGACCGTCGTCGCGGCGGACCGAGACGGCTTCCGCGCCGCCCTGGCAGCCCTCGCCGAGGGCCGCTCGGCGGCGGGACTGGTCCAGGGCTCGTCGGCGACGGCCGAGAAGCTCGCGTTCCTGTTCACGGGGCAGGGGAGCCAGCGTCCGGGGATGGGGCGTGAGCTGTATGACGTTTATCCGGTGTTCGCCGAGGCGCTGGATGCGGTGTGTGCGGAGCTGGACGCTCGGCTTGAACTCCCGTTGAAGCGGGTGTTGTTCGGGGAGGATGCCGCGGTACTGGATCGGACGGAGTATGCGCAGCCGGCGTTGTTCGCGGTTGAGGTGGCGTTGTTCCGGCTGGTGGAGTCGTGGGGTGTGAGGGCGGACTTTGTGTCCGGGCACTCGGTTGGTGAGGTTGCTGCTGCGTATGTGGCCGGGGTGTTGTCTCTGGCCGATGCGTGTGAACTGGTGGCTGCGCGTGGGCGGTTGATGCAGGCGTTGCC
>NZ_JBVICA010000040.1:0-18031 GCF_055573115.1 Streptomyces sp. NPDC030222
GCGGTCGCGATCGTGGGGTCGTTCCCGGGCCGCAGGACCAAGCGCCTTGCCGTCAGCCACGCGTTCCACTCGCCGCGCATGGACGGCATGCTGGATGCCTTCGGTGAGGTCGCGCAGGGGCTGACGTACGGCAGCCCGCGTATCCCGGTCGTCTCCAGCCTGACCGGCGCCCTGGTCACCGACGAGATGACGTCGGCCGACTTCTGGGTCCGGCACGTCCGGGAGGCGGTCCGCTTCCTCGACGGCATCCGTGCCCTCGAAGCCGCCGGCGTGACGACGCATCTCGAACTCGGACCCGACGGCGTGCTCTCGGCGATGGCGCAGGCATGCCTGACCGACGAAACCGGCTCCGCCGCGTTCGCTCCGGCCCTTCGCCATCGCAGCCACGAAGCGGTCACCCTCACCACGGCTGTCGCACAGGCCCACGCCCGCGGCGCCGCTGTCGACTGGGAGAAGTACTTCGCCGGTGCCGGTGCCCGAGGTGTCGACCTGCCCACCTACCCCTTCCGACGCGACCGGTACTGGATCGATGTGCCGACGGCCTGGGCGGGAGACGTGACCTCCGCCGGTCTGGAACCGGCGGAGCACCCGCTGCTGGGTGCTGCCGTCGAGCTGCCCGACTCGGAAGGGTTCCTGTTCACGGGGCGTCTCTCGCTCCGGACCCACCCCTGGCTGGCCGACCACCGGGCCGCGGGCGCCGTGCTGCTGCCCGGGACCGCCTTCGTGGAACTCGCGCTGCACGCCGGCCGGCGGGTCGGCAGCGCCCTCCTCGAGGAACTGACCCTGGAGGCACCGCTGGTGCTGCCCGAGCACGGTACGCTCCAGCTCCGGCTGTCGGTGGCCGCGCCCGACGCAGCCGGAAGGCGCACACTGGCCGTGCACTCGCGCGCGGAGACAGGAGACGGCGACGGCGGCCGCAGCAAGGACATACCGTGGATCCGGCACGCCGGCGGCGTCCTCGGTGCCGCGGACACGGTGGCCCTGCCGGCGGCTTCTGCTCCGGACGTCTGGCCTCCCGCGGGCGCCGAGCAGCTCGACGTGGCGGACCTGTACGACCGGTTCGCCGCAGGCGGGTACGCATACGGCCCGGTCTTCCGGAACCTTCGGGCCGCGTGGCGGCGCGGCGACGAACTGTTCGCCGAGCTCTCGCTGTCCGAGGACGCGGAGGCCGAGGCCGCCCACTTCGGTGTGCACCCCGCGCTGCTGGACGCCGGTCTGCACGGACTCGTGCTGGGTTCCTTCCTCGTCACCGGTGACGAGGAGCAGAACGACGGCGACGGGATCCGGCTGCCGTTCTCCTTCACCGGTGTCGGCCTGCACGCCGTCGGTCCGGGTGCGCTGCGTGTACGGCTGTCACCGGCCGGGTCCGGAGCGGTCTCGCTCGCGGCCTTCGACGAGCAGGGTGAACTGGTGGTGTCGGTGGAGTCGCTGCTGCTGAGGGCCCTGGACCCGGCCCGGCTGCGGCCGGTCCGGCCCGCGTTCCACGAGTCGCTCTTCCGGCTGGAGTGGCCTGCAGTGGCGGGCAACACCGATGCCGCGAGCGGTCGCCTGGCCGTGGTCGGGGCCGACGCCCTCGGACTCGAAGCCACCCTGCGGGCGGCCGGTATCACGGCCGACGTCTACGCGGACCTGGACGCGCTCACGGGCGTGGTGGTCGCAGGCAAGCAGCTGCCCGACACCGTGCTGGTCTCGTACGCCTCACCGGCCCCGGACGGCACGGCGGACCTTGCGGCGGACACCCGGCAGGCCGCGCATGACGTCCTGGCGCTCGTGCAGGGCTGGCTGGCCGAGGAGACGCTCGCCGATGCCCGCCTGGCGGTCGTCACCCGTGGTGCGGTCGAGGTGCGGCCGGGCGAGGGCGTGGCGGATCCGGCGCACGCCTCGGTGTGGGGGCTGCTGCGGTCCGCGCAGTCGGAGAACCCCGGCCGGTTCGTGCTGCTCGACCTCGACACGGACCACGCGGACGCCGGCACCGGGGACGGGCAGGCCGAACTCGCCGCGCTGCTGGCGGCCGCCGCGGCCGGCGGCGAACCCCAGCTGGCCGTCCGTGACGGAGCCCTGCGCGCCGCCAGGCTGGCAAGGGTCCCCGCGGCCCGCCCGGAGACCGACGGGCACGGCCACGACGCATCGGACCGGGCACCGGCCCTCGCGCTGGACCCCGACGGCACCGTCCTCATCACCGGCGGCACCGGAGCGCTCGGCAGCCTTCTCGCCCGGCACCTGGTGACCGAACGGGGAGTGCGGCACCTACTGCTGACCAGCAGGCGCGGACCCCGCGCCGCAGGCGCCGGGGAACTCGTCGCGGAGCTCGCCGCGCTGGGCGCCGAAGCGGCTGTCGTCGCCTGCGACGCCTCCGACCGGGAAGCGCTGGCAACGCTGCTGGCGGGCATTCCGACGGAGCACCCGCTCACCGCCGTCGTCCACACGGCCGGCCACCTCGACGACGGACTCGTACCGTCCCTCACCCCGGAGCGGATCGACGCGGTCCTGCGGCCGAAGGCCGATGCGGCCCTGCACCTGCACGAGCTGACCCGTGACCTGGACCTCGCCGCGTTCGTGCTGTTCTCGTCGGCGGCCGGCACCCTCGGCAGTCCCGGGCAGGCCAACTACGCGGCGGCCAACGCCTTCCTCGACGCGCTGGCCCAGCGCCGGCGTGCGGCCGGGCTGCCCGCCGTGTCGCTGGCCTGGGGACTGTGGGAGCAGCGCAGCGAGATGACCGGCGACCTCACGGACGCCGATGTGCAGCGGATGGCGCGTGCCGGCCTCGCGCCGCTGTCCTCCGCGGAGGGCCTGGCGCTCTTCGACACGGTGTGCGCCCTGACCTTCGACACCGCGTGGGCCCCGACCGGGGACGGCACCGGAGCGGGCACCGGCGCCGCGGCCACCGCCGACGGGCCCGGCGGCAGCGTCTTCGTCGCCATGCGGCTGGACACCGCCCCGCTGCGGGTCCAAGCCGACGCCGGAGCCCTCCCGGCCGTCTTCCGGGGACTGGTGCGCGGTGGACTGCGCAAGGCCGCCGCCCACGGCGCCGCCCACGCGGCGGTGTCGGCTGCCGCGCGGCAGCTCCAGGGCCTGTCCGGGCTGTCGGAGGACGAGCAGGAGCGGGTGCTGCTGGAGGTGGTACGGGCCCAGGCCGCCGCGGTGCTCGCCTACCCCTCGCCCGAGGCGGTGGGGGAGTCCCAGGAGTTCCTGGAACTCGGCCTGGACTCGCTGACCGCCGTCGAGCTGCGCAATCAGCTGAACGCGGCGACGGGCCTGCGGCTGCCCGCCACCCTGCTCTTCGACCACCCGACCCCGCTCCTGGTCGCCCAGAGGCTGCGCACCGAGCTCGCCGGAGCCCCGGGCGGCGCGGCCGGCACGGACGGCGCGGCGCCGCAGGACGCGGAGACCGGCGGAGTCTTCGCCGCCATGCTCCAGGAGGCCGGAACGCAGGGCATGTCCGGTCGGTACATGGAACTGCTCATGCAGGCGTCACGGTTCCGGCCCTCGTTCGGCTCGGCCGCCGAGCTGCGCAAGGCCCCCGGCCTGGTGCGGCTGTCCCGCGGCGAGGGCGGGCCCGGACTGGTCTGCTTCTCCTCCATCCTGTCGATCTCGGGCCCGCACCAGTACGCCCGGTTCGCCTCGGCGTTCCGCGGACGGCGGGACGTCCACGCGATGCCCGCCCCCGGCTTCCTGCGGGGGGAGCAACTGCCCTCGGTGCCCGGGGCGGTGGTCGAGGCGCAGGCCGAGGCCGTCCTGCGGCACGTGGACGGGGCGCCGTTCGTCCTCCTCGGACACTCCTCGGGAGGCATGCTCGCGCACGCCGTGGCCGGAATGCTGGAGAGCGCCGGGGTCTTCCCGGAGGCCGTGGTCCTGATCGACATCTACTCGCACGACGACGACGCCATCCTCGGCATCCAGCCGGGGCTGTCGGCAGGGGTGGACGAGCGGCAGAGCAGCTACGTGCCGGTCGACGACGACCGGCTGCTGGCGATGGGCGCGTACTTCCGGCTGTTCGCCGGCTGGAAGCCGGAGACCGTGAAGACACCCACCCTGCTGGTCCGCGCCGAGGAGCAGTTCTTCGGCTGGACCCGCTCCACGGACGGCGACTGGCGTTCCTACTGGGACCTGGAGCACACCGCCGTGGACGTGCCCGGGAACCACTTCACCATGATGGAGCAGCACGCGCAGACGACCGCGCGAGCCGTCGAAGAATGGCTGGACTCCCGTAGCTGAGGACGGCCGGACCGGCGACACGAGGGCCGGGCCCCACCCCCAGGGGGTGGGGCCCGTTCGCTTCCCGGGCCCTCAGCAGCCCCGGCTCTCGGAGCCCTCAGGCACTCAGGCACTCCGGCCCTCAGGCCTTCAAGTCCTCGGCAGCTCCCAGGCCATCGAGTCCTGAGGCCGTCGAGTCCTCAGGCCGTCGCGGCCCCAAGCCCGAGTCCTCAAGCCGTCGCCGGCCCCGGGGCGACACGTCCTGCCCGTGCCGCACGGGACCGCTCGAGCGCCCGCTCCCGCTCGCGTTCGCGGTCCCGCTTCTTCGGCAGGCCCACCGCGACGACCTCGAAGTTCGCCTTGGTGACGTCCAGCCGGTGGAAGAGACTGTCGGGGCCGGTCACGTACAGCGTGCCGACACCGATCCCCTTGAGCGACTCCACCATGCTCGGCCAGTGGATCGGGCGGTCGAAGGTGTCCAGCATCATCGTGCGCATCCCGGCGGCATCCCGGACGACCGTGCCGTCGTGGTCGACGACCACGGGAAGCGCGGGGTCGGCGAACTCGTACGCGCCGAAGACCTCCTCCTCCGCCTTGCGGCGCAGCGCCGAGAAAGCCGCCGCGTGCACGGGCGGCCGCATCGAGTACATCGAGTAGCCGCCCGCGGCGTTGATGCCGGCCTTCAGGGCGTCGAGGTCCTTCTCCCGTACGGACAGCATGTGGAAGGCCGCGTCGAGCCGTCCGGAGGCGTCGTACCAGGCACCGCGGTCGTCGAATCCGGCGAGGATCTCGTCCAGGCGGTCCTGGGGGGTTCGGACGAAACAGTGGGTGACCACGTCCTCGTACGCGCCGGAGAAGTACTCCTCCTCGCAGCGGGCCAGTTCCGCGGTCAGCCGGACGACGTCCGGGAAGGAGAGCGACCCGACGAAGGCAGCGGTCGCCTTCTGGCCGAAACTGGGTCCGGCGCACACGGTGGGGGAGACGCCCAGGGTGTCCATCGCCCGGTCCGCGAGCGCCATCGAGTTCACCAGGAAGGCGATCTGATAGTGGACCGAATAGTCTTCCTCGGCGTCACGGAAACAGTCGAAGACGGAATAGCCGAGCGCCTCGTCGGCCTCCGCGAGACGGACTCGTGCATAGGGGTCGATCAGCAGGAATTTCCCGACCTCGGCGAAGGACGCGGGGCCCATGCCGGGGAATACGATCGCGGTTC
This sequence comes from Streptomyces sp. NPDC030222, assembly GCF_055573115.1. Classification (NCBI taxonomy): domain Bacteria; kingdom Bacillati; phylum Actinomycetota; class Actinomycetes; order Kitasatosporales; family Streptomycetaceae; genus Streptomyces; species Streptomyces sp. NPDC030222. Next base: position 5,408 of record NZ_JBVICA010000040.1, read on the forward strand.
CGGGCCGGGAATCGGAGGCGTCCGCCGGACTCGTCGTGAGAACGGCATCGGAATGAGTCATGATCTGTGAATACCTTTGTTTTCCGGGATGATGCGGCACCGGCCGGTTCTTTCGGTGCCGTCGACGAGAAAAGGCCCCGCACCCGGCCCGGCAGGGGAGCACCGGTCCGGGCACGAGGCCGGGGGGGGGGAGGAGAAGCGGGGATCAGTCCTGGGCCCTGCGGTGGAACCCCTTGATGCCGATCGCCCCGAAGAGCAGGATCGCCGCGGTCAGCGCCGGCAGATCCACCCACAGCGGGATCGAACCCGGACCGCCGGGCGGCAGCAGCAGCGCCCGTATACCCTCGCTGACATAGGTCAGCGGGTTGACGGCGCACAGCACCTGGAACCAGCGGACGTCCGCCAGACCGTGCCACGGGAACTGGATGCAGCCGGTGAACATCAGCGGGGTCAGGGTCACCGCGAAGACGATGCTGATGTGCCGCGGCGGGGCCAGCGTGCCGATGGTCAGGCCCACCGTGCTGCCGGCCAGCGCGCCCATCAGCAGCACGCCCACCGTCGCCGGGAGGCTGTCCATGGGCCAGGTGGCGTTCTCGAGGACCAGGAAGCCCATCGGGATCATCAGCAGCGAGGCGACGATGCCGCGCAGCATGCCGAAGACCAGCTTCTCGACCGCCACCAGGGTGGTGGGGATCGGGGCCAGCAGCCGGTCCTCGATCTCCTTGCTCCAGGAGAAGTCGATGATCAGCGGGAGCGCCGTGTTCTGCAGGCTCACCAGGAAGCTGTTGAGCGCCACCACGCCGGGCAGCAGGACCTGCTGGAAGCCGCCGCCGGTGTAGCCGAGTTCGCCGAGGACCTTGCCGAACACGAACAGGATGAAGAACGGTTCCACGAGCACCTGCGCGAGGAAGGTGCCCAGTTCGCGCCCGGTGACGAAGACGTCCCGCCAGAGGATGAAGAAGAACGTACGGATCACCGAGCGGACGCCGGTGGGCGCGGGCCGCAGCTTCTCGGGGAAGCCGGCGACGGGCTCGGGTGCGGTGGCGGTGATCATCGCAGCTCCCGGCCGGTCAGCTCGATGAAGACGTCCTCCAGGGTCGCGGTGCCCACGGTGATGTCCTTGATGTCGCAGCTCGCCGCCGTCAGGGTGGTGATGGCGGCCGGAAGCACGGTGCCGGGCGGCGCGTCGCTGTACAGGCGGAGCCGTACGGGCGCGTCCGCGTCGTTCTGCCCCGCGAGATGGTCCTGGACGTCGGCCGCCCTGCCGTCAGCCGGGTGGCCCGCCGCGCCGTCCGGGGAGTCGTCCTGGCGGGCCGGCTCGATCCGTTCGACCCGGGTCACCGCTTCGATCTTCTCCAGCAGGCGGATGACCTCCACCGCACCGGACTCCGCCGGCCGCACCGTGAGGGTGAGGGCGGTGCCGCTCAGGCTCTCCATGAGCGCCTGAGGGGTGTCCAGCGCGAGCAGCCGCCCGTGGTCCACGATGCCGACCCGGTCGCAGAGCCGGGCGGCCTCGTCCATGTCATGGGTGGTGAGCACGGTGGTCACACCGCGCCCGCTCAGCTCGGCCACCCGATCGTGGATGAACAGCCGTGCCTGCGGGTCGAGTCCGTTGGCCGGCTCGTCCAGGAAGAGCACGTCGGGCCGGTGCATCAGCGCCCTGGCGATCATCACGCGCTGGGCCTGGCCACCGGAGAGCTCGTCCCCGCGGTCCTTGCCGCGGTCGGCGAGTCCCACCCACTCCAGGCACTCGTCGGCGAGCCGGCGCCGTTCGGAGCGGCCCATGCCGTGGTAGCCGGCGTGGAAGGTCAGGTTCTGCCGCAGGGTGAGCGACTGGTCGAGGTTGTTGCGCTGCGGTACGACGGCGAAGGCCCGGCGGGCCCGGGCGGGATGGGCCACGACGTCGACGCCCTGCACGAACGCACGCCCCGCCGTGGGGACCACCCGGGTGGTGAGGATGCCGATGGTCGTCGTCTTGCCGGCGCCGTTCGGACCCAGGAATCCGAAGACCTCACCCCGGCGGACCGAGAAGCTCAAACCGTCCACCGCCGGCCGGTCACGGTCGCGGTACTTCTTGACCAGTCCGTCGACCACGACGGCGGAATCCATGGGTCGTTCAGGTTTCATTTATGCCTGCGAATCGAGCGGGACGCGGCGACGGCGGGCCGGTGGGGCCGCGCGAAAATACCGCGTGACCGGCCGCGCGTCGGGCGCCGACTGAATAGGACACGGAAGTTGATGTGTGCCATTTCTAGCACGCGGGATCCTGCCACGGTCCCGCAGGGCCCGCGACTAGGGGGAATAGGGAATTTGCTAGGGGGAAATAGGGGTGATCATGTATTGCGGACCCGGTGAATATCCTCCTAGCATCGCCGGGTGAACGCGCCGGATCATCCCCGATCGCCTCACCATTCCGCGAGGAGACCCGTGAAAGCACTCGTCCTGTCGGGGGGATCCGGCGCTCGTCTGCGCCCCCTGCCCACCGCCTCCGCCGGCCACCTCCCCCCGGCGGCCGGCAAGCCCGTCCTCTTCCATGTCATCGAAGGCATCGCCGACGCGGGCATCACCGACGTCGGCATCGTCCTCGGTGACGCCGCCGACGAGGTCCGGGCGGCAGTGGCGGACGGTGCCCGCTTCGGTGTCGGCGTCACCTACCTCCCGCCGCGCCGGACGCTGTGCGCGGCCCAGGCCGTGCGCACCGCACGCGACTGGCTGGGCGACGACGACTTCGTGATGCAGCCGGGCGACACCGTCGTCCCGGGCGGGATCGGCGAGCAGATGGAGGAATTCCGCAGTTGCCGCCCGGCCGCGCAGGTCGTCCCCGGCCGGCCAGGTGTGTACTTCTTCACGGACGCCGTGCACCGGGCCGTCGACGCCGTCCGCTCCACCGCCCACGGCGAGCCGGACATCACCGATGTGCTCCGGTGGATGGCCGACCAGGGTCTGGAGGTCGTCGCCGACACCGACCCCCACGGCACGGCACGGATCCGTTCATGAAGGCCCTCCGCCCAGGAGGCGCCGGCCGCACGCCCGACCACGAGTCAGAGGCACCACCCGAGGCGGAGTCACAGGGAGCATGACCCATGCGCACGTCCGGCAACCCGACGGGGAGACCACCCCCGACGACGTCGGCCTGATCCAGGTCCGGCAGCCCGCGCAACCGAGCAGCTACCGCCTGATCTGCTTCCCGAGCTCACGGAACTCCCCGCTCTGCTACCTCGCCATGTCCGAGCTGCTGCTCCCCACCGTGGAGCTGCTCATCGTCCAGTACCCCTCCATCCCCTCCGAGGAGGACCTCGATCCGGCGGCGGGCGCGGAACTCGCCGACAAGGTCTTCGAGTCGGTACGGGGCTGGGCCGACCGCCCCTTCGCCCTCTTCGGCCACCGCCTGGGAGCCGAACTCGCCTACGAGGTGGGCTGCCGCCTGGAGCGGGAGACCTACGCGGCACCACTGACCCTCTTCGTCTCCGGGCGGACCGCGCCCAACCACCGCGGCAGCCTCGGACCGCCCCCGCTCAACTGCCGGGTCGTCGCCCTGACGGCCCATCACGACCCGCGCGCCCGGCTGGCCGGCGTCCGGGCCTGGCGGCGGTCCACGTCCGGCGGGTTCGACCTGGAGGTCTTCCCCGGCGCCCAGGGCTACCTGAAGTCGCACCGCCGGGAGGTGGTCAACATCGTGCACGACCAGCTGATATCGCTCGGTGAAACGGACCCGGACTGAGGGGCCCGAAGGGGTCGTTCAGGGGTACCCGCACCCCGGCCCGCTGCCTAGCGTGCCGGGTGGAGAGCCGTGTCCACGGCATGGCGCCCGCGACGCCACGGCCAAGGCACCGCCACGGCCCACGACCGACGGCACGCCGTACGACACGCCCACCGCCCGAGCCCGATCGGGGGCGGCACCGACCGGATCCCCCTCCCTCGTGAAGCTCGTGAATCCCGCGATCCACCCCTGAACGGGCCCCGACCCACGCCGACCCGGCGCACCGCACGCCGCCCGGCCGTGTCACGGCCCAGAGGAAGGACAATGTGCGACCGATGACCGCGAAGATATGTGCAGCCGACTCGGTACGGCCCGTCGACGAGTTCGAACAGGACGCCCTCCGGGTGGCCGGGGCGATCCGCGAACGCGGCGTCGGCCTCGGCGACCGGGTCATGCTCAAGGCCGGCAATTCGGCGAGCTATGTGTGCGTGCTGTACGCGCTCATGCACGTCGGCGCCTCGATCGTCCTCGTCGACCAGCAGGAACACGCGGAGGAGACCCGCCGCATCGCCCTGCGCACCGGCGTCAAGGTCACTTTCGTCGACGACGACACCCCCATCTACCCGGACGCCGACCCCGTCCACCTCTACGAGCTCATGGTCGCCGTCGCCGACCACGAGCCCGTCGACCCCGCGCTGTCCTTCGACGCCTGGGGCGAGCTCCCGGACGGCCTCATCATGTGGACCTCCGGATCCACCGGATCCCCCAAGGGCGTGGTGAAGTCCGGTGGTTCGTTCCTCCGCAACCTCCGGCGCAACGCCGACCAGGTCGGGCACCGGGCCGACGACGTCCTGATGCCGCTGCTGCCGTTCGCCCACCAGTACGGCCTGTCGATGGTGCTCATCGCCTGGCTCACCCGCTGCTCGCTGGTGATCGCGCCCTACCGCCGTCTCGACCGCGCCCTGCGCATGGCCCGCGACGCCGGCGCCACGGTCATCGACGCGACCCCCTCCAGCTACCGCAGCATCTTCAGCCTGATCACGAGGAAGCCGGCGCTGCGCGACCACCTGTCCGCCACCCGCATGTTCTGCGTCGGCGCGGCGCCCCTGGACGCACCGCTGGTGGAGCAGTTCCGGGCGGAGTTCGGGCTGCCGCTGCTGGACAGCTACGGCTCCACGGAGCTCGGCAACATCTCCTTCGCCACCCTCGATAACCCGGTCGCCTGTGGCCGGGCCATGGAGGGCATCCGGCTGCGGATAGTGGACGAGGAGGGCCGCGAGCTGCCCGTGGGAGAGACCGGCGAGATCGAGGTCGACACCCCCGACGCCCTCGAAGGCCAGGTGGCCGAGGACGGCACCATCGTCCCGGCCGACGCCACCGGCTGGCAGGCCACCGGCGACCTCGGGCATCTCGACGCCGACGGCAACCTGCACGTCATGGGACGCAAGTTCGCCGTGCACCGCATGGGTTACACCCTCTACCCCGAGCTCATCGAGCGGAAGGTGGCCGCCCAGGGCTGTCCCACCCGGATCGTGCCCCTGCCCGACGAACTGCGCGGCTCGCAGCTGGTCTTCTTCGTGGAGGACGAGGAGCTGCGCGAAGCCGGTCACTGGCGGGAGCGGCTGTGCGCCCTGCTGCCCGCGTTCGAGCAGCCCAACAAGGTCGTGGTCCTGGAGCGGTTCCCGCTCAACCGCAACGGCAAGCCCGACAAGAAGGCACTGGCAGAGCTGGCCGCCGGCCAGGTGTGAGACCGGCCGGCACACCGAAGGGCGCCCCCGCCGCTGCGGCGGGGGCGCCCTTCGTCCCTTCGTCCCGCGTCAGCCGTCGTAGGGGAGCTCGACGGGAGCCAGCGACTCGAAGAGGTCGCCGGGGCCGGGATTGTCCGGGTGGGTGGCCCCGCCCAGATGGTCCAGCACACCCCACACCGCGTTCAGTGCCGTGGTGACGGCGCCCTCCGCGAACCCCGCGGTCCACGACACGTCGTCGCCGCACAGGAAGAAGCCGCGCTGCCCGGCCGGCAGCCCGCGCTGCATGAACTGAGTGAACAGCCGACGCTGGTAGCGGTACTGGCCCGGCAGGTTCGACTTGAACGCGCCCATGAAGTGCGGTTCGGTCTCCCATGTGATGGTCAGCGGATCACCGACCACATGCGACCGGATGTCCACCCCGGGATAGATCGCCGCGAGCTTCTGCAGCAGCACCTCCAGCCGCTCGTCCGCGCTCAGCGTCGCCATCTTCAGCGAGTCGTCGTTCCATGTGTACGACAGGCACATCACACCCGGGCGGTCCGGCCCGTCGTCGAAGAGATAGACCCCGCGAGGCATCCGGTCGGTGAGCGTCATGCTCATCACCGGGAGCCCGGTGTCCGGATCCACATCGTGCCAGAACGGCCGGTCGGTCAGGACGAACAGCTTGGTCGCGCCCATGTAGTGCGTCCGCTCCACCGCCGTCCACAACGGCGCACTCAGCAGCGCCGGATCGGCCTCCACGCGGTTCAGCAGCGTCCACACGTGCGGGGTGTAGACCACGGCGGGGAACCGGTCCCGTCGCCCGTCGACGCCGGTGACGGTGTACTCCGAGCCGTCGCGTGTGACGGAGCGGACCCCGGGCCGGGCGGAACCGCCGTGCAGGGAGGCCAGCGAGGTGCCGGCCGGCCAGTGCGCGCAGTCCACCGGCCGGTGCTCCCACAGCCCGCACGGCACCTGCTGGGAGCCGCCGAGGATGGTCACCTGGTGGTCGTCGGCCTCGGTGTAGACCACGCGCAGGATCTCCAGCATCGAGTTGGGGAAGTCGGTGTCCCAGCCGCCGGTGCCGAACCCCACCTGTCCGAAGATCTCCCGGTGCCGGAACGACCGGAACGCCGAACTGGTCGCGAGGAAACCGTAGAAGGACTGGTCGTCGAACTCGCGGACCAGCCGGTCCCAGACGTGTTTGAGCGTGTCGACGTCGCGGCGCTGCACGGCGTCGCGCATCGTCGTCAGCTCGGCCCGCTCCCGGAGGGCCTTCTCCCAGGCGGCGGCCACCTCCTGGTAGACGTCGGGCAGTTGCTCCGCGCATCGCACGGTGTGACGTATGCCGCCGAGGTCGACAAGGGTGCTCGGGGTGTGCTCGGCCAGCGGATTGGGGAAGGGTCTGGTCCGCAGTCCCAGCAGGTCGATGTAGTGGAACAGCGCACGGGCCGACAAGGGAAAACGCATCGCGCCCATCTCCGCCACCCGGCCGGGCTGCCCCGGGAAGGGCACCGAGCGCATCCGGCCGCCCAGTTGCCCGGCTTCGTAGACGACCGGGCGCAGGCCCAGCCGCATCAGCTCGTAGGCGGCGGTCAGTCCCGACATCCCGCCGCCCACCACGGCCACGGGCGTCCCGGCACGGCCGGGCGGCAGGGAGCCCAGGCCCGCCGGGTGACGCAGCCAGCCGTCGTAGGAGAACGGGAAGTCCGGCACGAGCATGGTGGTGGCGGGGGCCGGGCTTGCTGTTGTCATCTGGAGTACCTCTCGGGCCGGTTCGGCATCGTTTCCAGGGGAACCGGAGACGAGCCGGGTACGCGGCGTCGGAGCGGGCCCTGACGGCGGGAGACCCATGCGCCGTCCGCCGGGCACAGTCGATCCGGTCCTCGCACGCTATGCAGCGGCCCTGGAGCCGGACAACCCCTATCGACCCGGGTGACCGACCCCGCCCGCGGCGCCGTACGGGGTGGTGTCATCGGCCGCCGTCTCCCGGCGGGCAGGCACTGCGATCGCGGTGACGACCAGGCCGCGGTGGGCGAGCCAGCGGCCGGTGAACGCCGTCACCGGCCGTCCGTCGGGAGCCGTCCCCGGGCGCAGCACGCGGGCCCGGAACGTGCCGCGCCGCGGGCCCCCGTCCGTGCCGCCGTCGTCAGTGCGGAAGGAGATGTCCGCGTCGTCGAAGTCCAGCTCGGTGCCCATCAAGGGGTACCAGGTCTTGTAGACGGCCTCCTTGGCGCTGAACAGCAGCCGGTCCCGGCACAGCCGGCGCTCCGGGGCGCGTGCCCAGGCCAGCTCCTGGGGGAGGGCGATCGATTCCAGCACCCCCCGGGGCAGCGGCAGGTCGGGTTCGGCGTCGATGCCGACCGCCGTCAGATCGGTGTCCCGGGCGAGGACGGCGGCCCGGTAGCCGGCGCAGTGGGTCATGCTGCCCACCACCCCGGCGGGCCACTGGGGCACGTTGCGCTTGCCCGGCAGGACGGCTGCCGGCGGCAGCCCGAGCTCCGCCAGCGCGCGGCGGGCGCAGCCCCGCACGGTGGTGAACTCCTCGTGCCGCTGCTCCACCGCTGCGGCGACCAGGGCGGCCTCCTCGGGGTAGAGGACCGCGGAGTCGTCCGGGCCGAAGGACTCGCTCGCGCGCACCTCTTCGGGCAGCAGGGTCTCGATCATGTCCGGGCCTCCCTGCCGTCGGTCGTGGTGTGCGGCCGCGGCGTCGACGCCACGGCCGGGTTCGTGCCGCCCTCGGGCCCGCCGGGGCCGGGCAGGATCTGCCGGAGCAGGCCCTTGGGGTGGCCGCGCCGGCGCCACTCGCGCGGGTAGCCGATCGACACCTCCTCGAAGCGCACCCCGTCGTACCAGGTCGTCCGGGGGATGTGCAGGTGTCCGTAGACCACGGCGGCGGTGCGGAACCTGCGGTGCCAGTCGGCGGTGAGCACCGTGCCGCACCACTGGGCGAACTCCGGGTGCCACAGCACGTCCGTGGGCTCGCGGACCAGCGGGAAGTGGTTGACCAGGACCAGCGGCACCGCCGGGTCGTGCGCCTCCAGCCGGCGCAGGGTGTGCTCGACCCGGGCCCGGCACCAGGCCTCCCGGCTCGGATGGGGGTCGGGGTGCAGGAGGTACTCGTCCGTGCAGACGATGCCGGTCTCGTGCGCCCGGGCCAGCGATTCCTCCTTGGTCCTGGTGCCCGCCACCCGGAAGGTGTAGTCGTACAGCAGGAACAGCGGCGCGACGGCGACCGGCCCGCCGGGTCCCTGCCAGACCGGCCAGGGGTCCTCGGGCGTGTCCACGCCCAATGCGCGGCACATGTCCACCAGGTACCGGTAGCGCCGCTCGCCACGGTGCTGGACCGGGTCCTCGCGCGGGGTCCACAGCTCGTGGTTGCCCGGAGCCCACACCACCTTCGCGAAGCGTCCGGCCAGCAGGCGCAGCGCCCACTCGATGTCCTCGGTCAGCTCGCCGACGTCGCCGGCGACGATCAGCCAGTCGTCGGGGTGGGCCGGCCGCAGGGATTCGGTGAGTGGACGGTTGTCGGCCATCCCGATGTGCAGATCGCTCACCGCGAGCAACCGCGGCCCGGCCGCGGCGGGCGCGGGGCCGCCGCCATGGGGATCAGGCAGTGCGTGCGACATCTGTGTCCCAACTGACCGGCAGGTCTTGACGACGTGTGATGTTGATCTTCCGGTAGACGCGGGTCAGATGCTGTTCCACGGTGCTGACGGTGATGAACAGCTTGGCACCGATCTCCCGGTTGGTGTACCCGTGCGCGGCCAGCGCCGCCACCCGGCGCTCGGCGTCCGTCAGTGTGGACACCGCAGTCGCCGGCGGTCCTGCGGGGCTCGGCTCCGGTGCGGCATCGGGCTCCGTCGGCGCGCCCTTCGGGGTCTGCTCGGCCTGGAGGTGCTGCGAGAGGTCCCGGGCGCCGCAGGCCTCGGCGATCCGCCACGCCCGGCGGGTGCAGGCCTTGCCCTGGGCGGTGTCGCCGAGCCGCTCGTACGCCGCTCCGAGGTCGGTCAGCGTCCGGGCCAGCTCGTGGGAGTCGCCCTCCTGCCCGAGCAGGGTCACGGCCCAGTCCAGCAGGGCGGGCCGGTCGGACAGCGGCCGGGCACCCGCCAGGACGCGCAGGGCCAGGCCGCGCACCCGCGGTCCGGCACGCTCGGCGAGCTGCTCCCGGGCGAAACGCTCCGCCTGCTCACGGTGGCCGAGGGCCAGTGAGGCCTCCGCGACCCCGACCCGCCAGGGCGCCAGCCCCGACCGGTCCATGTTCCAGTCGCGCATCCGCCGCCCACAGGCCATGAAGTCCGTGAGCGCCGCATGAAGCCGGCCGGTGGCGAGCCGGTGCCTGCCCCGCGCGTACAGGTAGTGCAGCCCGTAGCGTGTCGTCAGCATCCGTTCGGGCACCGGGTGCTCCACCAGGGCGGCCGCCGCCTCGTGGTCGCCCATGGCGGTCCGCGCCTCGATGAGGACCGACAGCGGCATGCCGATGCCCACGCCCCAGCCGTGCGGGGACAGTTGTTCCAGCGACTGCTCTGCGAGGAGACGCGCCTGCGCCAGTTCGCCGCGGCGCAGCGCCATGTGCGCACGCATCGCCTGCATGACCGTGGTCCAGCCGGGTGCGCCGCGCCCGGCGGCCTCCTCCAGCAGCCGGTCGGTCCACAGGGTCGCCGTGCCCAGCCGGTCCGCGTACAACAAGGTGAGCAGGCAGGCCCGTATCGTGACGTGGGACTCCTCGGTGAGGCGGGTGCCGGCCAGGATCCGCTCGGCGTGCTCGGCGAAACCCTCGTCCGCCGTGGCCCGGTCCCGGTGGCCCGTGGCCGAGCCGGAGTCCGTGCGGGTGCCGGTGTCCCCCGGGGTGTTCGGGCCGGCAGGCGCGCCGCCTCCCGCGCTCAGGACGCCGTGCAGCACCCCCAGCGCGGCCATCATGCCGTCGTCCGGCGCGGCCCCAGGATCCTCCGGGATGTCCCACGCCGGTCCGAGCGCACCGTCCAGCCGGTCCAGCAGGGTGGGATACGTGCTCGCCAGCACCAGTCGTACACTGCGCAGTTCGGAGGCGAGCACGGGGTCGGGCGCCTCTCCCAGGCTCTCGACGGCGTGCCGGATCGCCGTCGCCGCATCGTCGATCCAGCCGTTCCAGAGCAGGCCGGCGACGAGCTGCAGGGACTCGTTGAGCGGCAGCGTGCCCTCCCGCAACGCATCGTTCAGCGGCCGGAGTTCGTGCGCCCAGGCCGACGGATTCACCCGCCAGATGAACTTGGCCGTATCCGCACGGAGTTGCAGTCTCTCCCGCTCGTCCCGGGAGCACTGCTCCGCCAGCCGCAGGCAGCGCACCGCGAACCCGACCCGCTGGGAGGCCAGAGCGGTGTGCGCGGCGCTGCTCAGCACCCCCGGCACCCACTCCTCGTCGGGCAGCACCGCCCCGTGGTCCAGGAGGTGCGCGGCGACCGCCGTCGGAGCCGCTCCGGTCTCGTACAGCAGTCGTGCCGCGCGCCGGCGCAGCAGCGCCCTGTCGTCGTCGGCGAGGCTCTCCAGGATCGCGATCCGTACCGCATCGTGCCGGAAACGTGCTGCCTGGAGGATGCCCGCGTCACCGAAGGCGGCCACCACCTGCTCCACCGTGCGTTCCTCGGCCTGCATCAGCCGGGCCAGCAGTCGGATCCGACCGGCGTCGCCCAGCAGTGCGATGCCCTGCGCGACCCGCAGCGCGTCGGCGCCGCTGCGGTGCACGCAGATCAGAGCGTTCTGCTGGAACTGCTCACCCGCATGGAGCGATCCGTCGGGCGTCTCCGCGCCCTGCTGCCGCGGGAGGTGGTCGTCCAGGAGGCTGTGGACCAGCAGGGGGTTGCCGCCGGTGGCGGTGTGGAGGGAGGCGGCCAGGCGGGCGGTGTCCGGCGGCGAGGTCGCGGCATCGGCCGTGCGCTCGGTCTTCCCGGAGCGGTGGGCGAGCAGCGTTTCCACCCCCCGCACGCTGAGTGGGCCCAGCCGGAGACGCAGCCCCTCGACCTGGCGGAGCAGTTCGACCAGGACGCGCGGCGGGGTCGCGCCCGCGTCGGGGCCACGTGTCACCATCAGGGAGAGGCTCGCCCCCGCGGTGCGCGCCCGGTCCAGGGCGTACAGCAGACAGTGGAGGGACTGCGGATCGGCGTACTGCACGTCGTCGACGACGATCAGCACGGGTCCGCACGCCGCGAGACCGGCGAGCCGGGCGTGGAACGCCATGAGGGTCTGGGCGGGTACGAGGTCCTCGGTGCCGGCCGGCCCGTGGAGCGGGAGGGGGCCCGCGGCATCCGGGACGTTGCGCAGCAGTTCCTCCACCACTCCGAAGGGGATGTCCTGTTCGGCGGCCGAGGTCACGGCGCTGAGGAGCCGAACGCCCGATTCGGCCGTCCGCTCCAGCACACGGTGGAGCAGAGCCGTCTTGCCGGACGCGACCGGCCCGCTGATCACGGCGATCCGGCCGGGTCTGGAGGGGTCGTCGGGGGCGGTGCGGTGCGCGGTGCCGTACCTCGGTCCGCCGGCGGTGCCGTGGGACCGGGCGGCGCCGGTCACCCAGGAGGTCAGCTTGGCGATCTGTTCATCCCGCTCCACCAACATGGATGTGGAAGCCTCCCCGATGAGATACGAATCGTCGCATGTCGGTCTCATGGCATGACATGGCTATTCTTTCGAGTCCCCGCACGCGCAGGAGGGTGACGGCCGAGGAGCGCATGGAATTCAGCGCTCACCGCTGGTCAAACGGCGGGCCGGTTCTTCCTGTTCGGCAGGTCGGATTGAACTGTACCAACTTCCGACCGGTCCACCGCCTGCCGCTCTTTGGAATGACACCGAGTCAGGTCGCGCCGGGTTCAACGGAATCGGCTGAGGGCCCGTTCCGTCCCCGATCGGAAACCTCAAGGAAACCTCAAATGCATGGGGCACTCGACTCCCTTTCGCTCTAGGGGTGGTCGCGCCGGGAATAGGGGTCGGAGGCGGTGGAGAAGCCGCGGTGGCCGCTCGTTTAATGACGGGGCGCGGGCCTTTGGGGGTCCGCGGTAACCGATGAGCCGCCCGCATCGCGAGGCCGGGGGTCGAGAGGGCACATGACGACGAACCTCACCGGGAAAGTGGACGAGCTGCACGCGCTGCGCGAGCAGGCCGTGCGGGGCCCCAGTGACCGTGCGACCGAGGCCCAGCACGCCAAGGGCAAGCTGACCGCGCGCGAGC
>NZ_JBVICA010000041.1:0-14745 GCF_055573115.1 Streptomyces sp. NPDC030222
ACACACGCCGCAACGACGCGCACAGAAAAGCCGATCACGGCCCCCGTCAACCATCAGCTGGGATCGAACTGTCAAGCATCACCCGGGATCGGACATTGTGGCCCGTGGGTGAGCTGTTCAGAGTTTCTTTACTTGATCAAGGCGGCCCGCTGTCGCGGGCCGCGCGCGCTCCGGCCCTACGGGGCCGCCGCCCGCTCCTGTCTCCGCCCCGCTTGCCGTCGGCCCCGCCGGTCCGGGCGCGCAACAGCCCACCCAGCGAACCACCCTGGGGCTCTGCCCCAGACCCCGGCCCTCCCTCCGAGGGGCAGCGGGGCCGAGTGCGGGTGCGGATTTCGTCGTGATGAGTGGTCGTGGGTCGCGGGTGGGGTCCCTCGCCGTCCGGTCACCGGAGGCGTACCAGGAACCCCCGGGGGCCGCCAAGGCCGAGCACACGCGTCACGGTGTGAGCCTTGGCGGCCCCCGGGGAACCCTGGTTCGGCGAAGCTGCCCGACCGACGAGGGACCCCACCCGCTCAGGTCCCGGTCCTGCCGGGGCCCGGCCCGCCGCGTGGTGGGGCACTCCTGTGGGTGGGTGTCTGCCGGATCGCCCCCGGCTGATGTGCCGGCCGGGCGTACCGTGGAGTGGGAGGTGGTGAGTTGATGACCACGGAGCTGGCTGAAAACGTCCGCAAGTATCGGCGTCGCGCGGGGATGAGCCAGGAGGAACTGGCCCATGCCGCAGGCGTATCGCCGGGCACTGTGCGCAAGGCCGAACAGGGCGGCACGATCCGCATGGAGACCTTGCACACGCTTGCCCGCGCGCTGGGGGTGACCACGGCCGCGCTGATGGCCTCGGATGCGCCGGAGCCTGTCGGGCGGGCCGAGGAGCCGAACCGGGTCAACCTGATCCAGCTCCGCGCCGCCCTCACCCCGGCCGTCGGGCTTGTGGACCAGGACGCCGAAGCCGTGGCCGAGGAACCGAACCTGCGCACCTTCCGGCGGATGCTGCAAGACGCACGGGTGCTGTACTTCTCCGACAGCTACAAGAGCGTCGCGGCTCAACTGCCGGGCCTGCTGCGTGATGCCGCCCAAGCCGTCTCCTACTACGACGGCGGGGACGAGCACCGGCAGGCCCTGTTGGCTCGCGCCGAGGCGCTGCGTCTGGCCGGCACCTATCTCACCCAGGTACGGCAGTACGACATTGCGTATGCAGCTGTGCGTGGCGCCATCGTGGACGCCCGTCAGGCCGGAGACATGCTTGCGGCGGGCTCCGGTGTCGGCTGCATGTGCTGGCTGCTGGTGAGGCAGGGACGGTTGGACGAGGCGGAACAGGTCGCCGCCCAGAGCATGGACGCGGTGGAGCCGAAGATCACTGGGGCCGAGCCGGACCACTACGCGGTGTGGGGCGGGCTGGCGATGGAGGCTGCCGCCGCAGCAGCGAGGAATAACCGTCCCGACGAGGCGAAGGAGTACCGTCAAGCCGCCCGGGTCGCGGCAACCGCCATTGGGACGGCGCATCGCAACGTCTCCCGGCACTGGTCCGTCTTCGGGCCGGTCACCGTCGCGGTCAAGGCACTTGAAGACTCCCTGGTCATCGGCGACGCCCGCGCGGTGGTGCGCAAGGCCAGCGAGCAGGAGGAGTTGTCGCCCAAGGCGTGGAAGCGCTTGGGCAGACCCAGCACCAACGACGGGAACCGCTTCACCCTCGATGTGGCGCGCGCCCACACCCGGACCGGCGACCTGTCCGCCGCCATGGACGAGTTGACTCGTGCCAGGGAAGCCGCCCCGCAGTGGCTGCGGCACCAGAACGGGGCAGCCGAGACCATGCAGGAGATCCTGGGCAAGCGTAAGCGCACCCTCACGACGGAGATGCGTGAAATGGCCGACTACCTGGGCGTTGTCGGGTAGGTGCAACGCAGCGTGGTAGTTCGTGAACCAGGAGTCGCGAACTGCCATGGCTCCCACCTGGGGTGACGATCAGTCAGTGTCTACGGTCAGTGTGTCCACCGTCAGTGACCCAGGCCGGGGTGCCCAGTGACCAAACCCAGGAGCGAAGCCGACCGCGTGCGTCGCAGAGAGCTGTACGACGCCGCGTCGGGCGGGGGAGGTCCCCGCTTACTGCCGTGGACCAGCCCGGAGGGGAAGCCCTGCTACCTGAGCAGCGACGGCCGGGGTTACCTCTCCACCCTCGCCGACAGCATCGAGACGGTACAGCTCAGCATGGGCCAGGAACTGTTGGAGTACGCCCGCGACGCCACGGCACCCGGCGCGAAAGCCCTGTCGGCGAGCGAATACCGCTGGTTGGCCTGCCGGTTGGCAGAAGCCCTGGCGGACGCGCTCAGGGTCGCGGACTCGCGCGGACAGCGCATCCCGGATCAGGAAGAGGCGGCCGAGGATGCCTGACTCTCCGAACGCCGGCGCACCAGAACGCAACTCCTCTCGGGGCCGCTACCGCTTCCGCGAGTACCACGTGACCACCGTCCCCGACCCCATGGCGCTACCAGCGTTCGAGGCGGTCTGCGTCACCGGCGAAGAGCGCAACTGCGGCGCCACCTCAGGCACGCTGCACACCCCGGACGAGCTCACCCGCTGGATCGCCGGACACTGCGCCCAGAGCGGCCACGAGCTGTACGAGCAGACCGTCCGCGCTCTCGTCCGTGCCGAGCCTGGCGCATGGCAGTAGAGTCCCGCCGCACCGACACCAGGCAGCAGCAGCGCAATCGTGTGCCCCGAGCCGTTGACGGCAGTAGCGACGGCAACACCCACGGATTTCCCCGCACATCCACGGACACCAGCGGAACGCAAATCACGCGTTGACCAGCGAAGAAGCAGGTAGAGCGGTGCCGCGTAGCACACGTACTATGTGCTGGCGGGCGAGACGCCGGTACTCGTTCACAACAGCAACTGTCCGACCGCGTCAAAATATGAGGACATCACTAGTCCTGGCGCTCGCATGCTGAACAAATCGACGGACGTCGGTCCCGTGGAGTTCGGAAAGAACCTTGAGGCCAATGGGTGGGCTCGCACCGACAAGGGCCCGAACATCATGTACGAGAAGGATGGGGCAAGGTATTTCCTTCGCGGAAAGGCGAACAGTCACGAGGGGTGGACGGCTGACTACTACAATCCGGGGTCTAAGAAGGCCGACATCAAGATCAGGCTGGGTGAGGACTAATGGCAGAGGCGGGTTCGATAGTGATCGATCGCAGCGGCTATCTGGATGTTCGCTCCCGTAGCGCAGCCACCTTCGATCTTGATGCCAGGCTGCCTGGCCAGGTCTTCAAAGAGGGTGCGGAGGGCTCGCTCTTCTGTGAGTTCGATGCGGTCCTCACCCCGGAATTCTGGCCGACGCTCTGCGCGATGGCCCGGTGGCATGGTGACAGGCATGTCGAACTGCTGGTTCTTGAGCCGGACTGCGACGCGTTCTACCTCCCGGAGTATCGGATGTACCCGGCGTTGTCGTTGTCCGTCGAGGCCGACGTGGACGACTACTGGGCGGCGATCGGTCACGAGCCGGACGGCGACATCATGGGGTCGATCGCGATCTCTGCGAACGTCATCGCTGTGACTGGAGCTTCCGGAAGGTGGGGATGTTGGGGTGAAAGGGATCCCGAGGTTGCAGTCTTCCGGGGTTTTCCGAACGTGGCCGCACGGAACAAATGGCGCGCTCAGTTCGGGCCCTTCCTGGAGGTGTCAGGCGCACTGGAGTCGTATCTCCCGCTGACCTTCACGGGGCGGACCGTTCCGGACGAGTACGCCGCAACCCTGACCGCCAACTATGGACCTCCGAGCGGTAGACGGCCGTAACGTCACGGAGCGCCCGCCGGAGTCGTTCCGGCCCAGGCGCTGAGCCCGTACAGCGGTACGCTTGTGCAAATCTGAAGCCCCGTTAGGTGTCCTGGCGGGGCTACTGCGTGGGGTGGCGGCAGTAGTTGACGCTGAGGTTGAAAGGGTGGGGTGACAGCGGACGTTGGCGGTGCTGCATTCTCCTCACTGTGGCGGCCGGTTACGCGTTCGCCCTCGGGTAGACTGTCCGTGACCGGCGTACGGCCCGCAGCCTGTCGCAGACCGAACTGGCCCGGCGTGCGGGCATGACACAGCCGCAGATCGGCAACATCGAGGGCGGTGACTTCGTATCGGCCCTGCCGCGGCTGACGCGTCTGGCCAAGGCGCTCGATGCCTCGCTGACCATCGACCTTGATGGCGACACCTCGGCCTTCGTGCTCACCCCCGCACGACACCGGGGCCGACCGGTCCGGCGAACCGAGGCCCGGGGGGTGATTCCTCCGCGGCCTGACGGGACAGACCCGATCCGCCACGGGTGTGGGCGGGCGGGGCCCTTGGTGCCTGTGCCGTAAGCGGTGCGCCAGTCCGCGCTGCGCACGATGGACGCCGCAACGGCCGCCTTGGGAGCCGCCCTGCAACTCCCCGCGCGGCAGGGGCGCCGGTCTGGGGCTACCGGGACCTCCTTCCGGGAGCCTCATGGCCTGGAGCGCCTGCTCAGCGCAGTCATCGACTTCGGCGGAATGGGCGTCGGGGATCCCGCGACCTCTTCCGTGAGGTCGCCGCCGCTGATGGCGTGACCTGGTCCCGCGGCCCCGGCCGCAGCTGGGTGCGGTGCTTCGGCCTCACCGCGTTCGCTTACCACCGCGTCCCCACCCCCGTCCCGACCGTGATCGCCTAGCGCGAGCGCCTAGGCCCTCGCGGAGTGCGGCTGACGCCGGTGGTGGTCCTGGGCTCAGGCGATTGTGTCGCACGTCTCCCCGTTCCCTGGCCCGATCTCGAACCAGAGGAGTTTGCCGTTGCGGCCGAAGAGGTCGTCGCCCAGGGGGTAGCCGCCCCAATTGTCGGCGTAGTGGCGGATGAGTGTCAGGCCGCGGCCGTGGACGTCGTCCGTGGGGACGGGGCGGAGGGGGGTCGGCGGTTTGTCGAAGGGGGAGGGGATGAAGGGGTTGTTGTCCCACACGCTGATGCGGAGTCGGCTCCTGTCCAGGTGGCGGAGCCTGAGTGTCGCCGGGCCGTCGGCGTGGCGGTAGGCGTTGGTGGCCAGTTCGCTGGTCAGTAGTTCGGCGGTGTCGAGGAGTTCGGGCATGCCGTGCCCGAGGAGGGCTGCGCGCAGGGTCATTCTCGCCACGCGTGGGGCGCGGGGGTCGTGGGGGAGTTGGAGGGCGTACGACCACGGGGCGTGCGGGGATACGGTGGTCACGGAAGTCTCCTGCGGAGAGGTGGAGTTGGTTGCTCGTCCGGCGGGACCGTGCGGTGGCAGTGCCGTGGGTGCGGTGCGCTTCCGGCTTACGGGCCGGGCCGGTTGAGTGGCTTGAGTCACACCGTAGCGCTGGAGTTGTAAGGTCTTACATCGATTTCGGGAAGCTATTACATCTCCACTCGTGTGGGTGACCCGTGGAAAGAGAGCGCGATGGCGGCCCGTACGTCCCTGACCCTGCGGCAGCAACGTCTCGGCAACGAGCTGCGGAAACTCCGTGAGCGGGCGGGGCTGACGTCCACCCGGTCGGCGGCGCTGCTCGGTGGCCCGCAGTCGCGGATCAGCAACATCGAGGCCGGTCGTTACGCGGTGAGCGCCGACCGGGTGCGTGCCATGGCGCGGAACTATGCCTGTGCGGATGAGGCGTACGTCGAGGCGCTCGCGGCCATGACGGGGGCGCGGGCCCGTGGCTGGTGGGACGAGTACCAGGAGCTGCTCACCCCGGGGCTTCTCGACCTGGCGGAGCTGGAACACCATGCTCTCGCACTGCGCGTCGCGGTGGTGATCCACATTCCCGGCCTGCTCCAGACGGCGGCCCACGCGCGTGCTGTGATGGCGGAGAGCGTTCCATCCCTGCGTCCCTACGAGATCGAGCATCGCGTCTCGTACCGGATCAAGCGGCAGGCCGTGCTCTATGAGGGCTCCCCGACGCCCTACACCGCGATCGTCCACGAAGCCGCCCTGCGCATGGGCTACGGGGGCCGCAAGATCGCCCGCGAGCAGCTTGATGCCCTTCTCGGTGAGAGTGAGCGCGAGAACGTCACGATCCTGGTCATTCCGTTCGGCGAGGCATCGTTCCCGGCCTCGGGTCAGCCGATCACGTACGCGTCGGGTCCCGTGCCGCAGCTCGACACCGTGGTCCTCGACACGGACCACGGTTGTGAATTCGTCGACGCAGACGCGCAATTGGAGCGCTATCGATCGGTGCTCGACCGAATGGAAGCCCGTGCCCTCTCCGTCGAGAAATCGCGCGACGTCATTCGCTGCATCGCCAAGGACATCTGAGAAGGAGTCCACCATGCCCGAACTCGCCTGGCAGAAGTCGTCCTACAGTGCCGAAGCGGCTAACTGCGTCTGCCTCGCCCGCACTCCCCAAGGAACCTTTCTCCTCCGCGACAGCAAGGCCCCCGAGACCGTCGTCCCCGCCGGAGCCGAAGCTCTGCGAAGTTTCATGAACGCCCTTACCGCGGGGCAATTCGGTACCCATCGGCCGTGATCACGCGGTAATCACGATCACGTACCAGTCCGTACACTCCGTCACCACATAGATGGTGGGCGCATATAAGGTCGGCATAAGTCGTTCATTGAAGAAAGTTGCGTCATGCGATCCACCATCGTCCGCCGTACCGCCGTTGCCGTGTCCGCGGCGTCCCTGGCTCTCGTCGTCACCGCGTGCAGCGGCGGCAGCAAGGATGCGGGCGGTGACGCGAAGGGCAAGGAGTCGGCGAAGCCGGCCGCGTCCGCCGAGGCGGCGGCGAAGGCGCTGACGGGCGCGGAGCTGGAGAAGGTCGTCATCGCGCAGGGTGACGTCGAGGGGTACAAGGTCACGCCGCCGATCAAGGGCGACACGTCCGAGAAGAAGGATGTCACGGTCGACAAGAAGGAGTGCGAGATCCTCGGCCAGATCGGCGCTGTAGCGCCGCTGGGGGACCCGGCAGGGACCGTGTCCCGCAGGGTCGTCAGCGAGCCGAAGAAGCCCGCCTCCGGTGGTGACCTCTCCTCCATGACGGACATGTCGATGCTGGTCGTGTCCGTGGCCTCCTACGAGGGGACGGGCGCCAAGGGCATGGTCGCCGAGCTGCGCAAGGCCGCCACGGACTGCGCGGGCGGCTTCACCGTCACCACTCGCGGCACGGCCAACAAGATCGTGAAGATCAAGGAGGACAGCGTGACCGGTGGCGACGAGGCCGCCGCGTGGACCGTCACCAGTGAGTCCGAGGGCCAGACGATGGCGGTCAAGATCTCCGTCGTGCGCAAGGGCAGCACACTCGCCTCCGTTGTCGGTGCGAACCTCGCCGTTGCGACCACGGGCAAGGACTACCCCCAGCCGGCCGCCGTCATCGACGCCCAGGCTGCCAAGCTCGGCTGACGTCGGCCAAGAGCACGCTCCAAGAGGCGTTCCTCCCGGGCCGCACACCGGGAGGAACGCCGAGCGCCGAGAGCGCCGCCGGGCCCGGAGCGCCCGCCGACCCCGGCCCCGTAGGCGAACGCGCACACCCACAACTCCCCCGAACGCCACCCCTTCGAACCCCCACCCCGCCCCGTAGGCTGCTGGCCATGTGCGGAATCGTGGGTTACGTCGGCGGACAGTCGGCGCTCGACGTTGTCATCGCAGGCCTCAAGCGGCTGGAGTACCGCGGGTACGACTCGGCCGGGGTCGCCGTGCTCGCCGACGGCGGACTCGCGGCCGCCAAGAAGGCGGGGAAACTCCTCAACCTGGAGAAGGAGCTGGTGGACCGGCCGCTGCCGGCCGGCTCGACCGGTATCGGACACACCCGTTGGGCCACCCACGGCGGGCCCACCGACGCCAACGCCCACCCCCACCTCGACAACGCGGGCCGGGTCGCCGTCGTCCACAACGGCATCATCGAGAACTTCGCGGTGCTGCGCGCCGAACTGGCCGAGCGTGGGCACGAGCTGGCGTCCGAGACGGACACCGAGGTGGTCGCGCACCTCCTCGCGGAGGCGTACTCGTCGACCGCCGACCTCGCCGAGTCGATGCGGCAGGTGTGCCGGCTGCTGGAGGGCGCGTTCACGCTCGTCGCCGTGCACGCGGACGAGCCGGACGTGGTCGTCGGGGCGCGCCGCAACTCGCCGCTGGTCGTAGGGGTCGGCGAAGGCGAGGCGTTCCTCGCGTCCGATGTCGCCGCGTTCATCGCGCACACGCGCGATACGATCGAGCTGGGCCAGGACCAGGTGGTCGAACTCCGCCGCGACGGCGTCACGGTGACGGACTTCGACGGCGCGCCCGCCGAAGTGCGCGAGTACCACGTGGACTGGGACGCCTCGGCCGCGGAGAAGGGCGGCTACGACTACTTCATGCTGAAGGAGATCGCCGAGCAGCCGAAGGCGGTCGCCGACACCCTGCTCGGCCGGATCGACGCCAACGGTTCGCTGACCCTGGACGAGGTCCGCATCCCCGCGCATGTGCTGCGTGAGGTCGACAAGGTGATCATCGTCGCGTGCGGTACGGCGTACCACGCGGGCATGATCGCGAAGCTGGCGATCGAGCACTGGACCCGGATCCCCTGCGAGACCGAACTGGCCAGCGAGTTCCGGTACCGGGACCCGATCCTCGACCAGCGCACGCTCGTGATCGCCATCTCCCAGTCCGGCGAGACCATGGACACCCTGATGGCGCTGCGGCACGCCCGCGAGCAGGGCGCGAAGGTCCTCGCCGTCTGCAACACCAACGGCTCGACGATCCCGCGCGAGTCGGACGCCGTGCTGTACACGCACGCCGGTCCGGAGGTCGCCGTCGCGTCCACGAAGGCGTTCCTCACCCAGCTCGTCGCCTGCTACCTGGTCGCCCTGTACCTGGGTCAGGTGCGCGGTACCAAGTGGGGGGACGAGATCCGGTCCGTCATCAAGGAGCTCTCGGCGATCGCGACGCAGGTCGACGAGGTCCTGGAGACCATGGAGCCGGTGCGGGAGCTGGCCCGGTCGCTGGCCGCCAAGAACACCGTGCTGTTCCTGGGCCGGCACGTCGGCTACCCCGTGGCGCTCGAAGGCGCCCTCAAGCTGAAGGAACTCGCGTACATGCACGCGGAGGGCTTCGCGGCGGGCGAGCTGAAGCACGGTCCGATCGCGCTGATCGAGGAGGACCTGCCGGTCGTCGTGGTGGTGCCGTCGCCGCGCGGGCGGTCCGTCCTGCACGACAAGATCGTCTCCAACATCCAGGAGATCCGCGCCCGGGGGGCCCGGACCATCGTGATCGCCGAGGACGGCGACGAGGCGGTGGCGCCGTACGCCGACCACCTGATCCGCATCCCGGCCACGCCGACGCTGCTCCAGCCGCTCGTCGCGACCGTGCCGCTCCAGGTGTTCGCCTGCGAACTCGCCACGGCCCGCGGCAACGAGGTCGACCAGCCCCGCAACCTCGCGAAGTCGGTCACCGTCGAATGATCATCGGGGTGGGGATCGACGTGGCCGAGATCGACCGCTTCGCGCAGTCGCTGGAACGCACACCGGGCCTGGCGGGGCGCCTCTTCGTGGACAGTGAGATGTACCTGCCCAGCGGCGAACGCCGCGGAGTCGCCTCGCTCGCGGTCCGCTTCGCCGCGAAGGAGGCCATCGCCAAGGCGCTCGGCGCGCCGCCCGGCCTGCACTGGACGGACGCCGAGGTGTACGTCCTCGACAGCGGCCAGCCCCGCCTCCGCGTACGCGGCACCGTGGCGGCCCGCGCGGCGGAGCTCGGCGTGAAGCACTGGCACGTCTCGCTCAGCCATGACGCGGGCGTGGCGTCCGCGGTGGTGATCGCGGAGGGCTGAGGGGTACGCGGTCCGTCGCCCCGGCGGCGGTGCGCCGCCGGGGCGCAGACCGACATCCGGTCTCGGCCCCGACCCGCCGGCCGTGCCGCCCGAAGTCGCGAACATCGGGCAGGGCCGGGCAGCGATACGTCCCGAAGCGGTGAGCATCTGGCGTCCGTCCTCATGGACATGGCCACGCGGTCGACCGCGCCCGGTGTGCCGGGCGGACGGGGGACGGCCCGGGTTTGCGGACCTGGTCACATACGCGCCGGCTCGGTTTTGGGCGAGGGCGTGGAAGGGAAGGCGGAACGCCATGCGTACTGCGTACAGCGTGGAGACCGTGCGGGCCGCCGAGCGGCAGCTGATGGCCCGCCTTCCCGAAGGCACCCTCATGCAGCGGGCCGCCACCGGCCTGGCGGCGGTCTGTGCCGAGGTGCTCGGCCGGGTCGGCGGCGCGCGCGTCGTCGTCCTCGCCGGAAGTGGCGACAACGGCGGCGACGCCCTGTACGCGGGCGCGCGGCTCGCACGGCGGGGCGCGGGCGTCCGCGCGGTGCTGCTGGACCCCGGCCGGGCGCACGCCGGCGGGCTCGCCGCGCTGCTCGACGCGGGCGGGCGGGTCGAGGACGACCCGTTCGCCGTGCTGGCGACGGCGGATCTGGTGCTCGACGGCATCACCGGCATCGGGGGGCACGGCGGGCTGCGGCCCGAGGCGGTCCCGGTGGCCCGGGCCGCACGCGGATCCGACGCGGTCGTCGTCGCCGTCGACCTGCCGAGCGGTGTGCAGGCGGACAGCGGAGAGGTGCACGGCGAGGCGCTGCAGGCCGACATGACGGTGACGTTCGGCACGTACAAGCCGGGTCTGCTGGTCGACCCGGGCCATGAGCACACCGGGCCGGTGCATCTGGTCGACATCGGCCTGAACGACTACCTGCCGTCCGTACCGGACCTGGAGGCACTGCAGTACACGGACGTGGCCGAGCTGCTGCCGGTGCCGGCGGCCGAGTCCGACAAGTACCGGCGGGGAGTCGTCGGGGTGGTCGCCGGATCCGCCCGTTATCCCGGTGCGGCGGTCCTGGCCGTGGCGGGGGCGCTGCGCGGCGGCGCGGGAGCCGTCCGGTATGTCGGACCGGGTGCGGACGCGGTGATCGCGCGGTTCCCCGAGGCGCTCGTGCACGCGGGGCCGCCGTCCAAGGCCGGGCGGGTGCAGTCCTGGGTGGTGGGCCCCGGGCTGGGGGACTCCGGCCGGGACTTCCTCGACGACGTGCTGGCCTCGGACGTTCCGGTGCTCGTGGACGCGGACGGTCTCCGGCTGCTCGACCCCGAAGGGGTACGCGCCCGCCGGGCGCCGACCGTACTGACCCCGCACGCCGGGGAGGCGGCCGCGCTGCTCGGGGTCTCCCGGGAACGGGTGGAGGCGACACGGCTGGAGTCCGTGAGGGCGCTGGCCGCGCGCTACGGAGCGACCGTGCTGCTGAAGGGGTCCACGACGCTGATCGCGTCCCCGGACCCGGGATTCCCCGTGCGGGTGAACCCGACGGGGACGCCGTGGCTGGCCACGGCGGGGAGCGGTGACGTCCTCTCGGGTCTCGCGGGTTCGCTGCTCGCGGCCGGCCTCGCCCCCCGCGACGCGGCGTCCGTCGCGGCCCATCTCCACGGTCTGGCCGCGCGCCGTGTCTCCCGGGGGGCGCCGGTCATCGCCTCCGAGGTGGCGGAGGCTCTCTCGGACGCATGGCGGGACGTCTTCCGCACATGACACGCGCGACGCATGTGCCGGACATACACGATGGACGCCCCCGTGCGCCGTTTGTGGACGGCGTGCGCGGCGCGGCGTGCCGAGGACGCAAGCCGGGCGGGCGTGCCGGGGACGCAAGCCGGGCGGGCGCGCCGGGGATGCAAGCCGGGCCCGGGCGGGACGTACGTCACCGCCCCGGAAAGCGTGAGCCGTGCCTCGCTCTGAGAGACTGAGCGCGATGAGCGCGATGAACCAGACACCCATGCGAGCGAAGGCCGAGATCGATCTGGCCGCGCTGCGCGCCAATGTTCGTTCGCTCCGCGACCGGGTACAGCCGCACTCCGCACAGGTGATGGCTGTCGTGAAGGCGGATGCCTACGGGCACGGCGCGCTGCCCTGCGCCCGCGCGGCGCTGCAGGCGGGCGCCACATGGCTCGGCACCGCGACCCCGCACGAGGCGCTGGCGCTGCGCGCCGCCGGTGTGGACGCGCCGCTGCTGTGCTGGCTGTGGACGCCCGGCGGGCCGTGGCGGGAGGCCGTCGAAGCGGACCTGGACGTGTCGGTCAGCGGTCTGTGGGCGCTCCGCGAGGTGACCGCGGCCGCCCGCGAGGCCGGCCGGACGGCCCGGGTCCAGCTGAAGGCGGACACGGGGCTCGGCCGCAATGGCTGTCAGCCGTCCGAGTGGCCGGAGCTGGTCCGTGAGGCGCTGGTCGCGCAGAAGGAGGGCCTGGTCCGGATCACCGGGCTCTGGTCGCACTTCGCCTGCGCCGACGAACCTGGCCACCCGTCGATCGCCGCCCAGCTGTCCGTGTACCGCGAGATGCTGGCCCACGCGGAGCGGGAGGGCGTGGAGCCCGAGGTGCGGCACATCGCCAACTCCCCGGCCACGCTGACCCTTCCGGAGTCGTACTTCGACCTGGTCCGCACGGGCATCGCGATGTACGGGATCTCGCCGAGCCCCGAACTGGGCACGCCCGCCGAACTCGGGCTGCGCCCGGTGATGAGGCTCTGCGCGTCGGTGGCCCTCGCCAAGGGCGTTCCGTCGGGGCACGGCGTCAGCTACGGGCACCACTACGTGACCGGGCGGGAGACCACGCTCGGTCTGGTTCCGCTCGGTTACGCGGACGGCGTCCCGCGCCACGCCTCGGGCCGTGGCCCGGTGCTGGTCGGGGACCGGGTGCGTACCGCCGCGGGCCGTATCGCGATGGACCAGTTCGTGGTCGATCTGCACGGGGACGCGGTCGAACCGGGCGCCGAGGCGGTGCTGTTCGGGCCGGGCGACCGAGGCGAGCCGACGGCCCAGGACTGGGCGGACGCGGCGGACACCATCGCCTACGAGATCGTGACGAGGATCGGTTCGCGCGTTCCGCGCGTCTATCTGAACGCGGACGTCTGACCGCGCCGGGCGAGGGTCCTGACTGACGGAGGGCGGCAGGAAGTGAGCGAGAGCAGCACGGGGGACGTGGTGGCCCTGGCGGCCACGACGGCGGCATCGGCTGCGCCGGCCGCAGCGGACAACTGGCGTCGGGCCGGACTGGCGGGCGCCGCGATAGGTGTGATCGCGGCGGGCGCCGCGGCCGGTGTCGCGATCGAACGGCTGACCGTCGGCCGCGGCATGCGGAGGAAGGCACGGCTGGCCCTCGACGCCTCGGGTCCCTTCGGCTCACTGCGCGGCACTCCCGGGAAGGTGCTCGCGGACGACGGCACCGAGCTGCACTACGAGACGGACGAGCCGGATGACGACGTGGGCGCCTCGGCGTCGCGGAAGCGCCGGCTGTTCGGCCGCAAGGTGCCCGCCCCCGTCACCGTCGTCTTCTGCCACGGCTACTGCCTCAGCCAGGACTCCTGGCACTTCCAGCGGGCGGCCCTGCGCGGTGTGGTGCGGACCGTGCACTGGGACCAGCGCAGCCACGGCCGGTCCGGTCGCGGCAAGGCGCAGGGGGAGGGCGTGCCGGTCGACATCGGCCAGCTGGGACGAGATCTGAAGTCGGTGATCGACGCGGCGGCACCGCAGGGTCCGCTGGTGCTCGTCGGCCACTCGATGGGCGGTATGACGATCATGGCGTTCGCCGACCAGTTCCCGGATGTGGTCCGGGAACGGCTGGTCGGGGTCGCGTTCGTGGGCACCTCGTCCGGCCGGCTCGGCGAGGTGAACTACGGCCTGCCGGTGGCGGGTGTGAACGCGGTGCGCCGGGTGCTCCCGGGGGTGCTGCGCGCCCTCGGCTCGCAGGCGGAGCTGGTGGAGAGGGGCCGCCGGGCCACCGCGGACCTCTTCGCAGGGTTGATCAAGAAGTATTCGTTCAGTTCGCGGGACGTCGATCCGGGCGTGGCCCGGTTCGCGGAACGGATGATCGAGTCCACGCCGATCGACGTGGTCGCGGAGTTCTATCCGGCGTTCGCGGACCACGACAAGGCGGCGACGCTGCCCGTGTTCTCGGACGTCCCCGTGCTGGTGCTGGCCGGCGACCGGGATCTGGTGACGCCCAGTTCGCACAGCGAGGCGATCGCCGACCTGCTGCCGGACGCGGAACTGGTGATCGTGCCGGACGGCGGGCATCTGGTGATGCTGGAGCATCCGGAGACGGTCACCGACCGGCTGGCCGATCTGCTGGCGCGGGCGGGGGCGGTTCCGCCAGCGGCTAACGTTGGCACGTATGGAAGCACCGCACAGCCCGGCGGCTGACGCCCCGGCCCGTATCGTCGTCAACTCCCCGGACCAGATGCAGGAGCTGGGCCGCAGGCTGGCCAAGCTGCTGCGGGCCGGTGACCTGGTCATGCTCACCGGTGAACTCGGCGCGGGCAAGACGACCCTGACCCGCGGCCTCGGCGAGGGCCTGGGGGTCCGCGGTGCCGTGACGTCTCCGACGTTCGTGATCGCCCGGGTGCACCCGTCGCTGGTGTCGGGCCCCCCGCTGGTGCATGTGGACGCGTACCGGCTGGGCGGTCTCGACGACATGGAGGACCTCGACCTCGACGTGTCGCTGCCGGACTCGGTGGTGGTCGTGGAGTGGGGCGTCGGCAAGGTCGAGGACCTGTCGGACGACCGTCTGCACGTACTGATCCACCGCACGGTCGGTTCGACGACGGACGAGCACCGCGAGGTCACCCTGACGCCCTTCGGCACGCGGTGGAGCGAGATCGACCTCTCCGCGCTGGCGGCCTGAGCCGCCTTGTCACCTCCGTGGCCGACGGAGGCCCGGCAGGCCGTCCTTCCGTTCTAGTGGTCGTCGCAACACCCCAGCTCAAGGGGTGCGATGGACTTCGAGATTCGGAAGGTTCGGACGGCTCAGGGGCCCAGGCGG
>NZ_JBVICA010000042.1:0-12878 GCF_055573115.1 Streptomyces sp. NPDC030222
TCCGCACAAGCAGAAGTGGCCGACGCGGTTATTCCCGCGCCGACCACTTCCACCCGTTTACTGCTGTGATACCCGCTGAACCTCGGATTAACCGCCGGTTAGGCGGAGAATCCCACCGCGCTCACGTAGTGGTATTCACCCCAGTCGGTGCCGATGTCCATGAGCCAATCGCACCATTCGTCTTCCAGGCCGTCCAGGTCGTCCTCGGCCCAGCACGCCACGATTTCATCCCAGCGCCGAATGTTCAGGGACCGGTGGGTGATATCGCGCTGGCGTGAGGCCCGCACCCCGGACTGATCGAGCGGCGAGAGTTCCACCCGCGTGCCTCCATTGGCGTTGAGCCGCTTGAGAAGGTCCTTGGAGATGTTCCGGCGCCGGTAGTCCCAGTAGGCGTCGTCAATCTTGTTCAGGTTGGCCCTGTTGGGCGTCTGCGTCTCTGCCAGCCACCCGATGAGGGTGCGGACGCTGACGGAGATCCCGGCGCGCTCCATGGCCTCGTAGCCGCCCGGGGAGGCGGTGAGGTAGCGGAGGCGGGCGGCCAGGCCGCGCTCGCTGTCCACGGGGGACGCGATGCCGCCGGCCAGGATGTCGAGCTGGATGGCGACGGCCAAGCTGGACTTGAGGCCGCGGGCGCCGTACTTGCCGAAGTCGTGAACCCTGCCCGGCATTACTCACCCTCCCCGATCTCGTATTCGTCCTTCACCTTCACCTGGGAAACTCCCCGGCCCTCGGGAAAGACCTGCTGCCAGTCACCGACCACGTGCAATTCGTCGGTGCCCGCCATCTTAACAATCGTCAGCCCGGAATTGTGGGCCTTCATTGCCTTCATCCAGAGGTTCGAGAATGCCTGGGAGCGGATGATGTGCATCCAGTCCGGGCGCCGGATGTCGTGATTGGCGTTCGACTCACCGATGGTGGAAACGAACTTGGAGTACATCGACTTCACGTATTCCAGGGTGACTTCGTCGCCGGAAGCGATAGCGGCCTCTCGTGCGTCCCGCAGAGTGCGCCGGAACTTCTCCAGAAGATTCTCACTCGCACCCGAGGTGTACGACTCGTGGATAACCGGAGCCTCACACAGCCGACCGTACTTCTCCGTCGAAAGCCGGAGCAGCAGGCGCAGTGTCGCTTCGGTAATCCAGACCTGGCCCGGTTCCTCGCGGTCGCCAAGGGGGTTGGGAAGCTCGGGGTGGTTCCATTCCGGCGGCGTGACGAGGTGCACTCCAGAACGGCGCGGATTGTGCTTACCGTCGGTGCTGTGCTGCAACGCGCCAATCGGGAGATGGGTTTTGAGCGCGGAGAGGTAGGCGCCGTTCATATCCAGCGCGGTAACCGTCTGCCGGGGGCCCTTGCGAATCAGGTCCTTGCGGATGAACTTCGGTCGGGCCTCCCAGATTTGGTCAGAGCCCTTGGACGACGTCTTCTTGAGAACGTCGAGCATGGGCAGGTAGGAGGTGTGCTCGTACCGGGCGCCGGTCCGGCAGACGTCCAGCAGCTTCATGGCGTCCGGGATGGCGCGCTTCACCAGAGCTGCGGTGGCCGCCTCGACGTCGCCGCCGTGCGCCTCCAGGGCCTCGCTGACGGCCTGGCCGATGAGGTTCGGGACCTCGGCCGGCGCCTGCACCGGTCGCCGCTCCTCACGCTGCCCAGGCACCGCTGTGCCTTGCTGTTCCTGGGCAGCAAGGTTCCTGGAATCCTGGGATCCCAGATTCCCCGGATCCTTCGGTACCTGGATCTCGGCCGCTTCCAGCAGGGCCTGGAACGTGCCCGCCTGGACATCGGTCACGCCATCGGTCACAGTCTGGCCATCGGTCACGGCCTGGGCGCCGGGCGCGCCGGGCTGCTGCTGCTCCTGGTCCTCGTCCTCATCCGGACCGCCGTACGCTTCCTCGGCCTTGGAGACAGAGAAGCAGTACATACGCCGGGGGATACGGTCCGAGGCACCGCGCAGCGTGCGGGAAATCTGCCGCCGGTCGTTCTTTCCATCACCCGGGACAAGAACCCCACGGTTCTTCATGTCGGCGATGCAAGCTGACACGTTCTCAATCTCGGCTTTTCGCGCGATGACTTCCAGACAAGCCGGGATAACCCACAACTGATCTTTGGTCGTGAATCCCTGGATCTGGGACCGCATTTCACTTTCGAGAAGTCCCGGTACCCGCTCAATAGCCGGAAACTCCGAGGGGGCGACCCGCGCGGCGTCGAGTGCGTCCCACAGCCGCTGACCCGCCGGGAGGTGCGCGGCGACCGCCGAGACCGTGGCGGCGTCCAGCAGCTCGCGCGCGGCGGCGTCTGCGGCCTGGGCGAGTTCGGGAATGTCGATGACCTTCCCGAGGATGTGCGCGCCGACCACCCAGGCCGCGTGCATCCCGGCGATGGTGCCGGCCACTCCGCCGACGTGCGCGCCGTACGCGTTGGCCAGGCGCCGGTGGAGGCGACGCCACTTGGCGAGGGACTCCGCGGAGTACACCCCGGCCCGGATCGCCCACTCGAACGGCCAGCCAGCGAAGTCCGAGGCCTGGCGCTTGAGCCACTGGGACAGGTGCTCGGCCTCGGCGCTGGGCTGCACGACCTGGCCGTCGGTGTTGACGAAGACGTTCTGCCAGAACGGGCCGGTGACCTCGTACAGGCGGCTGGCCAGGTCCTCGGTCTGCCCGGGGCGGCGTAGCGGCCGGTTGGAGCTGGATCCCAGCAGGGAGTGGAAGCGGCCGTTGCCCGGCATCACGGTGCCGTCCTTGCCGCCGGTGGTGCGGGTGGCTCCGGCGACGATGACGGACAGCAGCTGCTCTCCGGCGGCCAGGTTCAGGGCCAGGCTGGAGAACTCCTCGCGGAAGATGGGCAGAAACCGGACCTCGCGCAAGAGCTGGGGCAGGCCCTGCTTGGAGGTGTCCCAGCCCTGGAACAGCTTCTGGGTGTCGCCGCGGATCGAGCCGTACAGGCAGGCCTGGACGACCTGGGTGGTGGACTTGCCGCACTGGCCCTCGCCCACGAGGTTCAGGATGCAGGCGGGCAGGCCCAGCACTTCGAGGAGCGGCGCGGCGAACGCGGCGCCGAGCACGAGGGCGGTGGGCCCGTGCCCGTGACCGAAGTAGCCGGCCATCGCCCAGAAGTCGCGGGCGGCGTCTTCCTCGCCGCAGGTGACGCGGTAGCCGATGTCCTGGGCGGTGGCCTCGGGCATCACCAGCGAGCCGTCAGCGGCGCGGGAGACGCGGGAGGGGACCTCGGGGGTGTCGAGCGACTGCTTGCGGATCATCGTGGCGAACGCCTGGACGGCGTCACGGCCGGACGGCTTCTGCACGCCGATCTTCCCGGCCCAGGTCCCGGTGTCCAGCTCGTCCTCGCTGACGATGCGGGGTCCCTCGATCGTGTCGATCAGGTAGCGGATGCCGTTGTGCTTGCCGTCCTCGGACCGGGCGGTGACAAGGCCGATGACCTTGGGCACGAAGCCGATCACCAGCGGCTGGCCGCCACGAGCCGGGCTGTGCATGATCGCCCGGTCGATCTTGTTGTAGTACCACCCGGCGCGCATCCCGGCGATCGGCTCAAGCACGCCGAACGTGGTCGATGGCGGCTGCTGCGGTGTGGCGTCACCCTCGTCTGTCGGGGTGGGACGCTTCTGCATGTATGGGGCCTTCCTGACAATGCAGTAGCCCGCTGCTGTGGTGGTGAGGGAGAAATCTCCCCTACACTCGACAGCGAACTACGAGACGTTCACGCGAGGCCTTCGGGTAGGTGCTGGTAACACCGATGACCCGGGGGTCTCTCGCGTTTTCTGGATCAAGTAGCGGAGAGCCTACGCCCTGTACCGGACAGGTCAGTCCTGGGCCAGGATCTGAGGCACCCGCACGCTGACGTAGCGGTCGTGGTCCTTGTGGACCTGGAGACGTCCAGAGGCCCACGGGTCCCAGTCCGGGTGGTCCTTCGCGAACTCCCGTGACGCACGAGCGTGGGCGCGGTGCCGGGCGTTGTACGACTCTTCTGTCATGGTCTCGCCACCTCCTGTGTGCTGTGGATCTATAGGCGGACTACCCCTTGACCGGCTCGGATTCATAGGCGGTCAAGGGGGGTGAAGCCTTCGACTAGGCGGTTGCCTCGTCACCCTTCCGACCCGCCGGGCGCTTGGGCCGGACCTCGATGCCGGCCTTCTGCAACCAGCCGTAGAACACCCCAGTGCTGACCTGGGCTAGATCTTGGGTCCGTCGGCGGGGAGCGCCGATGCGCACGGCGTTGACGGCCGCGACCCCGAGGGGTTTGAGCAGCTCATCGGCCTGCCTCAGCAGCTCGGCGCGGCGCTTTCCCAGGTCGGCTACCTCCCTGAGGGCGGCAGCCTGCTGTTCTTCTCGCAGCGTGCGGTCGTCGTTGGTCACGAGGAGAGCCTATCTCATCAAGCACGCCGCGTGCAGTACTTGCACGGACCGTGCTTTACGTGTCATGGTGGTGATGCCCCGGAAACGAGGCGGCCCCGGCAGGGTGGTGAGACACCCGCGCCGAGGCCTGAGACCACCCCACCTACCTGAATTAGGAGGGCGATCCTGTGTTGGATCGTATCGGTCGCCGCACGGCGATGGAGCAGCGCATGGTCCCGGTGACCATGCACGGCAAGACTCACCACATCCGCGAGGACGTGCCCCCGCCGGCCGCGCCGCGCATCCCGGTCGACTGGGAGCAGCGGGCCCTGGCCGCCGCCTTGGCCGTGACCGGAGCGCTGACGTTGGCCTCGATCGTGTGGTCCACGGTGAGCATCGGGAACCTGCTGCACGGCGGGGTCGGCTACGCCGCCGCGGCCGTGTTCGACGCCTCGTGGGTCGTGGTGCTGCTGATGGAGTACCTGGGCCGCTACGACAAGCAGCGCCGCAAGCGGGCCCGGGTCCTGGGCTGGCTGCTGCTGGTCTTCACGATGGGCGCCATCGCCGGTGACGGCCTGGCCCAGGACGACATCGGCCTCGCGATCTGCGGCGCGGCCGTGAGCCTGGTGGCCAAGCTGCTGTGGCTGGGCGTCCTCGGGTACGTCCACCGCGACCTCTCCCCGCAGGCTGCCGGATGGGTCGCGGCGGAGCAGGACGCCGCCGCGGCCGAGCTGGCCATCGCCGGAGTGGACCGGCGCGTTGCCCGGTCCCGTGCCCAGGCCACCGCGCACCGCCTGGCCATTGAGCACCTGTACGGGCCCGGAGCCACCCACGAGGTCACCCGCGCGCCGCACGCCCAGGACGTCATCGACGTCGAGCCCGAGCCGGACTCCGACGAGCTGCGCCGGGCGGTCGCCGACCAGCTCCGGGCCCGCGAGATCGCCTCCGCCCAGGGCTACGGCCCCGCCTGGCACGCCGCCTCCGCCCAGGCCGACGCCTCGATGCAGGCCGCGATGGACGCGGGCTTCCCGCCCCGCCAGGTCCTGGAGAAGGTGGAGTCCTACCGGCCTTCCGGCATCCGCCGGAACGTTCCGGAAGCTCCGGAAGTCCCGGTATCCGCGCAGCTCAGGACGCCGGAACCCGTCCCGGTCTTCCGGAGCGAGACCCCGGAGCGTCCGGAGCAGGACGAGGCGGAGGCGGAGCACGGCTACCCGGAGCCGGAGCCGGGCGAGCGGGTGCCGGAGCAGCGCCCGCCGTCGAACCTGCGGGCCGGAGTGCACGCCCTGTACGCGATGGGCATCACCGACGTGGACGACATCGCCCAGCGCCTGGCGGGCGTGCTCGGGGCGATGCCCAACACGGCGAGCGTGGACCGGTACGTGCGCGAGGCCAAGAAGGCCGCGGCGTCCTCGAAGGGGCCGGCCGAGCCGCGCGACGGGGACGGAACGGGGTTCTACCGGTGAGCGAGTACCACGAGGGGCGGACCACGATCGTGGTCCTCGACCCCAACACGTCTCCGGCGAACAGCCCTCTGCGGCGCGCGCTGCAGAACTACCGGGGCCAGGTCGTCACGGTGTGGCCCGAACCGGCCGCATCCCGCCCGGTGTCGGCGCCCGCAAGCCGCTGATCTGCAATTCCGGGGCGGGTGTCCGCTCCGGCCCCTACCCTCGCCACATCCACCCCACCAATGACCGGTCCCGGCGGGACGACTCCCCGCCGGGACCACCCCCACTGAATCCCTGTCAGGCAATCAGGAGGTGCGTACAGCATGACGACTCCAGAAGCCCAGGCACAAACCCCCGCCGCGCCAAGCGAGTCCGGAATCGCTCCGATGACACAGCACGGCCCGGACGCTACGGCCACCGCCCCTACGCCGACCGCTCCCGAGTCGGCCCCGGCCCCGGAGGAGGTCAGCACGCCGGGTGGTCTGCCCGTCGTCCCGGCCGTGACCGTGGGCACCACGGGCACGATCGCCACCGTCTCCGCCACGGGACTGGCCGCCGGGGGCGGAGCCGCCCTGCTGCTGGCCGGAGCCCTCGCCCTGGTGCCGGCCGTGGTCGCCGTGGCGCGGGCCCCGCGCCTGGCCGGCGGTCGGGCCGGGACTCCCCGCCGTTCCGGCGGTGTTCCCACCCAGCGACCGGCCGCGCGCCCGGCGCCCAGCTCCGCTCTGCGTTCCGGCGGTGCCGCGCTCCGGCGCTCCGGCGGTGGCGGTCGTGCCTCCGGCTCCGGCTCCGGCTCCGGCGCGGGTTCCTCGCGCGCTGGCCGCTCGGGGGCAGGCCTGGGGGCCCGTGCCGCCCAGCACGCCGCGGCGGTGCGTCAGGCGCGCCGTCAGAGCGCCGCTCAGACCGCCCAGGTCGGACGGACCGCCGCGGGGGCCCAGAAGACCGCAGCACGCCGCCAGTTGGCCGACGGGCGCCGCGAGGCCCGGCAGCAGCGCCGCGCCCAGCAGCAGAACTCCGGCGCGGGCACCCGGGGCCCCATGTCGCTGTCCAAGGGCACGGGAGCGGGCGGCAGGCACCGCGCGCCCAACTCCGGCCGCCAGGGCCCCCAGAGCGCATCTGGGGGGCGCGGCGGGGCCGTTGGGCGCATGTGGAGGGCCGGGCGCGGTGCTGCGGCCCAGACCCTGGCCCGTGCCCGGCGCCGGAACACCACCGCCCCCGCCAACACCGCGCCGAAGGCCGGCGGGAGCAGCACGCCCAGGAGCACGAGCACCCCGGGGCGCGAGCCGCGCGGGTTCCTCGCCCGCCGACGCGCCGCCTACCGGCAGGCCCGGGACCAGATCCGCGACCGCTGGCGCGCCCAGGCGCAGGCCCGCATCGAGGAGCGCGCCCGCACCCGGGCCCGGCGCAACGCGCTGCGGCGCAGTGCGGCCCGCTTCCAGGCCCGGCGCGCGCTCGCCGCGCTGGCCGCCACGCCGCTCGGGGTGCTGTCCATGGCCCTGTGGCCGCTGGCCAAGCTGCTGCGCATCCGGCCGCCGCGCTGGGGCCGGGCGGTGTGGCGCGGACTCACCCGGGCGGCCACCCAGGCCCGGGTGGAGCGGGACATCGCCGCGTACCAGGAGCACGACCAGGCCGAGGCCGACCGGGCGCAGATGGAGCGCCCGCGGCCCGGAGACGTTGACCGACCCCGCCGCGCCGGCGCGGTCGAACCCACCACCACACAGGAGGCAGACGTGACCCTCGGATTCGACTTCCGCGACGCCGCGGCCGAGATGCTGACCCAGGCCCAGAGCGCCGAGCCCGGCGGGATGATGCAGGTCCTGGCCCAGATGGAGACCCTGCCCGAGGCCATGGCCGCCATCGCGGAGACGTTCGCGACCGTGGCCGCCCAGTGCTCGCCGGACAACATGCCGCTGCACCCGGCGGTCAACGACGCGCTGTCGGACCTGCACAAGCAGCTCGTCTCCTGCGTGGACGCGGCGGAGGCGGTGGGCGAGCTGTTCCACGCCCACCACGAGGCCGACATCGCACGCCACACCGACGGGCGCACGGCCGAGGAGCTGTGGGACGTCAGCCGCAACGAGGAGTGAGAACTCCCCCTGCACCACCCGGCGGGCGCGCCGGAGCGCGCCCGCCCGTCCCACACCACCCACCCACCGACCGAGGGAGTCCTCATGGCCCGGAAGACCGCCGCTGACCACCGCGCCCACCTGGCTCTGGACTGGGCCGCCCGCCACGGGCCCGTCTCCGGCCCGCTCGCGATGGCGACCACGTCCATGGCGGTGGCCAGCACCGGAGCGCTCACCCACATGCCGTCCGGCTGGCCGCTGGCGGTCGGCGTGGTCGGTGCCGCCGCGCACGGCATCGGCGCCGGCCTCCGCAAGCGCCTGGGCCGCTTCAGCCTCGCCACCCGGGCCGCCGGATGGCTGCTGTCCTCCGGCTGGACCTCGGTCGTGATCGCCTCCGACCCCGCCGAGTGGACCGGGCAGCAGGCATGGACCGCGCTGGCCGCCCTCGCCGCCATCACGGTGGGCATCGGCGGAGCCGCCTACGCCGCCGAGGTCCGCGAGGAAGCCGCCGACGACGCCGCCCGCGCCTTGCAGGCCGCCATGGCCGAGGCCGAGATCGCGCGCGCCGACTGGAAGACCATCGACGCCTGGATGGCGCTCATCCAGCAGGTCACCCGCGTGCCGGTGGAGTTCGGGGGCGGGTTCACCCGGCGCCCCAACGGCTCGGGATTCGCCATGGAGATCAGCCTCCCGATCGGCATCACCTCCGACCGCATCGCCGGATACGCCCAGGCCCTGGCCGAAGCCGCCCGACTGCCGACCGGCTGCCTCGTGCGCATCGAGCGCGCCGGGAAGCAGGGCCACATGATCCTGGACATCGACACCCACGACATGTCCGCCCTCACCACCCGCTACCCGATCGAGGACGCAGGGACGCCGCTCAGCGTCAACGGC
Source organism: Streptomyces sp. NPDC030222 (assembly GCF_055573115.1). Lineage (NCBI taxonomy): Bacteria > Bacillati > Actinomycetota > Actinomycetes > Kitasatosporales > Streptomycetaceae > Streptomyces > Streptomyces sp. NPDC030222. Next base: position 8,749 of record NZ_JBVICA010000042.1, read on the forward strand.
CCCGTTCCCTGGGCGGTGGACCGCTCCGGCCACCCCGTCGAACTGCACCTGCGCGAGGCCTGCGCGCTCATCATCGGCCCGCCCGGCAGCGCCAAGACCACGCTCCTGGACGGCATCGTCGCGTCGTTCGCTCGCTGCACCGACGTGATCGTGATGGCCATGGACGTGGGCAAGCGGTGCGCCGACTTCAAGCACTGGAACCGCCCCTGGCTTGAGGCCGCCGGCCACATCGACCCGCCCGCGGGCACCCCGCGCCCGCCCAAGGACACCCGGCCCGTCATCGACTGGATGGCCACCACCCTGGCCGAGGCCGAGACCATGCTGGACGCCCTGCTGGCGATCGGGGAACGGCGCCTGGCCGACGCGGCCAACACCAAGCTGCTGCACGTCACCGCACAGCAGCCGATGATCTTCTGCATCATCGACGAGGGCGCCGAGATGCTCGCCTACGAGGGCCGCGACCCCGTACGCAACCGCGTGCGCACGAAGATCGTGGCCGTCATCCGCACCCTGCGCGCGATGGGCATCCGGCTCATCCTCACCGCGACCGACGGCAACGTCTCCAGCCTCGGAGACAGCGCCATCCGCAAGTACTCCCCCGTCCGAGTCGCCCTCACCGCCACCGACTCCGAAGGTGCCTCCGTGGCAAAACTGTTCGGCAGCGTCAAGGGAATCGACGCACGACAGCTCCGCTCGAAGGGATCCGGAGTTATCGGCGCCGTTACCGGCGACCCGGACACCGAGATTTACCCGACCGCAATGCGAACGTTTCTCACCGATTCGAGCCTGCACCGCGAAATCGCTATCCGCACGAGCCAATTCCGTCCCCAGCTCGAAAAGTCGGCGGCAGATGCAGCCGGAGACGCCTACCTCGAAAGGTGGTCACCGGAGAACATCACCCGGCTTATCAGCTCCATCGGCGCGACGGAAAGCCAGAGTTCGGAGGCAGGTACGACCACGCGCGGGAAGATCGAATATCGGCGCACCCTCAACCTGCCCTCCCGGCCGGTGGACGGCAGCGAGCCCGCCCAGGCCCCGAAGCAGGAGGAGCCCCAGCAGCAGCCCCAGGACGACCGGCCGCTGACGGACGCGGACCTGTCCAAGCTCCTGGCCGCCCTCGACAAGATCCCCGAGGCAACCGAGGCCGACCGCCCGGCGCCCCGACAGGAGCGGCCCGAGCCGACCGAGGAGCACAAGCCGGCCGGACCCGCCTGGCTCCCCCAGGCCATCGACGCGATCCGCGCGAGCGGCGCCGACGGCATGAAGGTGGGCGCCATCGCCGAGATCGTCGGCCTCGACCGCAAGACCGTCCGGACCGCGCTGCGCGCGTGCGACGAGCTGGTCTACAGGGACAACGGGCCCCATTCCTGCTACGTCCACCGCGACTACGCCTGACCACGCAGAGCTACCGGGTAGTGGGTAGTGGGGCGCTCCCCACTACCCGGCAGGACGCCTCCAGTGGATCGCGCGGACGGAAACCCGCTCTACAGCGGCCCCCCAGTACCCACTACCCAGTACCCACTACCCAGTAGGTGACCACACTCCGTAACGACCAAGAGCGGGCCTCGTCCGGGATCGGACGGGGCCCGCGGCACGTCCGGCACCCGCCGCCCGGCCACCGCAGACACCCACCTCTTTGTCCGGCTGACGCGTACAAAGAGGTGTCGTCGCGCGGAAGGGGCTTGCCCAGGCGGGGTGATCTGGGCGAACGGGCCGACCGCCGAAACGGGGGGTCCCACTCCCGGTCCAACCCCCGGTCCCCCGCCTAGAGCACCTGTGCAGGCAACCGTGCAGCCACCCTTCGGTGCAACCCTCGCGCCCGGCCGCCGGCCTTTCCCCGGGGCCTGGGCAAGCCTGGGCTTGCCCACCGGCCGGAGAGGCTTGCCCAGGCCTCGGGAGGCTTGCCCATGGCCCTGGGCAAGCCCTGTCCTCGGGGGCCGCCTCGGACGTCGGCACGGGTCCGGCTTCGCTCAGACCCCTCTGTAGAGAAGTAGTCGGCGCCCGTCACGTCCCGCTGGGACCCCTTGACATGCAGGTCAGACCCCTTGACCACCACTCACCGCGCCCGGTCTGGGGGCAAGTTGTAGGGCAATCCGTAGAGCAAGTTGTAGGGCAAGTTGAAAGGCATGTTGTAGGGCCAGTTGTGAGGCAAGCTCACCAGGAAGCTTGGGAACTTGCTCGCTGGGATGCTTGCTGCCACTGTCTGGCCTGACGAATCCCCACTTCCACCCCCGGAAGCAGGCAGGAATGACAGCCCTCCCACCCCACGTCGCCGTCGCCAACCACAAGGGCGGCGTCGGCAAGACCGCGCTCTCTCACGGCCTGGCGGTCGCCGCGGCCGAGGCCGGCCACCGCGTCCTGGCCATCGACATGGACCCCCAGGCCAGCCTCACCCGGCGCCTGCGGGCCCAGATCAGCCCCGACCCGGACGAGCACCTGAAGGCCAGCCTCGCCCACGTCCTGGAGCGCCCCGCCGTGGGCGAGATCGAGCGCATCCTCGTCCCCTGCGGCTACGGCGGCATCTACGCCGACCGCATCCGCATCGCGCCCTCCCACCTCGACCTGGAGCTGGTCGTCCGCAGCGCCGCCCAGGCCGCGAGCGAACGCCGGCTGCTGCGCGCACTCGCGGGCGTGGCCGAGGGGTTCGACCTCGTCCTCATCGACTGCCCGCCCCGGCTGCTGTGCCACCTCACCGACCTCGCATGGACCGCGAGCGACGTTCTCCTCATCCCCTGCGAGGGCGAATACGAAGCCGTACAGGCCGCGCGCCGCGTAAAGGAAAGGGTTATCGCGGACCGCGACACCCTCAATCCGAAACTCGAAATCGCGGGAATGGTCGTCAGCCGGTACCGCTCGAACCTCACTCTCCACCGCCAGCGCGCCGGAGAGATGGAAAAGATCGTAGGCGCCGAAGGAATGTGCCCGACTCGTCTCCCCGAGTACGTCTCATTCAAAAAGGCGACCGAAAACGCGCGCCCGCTCACGGAACTCGGACCCGAAGAACGCCAAATGGCATCGCTATTCCGAGACGTCTACAAGTGGAGTCGCGACCGCATCGACACCGTAATGAAGGAAGCCGCCTGATGCCCGCCTATGAAGAAGTCTCCGAAGAACGCCAGCTTCCTACCCGTCCGCCGAAAGCCCCGGTGAACAACAAGACGGATGAAGTCGCCATCACGACCACCATTCCGACGCCCCTGCGTCGGAAACTCACTCTGGCTCTGGCGGTGCATGAGGTGAAGCTCAAGGATGCCGTCGCCGAGGCCATTGAAGCCTGGGTGGAGAAGCACCCGCCCCGACTCTGACGAACCCCTTGCGCGTTGCGCACACCCCGTGCGACAGTCTTCCTGTGCGCAACGCGCACACCACCTACAGGGGAGGAACCGTCATGTCCGTGAACGTCACCAAGACCGCCGGAAACCGCGCCGAGATCACCTGGGACCCCCAGCAGGACGACCCCCGCGGCTACCTCGCGCGCTCCATCGAGGGCGACCAGCTCGCCTACGCGCTCGAAGCCCTCGGCGCGAGCGAGGCCGGCCTCGCCGGTGAGCCCATCGCCGACGAGGGCCAGGCCCTCGCGGCCGCGATGCACACGGCCGGTCTCGCGCAGCTCCTGGAGCGCCGCGCGGCCGTCCAGGTCGTCCAGCTCCGCGACCACTACGGGCTGTCCTGGCGCCGCATCGCGGCCGTCCTGTTCGAGGACGCTGAGAAGCAGTCCAGCGTCCGGCGCATGTACGAGTCCGGCCGGCGCCACATCGGCATCTGACCACCACACCCCGGGACAGCAGGGTTCCAAGCTTCCCAGGATGCTTGGAACCCTGCTTCACAGGAAGCCAGGACCCTTGTTCCGCTACCTCCGCCGACGTCGCCAGGAAGCCGCTCAGGCCCGCGAGGCCGAGCACCACCGCCGCGTCATCATCTCCGCCACCGACACGGTGATTTCACGGGTTATCAGAGACCCCGTGGAAGTCGAGTTCAGCAAGCTCTACCCCGCAGATGTTCAGCGCGAATGCCTGGAAAGCTTCGGCCTTTGCATCCCGGAATCCGTCGCCCGTGAATTCCTTTCCTGGCGACTCCAGTTCAGGGGCTACAACCCGCGCTATTTCATGGGCGGATAGGCTCGCCGGAGC
>NZ_JBVICA010000043.1:0-11793 GCF_055573115.1 Streptomyces sp. NPDC030222
CGAAGTCCGGCCGCAGACCCCACGATTCGAGCAGACGGAACAACGCCACCTCGACCGCGAAGAGGGCCGGCTGCGTGTACTCCGTCCGGTCGAGCAGTTCGGCGTCCGTGCCGAACAGCACACCCTTCAGCGGCAGTTCGAGGTCCAGGCGCTCACACACGTCGTCTAGTGCGGCAGCGAACACCGGGTACGTCTCGTACAGTTCACGACCCATCCCCAGCCGCTGACCCCCCTGCCCCGTGAACAGGAACGCCGGCCCGCCACTGGACGCCGTCCCTTGGATCAGCCCGGGCGCCTGCTCGTCGCCCGCGAGGGCGGCGAGCGCTCGCAGCAGGCCTTCACCGTCACCGGCGGCGAACGCCGCGCGGTGTTCGAGGCCCGCGCGGCCGGTGGCCAGGGAGTAGGCCAGGTCCAGGAGACCGGAGCCGTCCTCGCCGGCGACGGCCTCGGCCACGGGAAGCAGCCGGGCGGCCTGGGCACGGAGCGCCTGTGGGCTCCTGGCCGACAGGACGTAAGGGAACGGCCCGGCGGCCGAAGTCGTCGGCATCGGGCGGTCCGTGGGCTCCGGCGCCTCCTCGATGATCGTGTGGGCGTTGGTGCCGCTGATACCGAAGGAGGACACGCCTGCCCGGCGCGGCCGGCCGGTCTCGGGCCACGCGACGGCTCCCGTCAGGAGCTCGATGTCGCCGGCCGACCAGTCCACGTGCGGGGTCGGCTCGTCCACGTGCAGGGTCTGCGGAAGCACCCCGTGGCGCATCGCCATGACCATCTTCATGATTCCGGCGACACCGGCGGCGGCCTGGGTGTGTCCGATGTTGGACTTGATGGATCCGAGCAGCAGGGGCCGGCCGGCCGGGCGGTCCTGCCCGTAGGCGGCCATCAGTGCCTGCGCCTCGATCGGGTCACCCAGCCGCGTACCCGTACCGTGCGCCTCCACCGCGTCCACGTCCACCGTCGACAGGCCCGCGCTCGCCAGAGCCCCACGGATGACGCGCTGCTGCGACGGACCATTGGGCGCCGTCAGACCATTGCTCGCACCGTCCTGGTTGATCGCCGAACCGCGGACCACCGCCAGGACCGGGTGGCCGTTGCGGCGGGCGTCCGACAGCCGCTCCACGAGCAGCATGCCCACACCCTCACCCCAGCCCGTACCGTCGGCGGCAGCTGCGAACGCCTTGCAGCGGCCGTCGGGCGCGAGGCCGCCCTGGTGGCTGAATTCGCTGAAGGTCCCCGACGTCGACATCACCGTCACCCCGCCCGCGAGTGCGAGGGTGCACTCGCCGTTACGGAGCGCCTGGATCGCCCAGTGCAGGGCAACCAGTGACGAGGAGCAGGCCGTGTCGACGGTGACGGCGGGGCCCTCCAGACCCAGGGTGTAGGAGACGCGGCCGGACATGACGCTGCCCGCGTTGCCGGTCATCACATGGCCGAGGACGCCGTCCACGTCGCCGGAACGCTCCAGCTGGGCGTCGTAGCCACCGGCCGAAGCGCCGACGAAGACACCGGCCCGGCTGCCGCGCAGGGACGACGGGTCGATGCCGGCCCGCTCGAACGCCTCCCAGGAGGTCTCCAGGAGAAGCCTCTGCTGCGGGTCCATGGCAAGTGCCTCACGGGGCGAGATCCCGAAGAAGCCGGCGTCGAAGGAGTCGGCGTCGTAGAGGAATCCGCCCTCGCAGGCCCGGCCGTCCTCACCGGCGTACAGCTCGCCGGTGTCCCAGCCGCGGTTGCCGGGGAGTCCGGCGATGGCGTCGCCGCCGGTCTCGACGAGCCGCCACAGGTCCTCGGGGCTGCGGACTCCGCCGGGGTAACGGCAGCTCATGGCGACGATCGCGATGGGGTCGTCGGCGTCCGGGACGGCCACCGCGGGCACGGCGGCGGCCGGCTTCCCCTCCGGGCCGGCCTCCTCCGCCTCGCCGAGGAGCCCGGTACGCAACTGCCGTGCGAGCGCGGTGGGCGAGGGGTAGTCGAAGACGAGCGTGGTGGCCAGGCGCAGTCCGGTGACCTCGCCGAGGCGGTTACGCAGCTCGACGGCGGTCAGCGAGTCGAAGCCGAGATCCTTGAACGCCTTGGCGGGCTCGACCTGTTCGGCCGAGGCGTGGCCCAGTACGGAGGCGACCTGTGCCCGTACGAGGTCGAGCAGGGCCCGGTCCTGTTCGGGGCGCGTGAGGCCGGCCAGTCGGTCCGCGAGCGGTGTGCCGGCGCCCGTGCGGGTGCGCGCGGTACGACGTCCCGCCGGGCCCAGGAGCTCCCGGAACACGGGTGGGACCGGGCCGGGCGCGGCGGCGGCGCGCAGGGCGGCGGGGTTCAGGCGGGCCGGCACGAGGACGGGCCGGCCGGAGGCCAGGGCCGCGTCGAGCAGGGCCATGCCGTCGGTGGCGGAGAGAGCGCCCATGCCGTGCTGCTCCATGCGGCGCAGCTGGGTCTCGTCGAGTCCGCCGGTCATGCCACTGGCGTCGGCCCACAGGCCCCAGGCCAGCGCCGTGGCAGGCAGGCCCTGGTGGTGGCGGTGCTCGGCGAGAGCGTCCAGGAAGACGTTGGCGCAAGCGTAGTTGGCCTGGCCCGCGCTGCCGAGGGTGCCCGCGACGGCAGAGAAGAGGACGAACGCCGTGACCGGCAGGTCGCGGGTCAGCTCGTGCAGGTGGAGGGCGGCTACGGCCTTCGGCCGCAGGACCGTGTCCAGACGGTCGGGGGTGAGGGATCCGACCACGCCGTCGTCGAGGACACCCGCCGTGTGGACCACGGTGGTGAGGGGGTGCTCGGCGGGGATCGCGGACAGGACGGCGGCCAGGGCGTCACGGTCGGCGGCGTCGCACGCGGCCCATATGACCTCGGCGCCCAGGGCTGCCAGTTCCGCGGTGCGTTCGGCGGCTTCGGGTGCATCGGCGCCACGGCGGCTGAGCAGCAGCAGGCGGCGTACGCCGTGGGTGGTGACCAGGTGGCGGGCGACGATCCCGGCGAGGGTGCCGGAGCCGCCGGTGATCAGGGCGGTGCCGTTCGCGTCGACGACGGCTCGGGGGCCGGCGGCTCGGGGACCGGCCGCCGCGGCCTTGCCCGCCCCGGCCGTCAGGCCGGTCGGGCGGGTGCGGCGCAGTCGCGGCACATGGACGGCTCCGTCGCGCAGCAGCAGCTCCGGCTCGCCGGAGGCGAGCGCCGCCGCGAGGAGAAGCGCCTCGTCCGGACCGGTGTCCTCACGGGGGCCGGTGACCTCGCGGGGGCCGCTGACTCCGGCGGAGGCAGGGAGGTCGCGGACGTCGGCGAGGACGAAGCGGCCGGGGTTCTCGGTCTCCGCCGAGCGCAGCAGACCGCGGACGGCGGCGTGCGGCAGGTCCTCGCCGCGTTCGCCGGGCCCTGCGACCGCGCCACTGGTCACGACGACCAAGCGGGACGCCTCGAACCGCTCGTCGGCCAGCCAGGCATGCACCACGGCGAGCGCCCGGTGCGTGGCCTCCTGCAGGGTGCCCGGCCCGGTCCCGGCAGGCTGCCGGGGGAAGGGGGCCAGGACGTATGCCGGGACGCGGGCGCCGGCGTCGGCTGCCGCGCCCAGCTCCGCCAGGTCGGTGTAGCGGGTGGCCGTTCCGAATCCGGCATCGCCCAGCACCGCCCATCCGCCGAGGGGTTCGGCCGGGGCTCCGGTGGCCGGCTGCTGCAGCGGGAGCGGCGTCCAGTCGAGCTGGAAGAGCGCCTCGCGCAGGACGGCCGGTACCGGGTGCGGGGTGTCGGTGGCCTCGGCCGTGAACGGTCGCGGTGCCAGTCGGCCGACGGTCGCCACCGGGTCACCGTGGTCGTCGGCGAGGTCGAGGGCGAACGTCCCGTCGGCGGGTCCGTCGGCGGCGGACCGGATGCGTACCCGGAGGGCGCCGGCGCCGACCGCGTGCAGGGCCACGTCCGACCAGACACTGCCCGGCCCGATGCCGGTGGCGGGGCCGTCGGTATACGGGTCCGCGTCCGCGTCCTCCAGTGTGGCCGCGGCGTGCGCGGCGGCGTCCAGCAGCGCGGGGTGCAGGCCGAACTCGGCTGCCTGCGAGCCGTCTTCGGGCAGGCGCACCTGGGCGAAGTATTCGCCGTCCCGGTGCCAGGCCGCCTCCACGGCCCGGAACAACGGGCCGCGCGCCGGGCCTTGGACGTCCTGGGGGTCGTCGCCGTCGGCGGTGGCGTAGAGGTGGCCGATGTCGACGGCTTCCGCCCCGGCGGGCGGCCACTGCGTGAAGTCGAACGATGTGGCCGGGGTGGGCGCGGTGGGTGCGAGGACGCCACGGGCGTGGCTCGTCCACACGGTGTGCTCTTCGGTGTCGCCCTCCGGCCGCGCGGACACGGTGAAGGCGCGACGGCCCTGCTCGTCGGGGTTCTCGACGAGCACCTGGACCCGTACGCCCTTGTCGGCGGGCAGCGCGAGCGGCGTGTCGAGCACCAGCTCCTCGATGTGTCCGCAGCCTGCCTGGTCTCCTGCGTGTACGGCGAGTTCGACGAACGCGGCGCCGGGCAGCACGGCCGTCCCGGCGAGGGTGTGGTCGGCGAGCCAGGGCTGGGTGCGCGGCGAGAGGCGGCCGGTGCACAGCACGCGGTCGGAGCCGGCCAGGGTGACGGCTGCGCCGAGCAGCGGGTGCGCGGCCGGGTCGAGTCCGGCCACGCTGACGTCTCCGGCCACGGCGGCGCCGGGCTCCAGCCAGTAACGCTCGTGCTGGAAGGCGTACGTCGGCAGGTCGACACGGCGGGCTCCGGTGCCGGAGAAGTACGCCGTCCAGTCGACGGTGGCGCCGCGGGCATGGGCGCGGGCGAGGGCGGCGAGCGCCGTCTCGGGCTCGGGGCGGCCGCTGCGCAGCGCGGGGACGAAGGCCGCGCCCTCGCCGGTGACGCAGTCCTGGGCCAGCGCGGACAGGACGCCCTCGGGTCCCAGTTCGACGTACGTCGTCACACCGGCGGTCTCCAGGGCGCGGATGCCGTCGAGGAAGCGGACGCCCTCGCGGACGTGGCGCACCCAGAAGTCGGCGGATGCCATCTCGTCGGTGACGAGTGCGCCGGTCAGGTTGGAGACGACAGGGATGCGCGGCGTGCCGTACGACAGGCTTTCGGCCACCTTGCGGAAGTCGGCCAGCATGCCGTCCATGTGCGGCGAGTGGAACGCGTGGCTGACGGTCAGCCGCTTGGTCTTACGGCCCTGCGCCTCGAAGCCCGCCGCGATGACGACCGCGGCCTCCTCGTCGCCCGCGACGACCACGGCCCGTGGGCCGTTCACGGCGGCGATGGCCACCCGGTCGGTCAGCAGCGGCAGCACCTCGTCCTCCGACGCCTGGACGGCGATCATGGCACCGCAGGCGGGGAGTTCCTGCATCAGGCGCCCGCGCGCGGCGACCAGGGTGCACGCGTCGTCCAGCGAGAGGACGTCCGCGACATGCGCGGCCGTGATCTCACCGATGGAGTGCCCGGACAGGAAGTCCGGCCGCAGACCCCACGATTCGAGCAGACGGAACAGCGCCACCTCGACCGCGAACAGCGCCGGCTGTGCGTACGCCGTCCGGTCCAGAGGATCCGCGTCGGACCCGAACAGGACGTCCTTCAAAGGCAGTTCGAGGAGCGGGTCCAGCCGCCCGCACACCGCGTCCAGCGCGGCGGCGAACACCGGCTGGGTTTCGTACAGTTCACGCCCCATGCCCAGGCGCTGGCTGCCCTGTCCGGTGAACAGGAACGCGGTCCTGCCCTCGGCCACGATGTCCGTGACCAGGCCCGCGGCCTCCTCGCCGGCGGCGAGCGCGGCGAGGGCGGTGTCGAGGTCGTCGTCCGTGCGGCCGAGCAGCACCGCTCGGTGTTCCAGGGCGGCGCGTGTGGTGGCGAGCGAGTAGCCGACGTCGATGGCCGAGGTGTTGGCGGCTCCCTGGGCGCGGGCGGCGATCAGCCGGGCGGCCTGGGCGCGCAGTGCGGCGACGCTCCGGCCGGAGAGCGTCCAGGACAGCAGGGTGGGCCGGCCGGCAACCGGGGGCGGGGTCTCGCGGTCGAGGGCACCCCCGCCGCTGTCGCTGTCCTTGCCCCTGTCGCTGTCGGTGTCGCTGTCGGTGTCGGTGTCGGTGTCGGGAGCCTGCTCGATGATGGTGTGCGCGTTGGTGCCGCTCACGCCGAAGGCTGAGACGGCCGCACGGCGCGGCGCCCCGGTCTCGGGCCACGCCATGCGCTCGGTGAGCAGCGACACCGCTCCGGCCGACCAGTCGACGTCGGGGGTCGGCTCGTCGACGTGGAGGGTCTGCGGGAGGACCCCGTGGCGGATCGCCATGACCGTTTTGATGATGCCGGCGACACCGGCCGCGGCCTGGGTGTGACCGATGTTGGACTTGAGGGAACCGAGGCGGAGCGGCCGGTCGGCCGGGCGGTCCTGGCCGTACGTGGCCAGCAGCGCCTGCGCCTCGATGGGGTCACCGAGCCGGGTACCCGTGCCGTGGGCCTCGACGGCGTCGACCTCGGCGGCCGAGAGCCGGGCGTTCTCCAGGGCCTGGCGGATGACGCGCTGCTGGGCGGGGCCGTTGGGGGCGGTCAGGCCGTTGCTGGCACCGTCCTGGTTGACGGCGGAGCCGCGCACGACGGCGAGCACGGGGTGGCCGTTGCGGCGGGCCTCGGAGAGGCGTTCCACGAGGAGGACGCCCACGCCCTCGGACCATCCGGTGCCGTCGGCGGCCGCGGCGAAGGACTTGCACCGCCCGTCGCCGGCCAGTCCTCGCTGGCGGCTGAACTCGACGAACACGTCGGGGCTGGGCATCACGCACACGCCGCCGACGAGGGCGAGCGAGCACTCGCGCTGGCGCAGGGCCTGGGTGGCCAGGTGGAGGGCGACGAGAGAGGAGGAGCAGGCCGTGTCGATGGTGGCGGCGGGGCCCTCCAGACCGAGGACGTAGCTGACGCGGCCGGACAGCACGCTGGTCGCACCACCCGTCAGCAACAGCCCTTCGAGCCCTTCCGGGACCTCCCTCAGATCCGCCCCGTACCCCATGGCGCCCGCGCCGATGTAGACGCCGGTTCGGCTTCCGCGCACGGACGCCGGATCGATTCCGGCGCGCTCGAACACCTCCCACGAGGTTTCCAGGATCTGGCGTTGCTGCGGGTCCATCGCCAGGGCCTCGCGCGGCGATATGCCGAAGAATCCGGGGTCGAACACGGTGGCGTCGGCAAGGAATCCGCCACCGGTGTTGTAGAAGGTGCCCTTTCGGTCGGGATCGGGGTCGGCGAGGGACTCGATGTCCCAGCCTCGGTCGTCGGGGAATCCGGTTATGGCGTCACCGCCCTCGGAGACCAGTCGCCACAGATCCTCGGGGGACCGCACCCCGTCGGGGAAGCGGCAGCTCATCGCGACGATGGCGATGGGCTCGTGGGCGTCCCGCTCGACCTCCTGGAGGCGTCGGCGGGCCCGCCGCAGCTCCGTGGTCATCCACTTCAGGTTTTCGAGAAGCTTTTCTTCGTTCGCGCCGGCCACTGGAACGTCACCTCCTGGAGAAATGCGGAACGCATACGGGAATCGGGTGGGAAATCCGATCGGACATCGGGGCGTCAATCGGATCAGACACCGGGGCGTGAATCGGATCGGGCATCGGATCGGGCATCAGGTCAGGATTTTCCGAATTCGTTGTTGATGATGTCGAAGAGATCTTCGGCGGAGGCCGATTCGATGGTCGATTCCTCGTCCTCAAGGGCGTGGGCTGCCCGTTCGGTCCTGTTCCAGTTCGCCAGGAGCGCTTCGAGCCGTGCCGTCACGCGGGCACGTTCGACGGCATCGTCCTCGGGGACCGACGAGAGGACGAATTCCAGCTTGTCGATCTCCGCGAGCGCCGGGAGCACGGGCGGCGTGTCCTCGCCGAGGAGTTCCGCGCGGATGTGCGCGGCCAGGGCGGCGGGCGTGGGGTGGTCGAAGACGAGTGACGCGGGCAGGCGCAGTCCGGTGGCGGAGCCGAGGCGGGTGCGCAGTTCGACCGCGGTGAGTGAGTCGAAGCCCAGCTCCTTGAAGGCGCGGCCCGCCTCGACCGTGGCGACCCCGTCGTGCCCGAGGACCGCGGCGACGTGCGTACGCACCAGGCCGAGCAGGGTCCGTTCGGCCTCGTCGGCGCTCCTCCCCCGCAAGTCGGCTGCCAGCCGGGCCGCTTCACCGGCGGCGCCGTCGCCGCCGGTGCCGGCGCCGCCGGCGTCCTGCTCCGCGGCGAGCACGCGGCGCACCTCGGGGAGGTCGGCGATCAGGGGGCGCGGCCGGGCGGCGGTGAAGGCCGGTACGAACAGGTCCCAGTCGACGTCGGCGATCGTCACAGCCGTGTCGCCCGCGTCCAGCGCCTGCTGAAGGGCGGCGATCGCCGACTCGGGAGCCATCACCGGCAGGCCGCGGCGCCGCAGTTGAGCGGCCGCCTCCTCGTCGGCCACCAGACCGCCCTCGCCCCACGGTCCCCAGGCGACGGCGGTCGCAGTCAGCCCGCGATCGCGGCGCCGCTGGGCGAGCGCGTCGAGGTGGGCGTTGGCAGCCGCGTATGCGGCCTGGCCGCCGCTGCCCCAGACGCCGGCGATGGACGAGAACAGGACGAAGGCGTCCAGCTCCGTGTCGCCGAGCAGCTCGTCGAGGTGCTCGGCCCCCGCGACCTTGGCCGCGAGGACTGCGGCGACGTCACCCGGTCCGGTCTCCGCGAGCGGCGCAACCTGCCCGACACCCGCCGTGTGGAAGACGGCGGTCAGGCCGGGACCGGAGGTGTCGTCGCGGAGGCCGGCCAGGAGCTCGCTGACCGACTGCCGGTCGGTCACGTCGCACGCGACGGCCGTGGCCCGCGCGCCGAGCGCGGCCAGCTCCGCGACCAGGGCCTCGACGCCCGGCGCCTGCGGGCCGCGCCGGCCGGCCAGCACCAGGTGCTCGGCACCGTGCGCGGCGAGCCAGCGGGCCACGTGCGCACCGAGCGCACCCGTGCCGCCGGTGATGAGGACGGTGCCACGGGGCCGCCAGGGGGCGCGCTCCGCTCCCCCGTCACCGTCGGCGGTCGGGGCGGCGTGCCCGATCCGGCGGGCGAGGATGCCGGCGGAACGTACGGCTGCCTGGTCCTCGTAGCCGTACCCCTTCCCGTTCGCGTCCGCGGCCGCGGCTGCCCGGGCAGCGGCGTCGGTGCCGCCGAGCACGGCGAGGAGCCGGTCGAGCACCCGTCCGTCCATGGTCCCGGGCAGGTCGACCAGACCGCCCCACCGCTCGGGGTACTCCAGGGCGACCACTCGGCCGAATCCCCAGATCTGTGCCTGCGCGGCACTCCGCACCCGGTCGGAGGGACCGGTCGCGACGGCCCCGGTGGTCACACACCACAACGGGGCGTCGACACCGGCGTCGCCGAGGGCCTGGACGAGCGTCCCGGTCAGCAACAGCCCGGCAGGTGCCCCCGGATGGGCCGGGTGCGGAGCATCGGCGAGCGCCAGCAGGGACAGCACACCGTCCGCCCGGTCCCCGGCGAGCGCCGTACGCAGCCGGTCGGCCACGACGGCACGGTCGGTCGCGGCAAGGTCCAGGGCGACCTCCCGTACGTCGATGCCCTGCGCCCGGAGAGCGTTCGCGATCCCGGGGAGCCCGGCGTCGCCGATGCCGGCGGTGACGACGAGCCACGTCCCGGAGGGACGGGCGGCAGCATCCGGATCACCCAGGGGCTTCCACGTGACCGCGTACCGCCAGCCGTCGACGACCGACCGCTCAGCGCGCTGGCGCCGCCAGGCCGACAGCGCCGGCAAGAGGGCGCTCAGCGGCTGATCGGCATCGATCTCCAGGGTGGCGGTGAGGGCGGCGAGGTCCGCGTTGTCGACGGCCTCCCAGAACGCTGCGTCCACCGCACCGGCGACCCCGGCGTCGGACTCGACCGCGGCGGGGCGGGGAGTCTCCTCCAGCCAGTAGCGCTTGCGCTGGAAGGGGTAGGTGGGCAGGTCGACACGCCGGGCGCCGGTGCCGGCGAAGTACGCCCGCCAGTCGACGGCGACGCCGTGGACGTGCGCCTGGGCGATAGCCGTGGTGACGGCCTCGGCCTCGGGGCGGCCCTTACGGAGCACGGGGACGAACGTGGCGTCCTCTTCGATGCATTCCTGCGCGAGTGCGGACAGCGTGCCGTCGGGGCCGAGTTCGAGGTACGTCGTCACGCCGGCCGCTTCGAGGGCGCGGATGCCGTCGAGGAAGCGGACCGCCTCGCGGACGTGCCGGACCCAGAAGTCGGCTGACGCCATCTCGTCGGTGACGAGGGTGCCGGTCAGGTTGGAGACGACCGGGATGCGCGGCATGCCGTACGACAGTCCCTCGGCCACCTTGCGGAAGTCGGCCAGCATGCCGTCCATGTGGGGCGAGTGGAAGGCGTGGCTGACGGTCAGGCGCTTGGTCTTGCGGTCGGCGAACGACCCCGCGATCGCGGTCGCGGCGTCCTCGTCACCGGCGACCACCACGGAGTACGGGCCGTTGATCGCGGCGATGCTCACGCGGTCGGTCAGCAGGGGCAGTACCTCCTCCTCGGAGGCCTGGACGGCGATCATGACACCGCCGGTGGGCAGTGCCTGCATCAGGCGGCCACGAGCGGCGACCAGGGCACATGCATCGTCCAAGGCAAGGACACCGGCAACGTGCGCGGCGGCAATCTCACCGACCGAATGCCCGGACACGAAGTCCGGCCGCAGACCCCACGATTCGAGCAGACGGAACAACGCCACCTCGACCGCGAAGAGGGCCGGCTGCGTGTACTCCGTCCGGTCGAGCGCGGCGGCATCCCCGAACAGCACCTGCTTCAGCGGGTGTTCGAAGTGGGCGTCGATCCGGGCGCAGACCGCGTCGAGCGCGTCCGCGAAGACCGGGTACGTGTCGTAGAGCTCACGCCCCATGCCCAGTCGCTGGCTCCCCTGTCCGGTGAACAGGAACGCCGAGGCGCCTTCGGACATCCGTCCGCGTACGAGCCCTGTCGTCGTCGGCCCACCGGCTGCCAGGGCCTTGAGTACTGCCAGGAATTCGTCCCGCTCTGTTGCGACGACGACCGCTCGGTGCTCAAGGGCTGACCTCGATGTGGCCAGGGAGTAGGCCACGTCGGCGGGTTCGAGGGTGTCGTCCGACGCGATCCGCGCCGCAAGGCGTTCGGCCTGGACGCGCAGGGCCGTGTCGTTCTTCGCGGACAGCGCCCACGGCATGACACCGGGACGCTGCTGCGGCAGCACCTCCAGCTCGACGTCGTCGGCGTCCGGGGCCTGCTCGATGATGGTGTGGGCGTTGGTGCCGCTGAAGCCGAACGAGGAGATACCGGCCCGGCGGGGTCGGCCGGTCTCCGGCCAGGCGCGCTGCCCGGTCAGGAGCTCGATGTCGCCGGCCGACCAGTCCACGTGCGGGGTCGGCTCGTCCACGTGGAGGGTCTGCGGAAGCACCCCGTGCTGCATCGCCAGCACCATCTTCATCACACCGGCGACACCGGCTGCGGCCTGGGTGTGTCCGATGTTCGACTTGATGGATCCGAGCAGCAGGGGCCGGCCGGCCGGGCGGTCCTGCCCGTAGGTGGCCATCAGTGCCTGCGCCTCGATCGGGTCACCCAGCCGCGTACCCGTACCGTGCGCCTCCACCGCGTCCACGTCCACCGTCGACAGGCCCGCGCTCGCCAGAGCGGCGCGGATGACGCGCTGCTGCGACGGACCATTGGGGGCCGTCAGACCATTGCTCGCACCGTCCTGGTTGATCGCCGAACCGCGGACCACCGCCAGGACCGGGTGGCCGTTGCGGCGGGCGTCCGACAGCCGCTCCACCAGCAGCATGCCCACACCCTCACCCCAGCCAGTGCCGTCCGCACCGGC
>NZ_JBVICA010000044.1:0-11623 GCF_055573115.1 Streptomyces sp. NPDC030222
AACGCCGCCTTCTGGCCGGCGAGCTGGCGGATCTGACAGGTAGGAGTTCATGCGTGGCCAGTCTCGTCGTGCCTCGTCCAGGTTCTCGTACCAGGCAACGCCGCGTGCATTGCAGGGCATACAGAGCAGCCCGCGAACGCACTTTGCGCATCCGGAGCAACAGGCGTGATCGTGGTCGATCTGCCAGTACGAGGGTCCTTCGGTCGCAGCGTCTCCTGGGCTCTCTCCACAGATCGCACACGCGTCATCCTGTGCGCGGAGGATGGCATTTACCTGCCAGACTGTCAGTCCGTATTTCTTGGCCTGCCGTTCGGCGGCGGCGCACAAGTGGCAGCGCAGTCCAGCGGCAAAGCCCTCCTCCGGATAGACCGGCCCGCGACAAAGGCGGCACTCATCCTCCTCGTCAGGCCAACCGTCGTCTTCCCAGCCCGGAGCTCGCCGCCTCTTCATCCGCGGAATCTAACCCGCCGAACTGACAATCCGAGCCTTCAGAGCTGTCCCGCAAGCGCGGGCTGGCCCCCGCCAGGTGATGTCAGGGACGAGGGCCGTCGCCGGGTCCGCTGAGCTGTAAGTATCTGGGCGGCCGGGGCGCGGTACAGCCATCCAGCGACCCCAGTCCCCCGCCCCCAACGACTAGGTTCGCTCGTAAGGAACCCGAAGCGACCGGGTTCGCAGTCGAACGCTGTACGCGCGAGCATTGTCCACGGCTGTCGGCCCAAGTCGGCCCGGGAACTGTCTGACCTCGCCGATCGGCTGGCAAAAGGAAACAAGTTCCGGGTGCAGGACCGGAAGCTGCTCAGGCCCGACCTCGTGGAGTTGCGGGAGACCGGCCGTGGCGCCGGGGACCTCTGCTGGAAAGGGGAAGCGCAGCAGGCCCCCGGGTTCCCCGGGGGCCTGCTGTACGGATGGTCAGTTCGACTTCTCGGTGCCGTCGTCCTGCTCGGGCTCGGAGGTCGTCCGCCGGCGGGCGGCGATGACCGCGCCCGTACCGGCGGCCAGGAGCACTCCGGCCCCGCCGAGAATCCACGGGGTGGCGTCGGCGCCCGTGTGAGCGAGGGAGCCGGCCCGTGTCTTCGGGGGTGCTGTGTCTGCCGTGTCCGCGACCGGGGCGGGAGACGACTCAGCGTCGGACGCGCCGGTGGCCGTGGTGTCCGGCTTCGGCTCGCTGGTGGCTACTTCGCTCGGCTTGTCTGCGGGCGCGGATGGAGTGCCGGTCGGCTGCTCCGTCGGCTTCTCGGTCGGCGTGGGCTTGGCAGAGGTGTCGGTCCTGGCATTCGTGACGGTCACGGTCACGGGTGCGCCCGGGCCGACGGTGAAGCTCTTGGTGGGCTTGTAGAGGTCGTAGCCGTCGGGGGCCTTGACCTGCCGGACCCAGCACTCGCTCTTCCTGCTCGTGACCGGTAGTTCGCCTGTGGTGGTGCCCTTCGGGCCGGTGGTGAGGGTGAGCAGGGTCTTGTCGCCGCAGCCGATGTTCACGGTCGAACCGGGAAGGAGCTTGCCGGTCTTGTCGTCCTTGGCCTTCAGAACGACCTGGGCGGGCTTGAACGGGTCGATGATCGTCAAGCTGGCGGTGGCGCCGGGGGTGACGATCACGTCCTGGTCGGCGACGACGTTGTGGAGGGGGCTGCCGGAGGAGGTCTCCTTCAGCCGGTAGATGCCTGGAGCGAGCTCGGGGAAGGTCAGCTTCCCCTGGGCGTCGGTCTTGCCCGTGCCCGCCTCCTGGCCGGTGCCGTCGAGGAGGAGGAACGCCGCGCCCTGAAGAAGGTCGCCGGCCGGATCCTTCTTGATGATGGCCACACTGCCTGCGGCGGACTCGGTCGTCTCGGTGGGAGCGGTGGAGGTGGACGGCGTCGGCTCAGGCATCTGAGCGCTGGCGGTCGGGGCCCAGGTGAGCGTGCCGGTCACCGCCGCGGCGACGGCGACGGCAGCGGGCAGGCGGCGGACAGGGCGGATACGCAAGAAGAACTCCTGAAGGAAGAAGAGGACGAGGGTGGATGCGGGCTGGGAGTCTCAGCGGGACCGGTTTCCGCTGCGAGTGGGAGGCGCGACCGGTGCCATCCGAGAGGTGCGGCCAGGAGCGCGGGACGATGCGGTCGTCCTCCGGTCACCGGGGAACCAGACGGACGCGTACTGCTCGATGGCCTCGCGCAGTCCGCCTGTGTGGGCGCCTTCCCAGGGCACCCAGTCGGGACGTTCGCGGAACTCGTGGAACGTGCCGTACCCCGACTGCCTTGGACTGCGCCCCTGGGCCGCGTCGCGGTGGTCGAAGGTCTTGTGATCCTCGAACCGCAGTTTCACGACGTCGAGTTCGCCTCGGTCCTGGTGAAGGGTGGCCAGACGAAGACCGTCGTACTCACCGGCACGGATCGTCCGGGCGAAGTCGATGCGCAGCCGTAGCGGGCTGCCGGGGACAGGGGTCGCGTAGTAGGTGTTGCCGACGACGGCTGCCTCGGCGAAGGGAAGCTTCAGGTGGTTCACGAAGAACTCGTCAGCAAATAGGGCCAAGCGGGTCTCCGGTCGTAGGGCGAGGTGGCGCGGGTCAGCGGCGTGGCCCGGGGAGCGCCGGACGGCTGGTGGTGCTCCAGCGCGGAACGCTGTGGGAGGTGGTGAGGGCGGCCGGGCGACGCGCGGCGCGCTGGACGTCGAGCGGGGTCGGGCCTGGCGGACGTGGGGGCACGACCGGGGTGAGCTGGGCCATGCCCTGGACGTAGCTGTGCGTCTCCTCACGCCACCGCGGCAGGGGTGCGGGATCGGATACGCACTCGATGAGGGCCTTGATCAGGGCGACGGGGGTGTCGGTGCTGGCGGTGGCGTACCAGGCGGGGCGGTCGATGGAGGTGCCGGCCCACAGCTGCCAGCGGGCCTCGCGGGTGGTCAGCTCGGCTTCCGGGTCGAGAGGGCCGGTGGTGAACTCGAGTCCGGCGAGGCCGTCGGGCGCCTGGATCGCGAGGGCGCCCCAGCGGGGGCGGTCGAGCTGCCAGCCGCGCTGGATGAGCGGGACGGCTGCGAGGAAGGGCTCGCGGTCGGCGCTGCGGGAGTCCGGTGCCGCGAGGTAGGCGCCGGGGCCCTGTTGGTACGCCTCGGCGAGTGCCGTGGTGAAGGCGGTCACGAACTCCGTCGGGCAGGAGTCGTTGAAGCAGACGCCCCAGGTCGGCGGGCCGAAGGGGTCCTTGTAGGCGTTGATGCGCCACAGGCCGTCGTCTTCGCCTTCGGGGAGGTAGCCGAGGCGGACCTTGCGGTCGGGGGCGTTGAGGTAGGCGTTGCCGAGGTCGTCGTGCTGCAGGTTCCAGCCGAGGTCGCGGAGCGGGGCGAGGCCGGGGTCGCCGATCGCGGTGGTTCCGGCGAGGTAGCGCGGGGAGACGTAGACGTCCCCGTCGATGGTGCGAAGGTCGTCGTCAAGTGACATGAGTGTCCGGTGGTCAGGTCGAGGTGGGTGCCGTTTCGACGCGGGCGATGAGCTGGCCTAGGGCGGCCTCGGCGCGGGTGCTGGCAGTCTCAGCGGTGGGGCCGGTGGTGATGAGGTAGCCGATCCGGGCGGTGAACATGTCGCCCCCGTCGACAGGCAGGACGAGCTGGTCGCCGGGGCGCTGCTGGAAGTGGACCTTGTCCAGCCAGGGAGGGATCGGGCCCTCGAACCGGAGGGTGGTGAGGGTGCCGGAGGTCTCGGGGTAGATCAGGCGGATCGCGGCGGCCGAGGACCTGGTCGGGGTGAGGTCCGGGGCGCGGTCGCAGGCGATGTCGGCGGCGGCGCGGGGCAGATCGATGCCGGTGGCGAGGCGGACCAGGTGGCCGATCATGTCTCCGGCCAGGCGGCCGTTGACCTCGATGAGCCGGGGGTGGCCGTCGACGAGGCGCATCTCGACGTGGCTGATGCCGTCGGTGATCCCGAGCGCGCGGATCGCCGCCTTCGCCGCTGGGGCGACCATGTCCAGAAGCGGGTCGGAGGCGTCCACCGAATGCGCCAGCTCTTCGAAGAACGGAGGGGCGCTGACGGTCTTGCGGGTGACCGCGACCACGGTGGTCTCGCTCCGGTAGGTAACGCATTCGACCGAGACCTCCGGCCCGTCGAGGTACTCCTCGACCAGGACGCTCGTGCTCTCCACTCCGCGCTCGGCCGCCCGCTCGGCGAAATCGTAGGCAGCGGTGAGCTGGTCGGGGGTGTCAGCGCGGACCACGCCGAAGCTCGCCGCGTTGGCGGCGGGTTTCAGCACGACCGGGTAGCCGATGCGTTCCGCCGCGGCACGTGCCTGCGCGCGGGTGCGGACGCTCACCGAGGCGGCCGACGGAACGCCGTGGCGGGCGAACAGGGTTCGCGCGGTTGCCTTGTTGCGGCATACCTGCGTCACCTCGGGGGCGGTGGTGGGCAGGTCCAGTTGGCGTGCGAGGCGGGCAACCGGGACGAGGTACCACTCGGTCCAGGTGAACACGCCGGCCAGGTCGTAGCGGTCGGCCAGCGTACGGCCGGATGCGGACAGTGCCGCCTGGTCGGCCGGATCGGGCACGACCACGCAGTCCTTGATGTACGGCACTTCCCACGAGGGCTCGTCACTGGTGATGAGGACGACGTCGTAGGCGGCTGCCACGGACTGCAGGCAGTAGCCGCGATACGCCTCTGCTTCCATGTCGGCCGCGGCAACGACCAGGACGACGGGGCGGTCGGGCAAGAACAGGCTCCTCTAAGAATCAGATGGGGGCGGAGAACGCGCGATTTCACGGGCTGCGCCGGCGGCGGACCTCGATGGCGGAGACCCACTCGGGGTGCTCGGCGAGCAGCCTGCGGGCGTAGAGGGCGGTGTAGTTGTTGTTGAGGCCCTTCACCCCATGCGGGTGGCGCCAGCGCAGGGCCTCGAACAACGCCTTCATGCCGACCCGCTTCGCCCCCTGGGCGAGCCGCTCGGTGATGAGCTGCTCCAGCGCCCGGTACACCCATGGGTGTTGGGCGTCGAAGGCGTGGAACTGCTCGCTGATGCTCGGGCCGTCTCGGTGCGGGAGGCCGAGGCCGGGCAGTCTGTCCTGCGTGATGAGGGACATGAGCGTCAAGGGCTCCTCTCGTACCGGGTGGTCAAGCGGGGATCGACGGGCAGCCTGCGCAGCCGGATGAAGGCGGCTGCGAGACCGAGGGCCTGGAGGACGGCTGCGGCTGTGATGGCGTGCCCGAGCTCGGCGGGTGGCACGGCGGCGACGAGCAGTCCGGCGGCGGGGAAGGGCAGCAGGAGCAGCAGGATCGTGAGGCTGAGGGTGCTGCCGAAGACGTCAGGCGGGATCAGGTGGGAGCGCAGGGTGCGCAGGACGACGGTGAGGCCGCCTTCACCGGCCATCAGGACGGCGATCAGCAGCAGGTAGCCGCGGTAGATGCCGGCCTGCGCGACGGCAAGGGTCGCGACGGAGGCGACGGAGGCGGCAACAGCGCCGACCGGCCACAGGCCCCAGCGGTCGATCGCACGGCGGGCGGCGGTGATGGCGAGCAGGGAGGCGGCGGCTGCGGCGGACCAGATAAGCCCGGCGTCCGAGCTGGAGTGCCCCAGTTCGCTGATCACGATCACCGGCATGGCGGCCTGCAGGAGCCCGATGGCGCAGTTGGAGACGACCAGGCCGCCGACCAGCCAGGCGAGGGCCGGCAGCGAACGCAAGGTGGCCCAGCCGGTGCGCAGTCCTCCCTGCGCCGACGCGGTCCCGAGCGGATCGGTCCTACTGCGGGTGCCAAGCACTGCCGCGAGGAGGGAGAAGCCGGCGAGCGTCCCGAGCATCACAGCCGGTCCACCGTGCTCCAGCAGCAGGCCGGAGACCAGGGGTCCGGCGAGCATCGCCGTCTGGTCGATGCCCAACAGGACGGACTGCACGCGGTGCGCCCGGGCTCCGGCCGTGCGGCTCGCCTCGCCGCCGGCGGTCTCGGCCGCGACGTAACTGAACTCGGTGACCACACCCGTGATGGCGGCGAGTGCCATCACCGTGACCGTCACTGCCGGTGCCCGGGTTTCCAGCGTTGTGAGCAGGAGCGCGGCGGCGAGGACGACCAGGGTCCGCACGATGCAGGCGGTGCGGAAGACAACAGCGGTTCCGTAGCGGTCGACCATGGTGCCGGCCACCGTGAACGCGCCAAGGCGCGGCAGCCACTCCAGCGCGAAGGCGAGCCCGGTCAGCGTCGCCGAGCCGGTGGTGGCCAGGACCAGGAGCGGGATGCCGTAGGTGGCCATGGCGAACGCGGCGCCATCGGCGGTACGGGGCAGGTAGACGCCGCGCAGCAGGGTCAGTGGGGGGCGGTGCGCGTGATGAGTGGTGCGGGCCCTCACTCGGCGCACTCGGTGCGCTGGGTGGCCTGCGGGTTGGCATGCAGCCACTGGATCAGCAGCTCGCGCGGCCCGGCAAGGTCCGTCGCTGCCTGTGCACGGGGCGAGCCGTCGGGCACCGGACGGTGATGACCGCCCTCCTCGCCAAGCTCCGGCGTCTGGGCGAGGAGGACGAGGGTGTGCTGGATGCGACTGGTGAAGTCGGCGACCGGCGCCGGGTAGGCGTGGCGCCGAGCCCAGCGGGCGGTCGCGTAGTAGACGTCGGCCAGCTCCAGGCCGGACGTGGTCAGGTCCACCCCAGCGCCGGGTCTGGCGCTGACGAGCCGCAGTGAGCGTGCCACGTCCATGGCCTGCCCGATGTGGTGGGGCGTGAGATCGGAGAGCATGCGTGCCAGCCCTCGCCGGGGAATGGCGCCGTTGTCGTCTATCTCGGTGATCAGGCGGATCAGGGCCGGGGAGGACAGCACGGTGCAGGCGTGCTGGACGGCGCCGGTGTGGATCGCGGTCGTCATCGGCGCGGGCCTCCCGCCGGGAGTGCCGCCTTGGCGTGCGAGAACAGCTCGCGGTGCCGCCACGCCGGCGGTGAGGGCTGGCCAGTCCTGGCCGGTGTCGGCGCTCTTGTCGGCGCGGGGAGTCGAGATCGGTGACTGACCCACTTCTGCGGGGCAGGCGTCGTGCCCTTTCCTCCCCAGATCGGGTGACGGGTGGCCTGCGCGAGAGGTTGGCCGGCGGACCATGCGGACAGAGCCCCGAAGACGCTGCCGAGGCCGTTGCCGGCCATCGACAAGCGGTAGGGCTGTCCGGTGCCGGCGGTGTCGACCAGCCCGTCGGCGACGAGCTGACGAAGCGGCGGGTAGATGTTGGTCCAGTCGCTGCTGGGCATGACGATGCTGGCCAGGGCACGGCCGCTCGCCTCTCCCCGGGACTTCAGCACCCACAGGATCGCGGCGGCATGCCGCCGGGTGAGGAGGGTCAGGCTGTCCTCGATCTGCTCGATCGCGGGCAGCGGCCGGTCCGGCTTCTCCAGGTGGTCCTCGGCCCAGGTGGCGATCAGCGGCAGCACCGGCATCAGCGCGGCGCCGCGGTCGGTGTGGCCGTAGGTGACGTGCCGCTGGGTGTGTTCGGTGCGCTGGACGAGGCCGGCATCGCACAGCGACCGCAGCTTCGGGTGGAGCTGGCCGCTCTGCAGCCAGGACATGCGGTCCGCCAGCTCCGTGTAGCGCAGAGGCCGGCCGGAGAGCGCCAGCAAGATCCGTACGTTCCACCGCGGGGTGATCATGGCGAGTGTCTCGGTGACCCGGGCAATGTCGGCATCGGTGTCGGGAGGCAGACCGGTGAGGGCCAAGGGAGGAACTCCTGGGGTGAGTGACGGGGGGGGGGTTGGCCGCGCAAGATCAGCGGCTCGGAGCGCTCGCGGCCGGAGCGGCCGGAGCAGGCGCCAGCACGGCGGCGGAGACAGGTGCGGGCTGCGTGACGCGCCCGAGGCTCTGGAGAACGGCCAAGACGGTCTTGGCCTGCACGTCGCGGACGGCGACGGCTTCGGCGAGCCGGCGCGCGCAGTCCAGGACGTGCGAGACCTCGTGTGCGCCGATCTGCCGCTCCGGGTGGACGAGCCGGATAAGGCGGTCGCGGTGGAAGGCGATGCTCTGCTCAGCGAAGGCCAGGTCGTGGTGACTGCCGAGAAGGGCGGCGAGCATGCCTGGGGGATGGTCCTGTGCATGGGTTTCGAGGGCGGCGAGCGGTGCGCCGTACAGCTCCTCGATCCGTCCGGCTATCTCGGTGGACGTGAGGTCGGGCACTTGGCTGGGGCTTTTCACGGTCGGCGTGCCCGGGCCGCCCCGGCACGCAGAGGTGCCGGGGCGGCGACGGCCGGGGGCAGGACGAGGGTGGCCTTGGGCTGCGTGAACTGGACGGCCGGGGACTGCCGTACGAGGGGCGGCATGGTGCGCAGCAGGTCGTCGAGCGCGGCGCGGTAGCCGTCGCGGGCGTCCAGCGCCGCCTCCAGCCACTCCGCGTCCATCCGCAGGGTCTCCGCTGACAGCTCGTCCACGTCCCGGGCGGGCGCCATGGCGGCGTGCACGCGGTCGCGGACACGGGCGACCTGTTCCTCGGCCAGGGCGAGGAACGACCGCAGCTCCAGGGCGCGGGTCACCGCAGGGGAGGCATCGGCACCCATCGCCGTCTCGTACAGCTCGGCGAGGGGAGCACCGAAGACGTCCTGCAGCCGCCCGTCGACGGTGCTGGGCTTGTGCCGGACGCTCACCGCAGGACTCCGCGCCCCGCTGCCGTCGGCGTCGTCACCGGCCGGAGGGGCGCACTGGTCTGCACGGCCGGACCCTTACGAGCCCCGCGGCCCAGACGCGCAAGCCGTTCGGCTGCGAGTCCCTGCTTTCCGGGGGCCGCCGGGTCGAGGAGCCAGCGCACGACCATGGCCCGCCCGTCGCGAGCATGGACAGCGCCGTTGACGCGGTGGGCAAGGCCCATCGTCGGGTCGTCGACCTCGCTGGGCTGGGTTTCCAGGGCGGCAAGGAGGTCGTCCTCGGCCCACACCAGCGCCATCTGGGATTCGACGAGAAGGCCGTGCCACTTGACCAGTTCTGTGGCCTCGGGATTGGCAGCCGGCGCCGCCGAGACCGCAGCGGTCAGCTCGTCCATGTTCATGGAGAACCGGCGCTCGATCTGCGCAGTGAGCACGCTCACGACATCCTCTATGTCGTCGGACAAGGAGAACTCCCTTCCGCAGGGCCTAACAGCCCGGGATTTCACGAGGGATTCGGGACGGAGCCATGGCTGCAGCCCCGTTTCCGTCTGTCAGTGACCGCCTGCTAGCTCAGGCACATTCGGACGTCCCGGTAGACGTAGGTGCCGGACACCCAGCCCTTCACGCCGGTGGTCCTGTCCGTGATGTAGAGCCAGTTGCCGCTCTTGTTGTGCACGGTGAACTTGTGGCTGCGGTAGAGCACGCCGAGGGCGGTGGACTTCGTGGTGGCCTTCGACCGGATGGTGACGGCCGTGGTGTGTACCTCGTACGGCAGCGGCGGCAGGTCGTGACAGCTGCTCGCAAGGGCCGCGGGCACGGCGGCGGGTGCCGCGCTGGCGGTGGTGGCGGACAGCACCGGCAGGGCGAGGGCGCCGAGCATCGCAGCGGATATGGCAATTCGGGTTGAGCGCATGCGGAAGAAACCTCCGTAAAGGCATAGGGATTACGTGGGTGGTGCCGCGGAGGTCGTCCCGGCGGCTGTATAAGAGTCCGGAGAATCGCCGGTTTGGCTAACCGGCGATCGTCGGCTATGTTGCGCCGCGCCCGCCCGCCTTGACGCTTAGCGCGATCGGCCGGACGGGCGCGGAACAGGAGCCTGCAGCAGGGCAGTTGGGCGGGTGAATGCGGCTGCCCGGCGGACCGGCGGGAGGGGGCCGGCCGCGCCGGTGAGCCGGTCGTCGCACCACTGCAGGGCCTCGGCCTTGGTGTTGAAGCCGCCCTCGCGCAGGGTGTGGGTCCACGCGTCGGTGTCGACCTCCTCGACCACGACGCGGAACGGAGAGGGGGCTCGCTCGTCCAGGGCGCGCAGCGCGACGACGGTGACCATGTCGTCCGGGTCGTCTCGGGTGTAGGAGTAGCCCATCGCGTAGTGGTCGCCGTCGTCTGCGAGGCGCCGCTCAAGCGCCCGCGTCGCCTCATCCGCCGGCGGCGGACCCAGCTCAGGGTTGAGGCCGATGGCGTCGGAAGGGCAGCCGCGGTGGATCAGCCAGGACTGCGCCATCGCGGGCAGCGGCAGCAGAGCCTTCTCGAAGGCGAACGTCCGCTTCTCCTGGTCCCGCTGCAGGTGCACGGCGACGTGCTGCGGCATGCCGGGGTGACCATAGGTGGCAGTGCGGTCGAACAGGGCGTAGTAACTGTGCACGCCGCTGGCGGTGTGGTGTTCGGCGAGGGGGACGAGCATGTCGGACCGCGCTTCGATCTGACGGTAGAAGTCAAGGGAGACCTGTTCGTCAGCGTCGAACTCGTCCAGTTCGAAGTCGACTTCGGGGATGCTCTTCAAGGGGCCTTTCGGTGGCGGTCAGCGCCGGCGTGCTGGGGCTGAGGGCCATGCCCCGGGTCGAGCCGGAGGCTTCGGTACCTGGGTGGCGGTGGGTGCCCGGCGGGCGGCGATCACGCGCGCCGCGGCGGAGTCGCGCACGGCGGCGGCCTTCTCCAGTTGGTCGACCGTGCGGTCGATGCGGTCGAACAGGGCGGCATCGACGGGGAACTCGCCGCTGGACAGACGGTGGAGGAGCGTTCGGTAGAAGGTCACCCCGGTCTCGGCCGTGACCAACTCGCGGTGGTGATCGGCTAGGCGGGCGTGGGGCTCGTCGAGGACGCCGCGGTCGCGGTGGGTCCACAGGGTGTCGACGTCGTGGCCGGTCGCGGCCTCGACGCGGTGGTCGAGCTGGGTGACCGCACGCCGGGCTGCTTCCGGCGTGGGATCAGGGGGCATAGGAAGGTACTCCTTGGGTCAGCGGACGTGGTGGTGCGCGGCGCCGAGGGCAGGGCGGGGCAGGCCGGGCATCGCGGAGGGCAGCGGTCCCGGCTTCGGGGCGGGCTGGCGCGTCGTGAGCTGCGGCGAGCGGGAGCGGGCAGCGTGGGTCCGGGCGCTGAGCGGCCGGCGCGTCATCCCCAGCCGTTGCCCGACGGTGTCGTACACGTCATTGCGGGCTCTCGGCCGTACGGCAACGACGTGGATCTCATTGGCGTGCGCGGACGTCGGCGGCGCCGGACGAAGCGCGTACACCACCCTCCACTCCTTGCGGGAGTCGACGACGAGCTTGCGGTAGCCCGACAGGTCACCGGTCAGCTTCGTCCCGAACAGTTCGGCATTCACCACGTCCTGCAGCTGGGCGAGTGCAAGGTCGCGGATGTCGCCGGGTGCCTGGAGGAAGTCGGTCAGAGCGCGCGGGTCGAAGCTGAGGCCGAAGGCCGGCTGCTGCCCCGTGTTCATGACGTCGGCTCTCCTGGCTCACCGGAACCAGAGGCGTCCCTCTCAGTGGTGTTCGTCTTCTCAGAGCGTGCCGACGGTGGCGGGCCGGGCAGGATCCGGTGCGCGGGACGCTCCGGGGAGGTCATGCATGCCGACAGAGGGCCGCCGGGTGCGCGGATCGCCGCGATGGCATGGGTGAGAAAGTCCCGGTGCCACACGAACAAGCCGGACAGCCCGGCTTCGGGGTCCTTGTGCTGCTGGTAGGCGAGCCACAGAGCGTGGAGCCACGCGACGACGTCGTCGTGCTCCTGCCACTGCAGGCACCAGGGCGCAGCCGTGGTCACCTCTGCCCCGTAGACCGGCAGGAGGAAGTCGTCGACC
>NZ_JBVICA010000045.1:0-11044 GCF_055573115.1 Streptomyces sp. NPDC030222
CGGCGTCGCCGTCGACTGGCGGGCGTACTTCGCCGGCACCGGCGCCCGGCGTGTCGACCTGCCCACCTACCCCTTCCAGCGCAAGCGCTACTGGCCCGAGCCCGTCGCCGCGCACAGCGGCGCGATGGCGCAGGCCGGCCCTGCCGGGAGCGAGGCCGACGCCCGGTTCTGGGACGTCGTCGAACGGGCCGATCTGACGGCGCTCGCCGACGAGTTCGAAGTCGACGGCGACCAGCCGCTCAGCGCCGTACTGCCAGCCCTCTCCGCATGGCGGCGGAACCAGCAGGCACAGGCACAGGCCGACTCCCTCCTCTACCGCGTCACCTGGCAGCCCTGGACGGGCCACGACCGGGGAACCCCCTCCGGCACCTGGCTGTTCGTCGTACCGGCCCCGCAGGCGGAGGATCCGTGGGTCCGTGCCCTGGCCGACCGTATGAGCGGCGACGGGGTCCGGGTCCTGCCGCTCCCGCTCGATGTCGCCGACGGTGACCCGGCGGTCCTGCGCGCGCGCCTGGACGAGCGGCTGCGGGACGCGGTGGCGGCAGCCGACGGACCGGTGACCGGCGTCCTGTCGGTCCTGGCTCTGGACGAACGGCCGCACCCCCATCACCCCGGGGTGCCCGTCGGACTCGCCCTCACCGCAGCCCTCACGTCGGTGCTCACCGACCGGTACGCGGAGACCGGCTGCGGTGACGCGCGCCTGTGGTGCGTCACCCGTGACGCCGTCGCCGCCGCCCCCGGCGACACGCTCGGCGGCGCCGCCCAGTCGCAGGTCTGGGGCCTGGGCCGGGTGGTCGCCCTTGAGCACCCCGACCGCTGGGGCGGACTCGTCGACCTGCCCGAAACGTGCGACGACCGCGTCCTGTCCCCCCTGACGACCGTGCTCACCGGCGCCGGTGACGAGGACCAGTTCGCGATCCGCGCCGCCGGCACGTTCGTACGACGTCTCGTACACGCCGCCCCGACCGGCGAACGCCCCGCACCGCGGTGGACGCCGAACGGCACCGTGCTCATCACAGGCGGCACGGGAGCGCTCGGCCGCCACGTGGCGCGGCGCCTCGCCGAACGCGGTGCGGAACGGCTCGTGCTCGTCAGCCGCAGCGGCGCCGACGCACCCGGCGCCACCGAGGTCCGGACGGAACTCGAGACGCTCGGCGCGGCCGTGACCCTGGCGGCCTGCGACGTCACCGACCGGGAACAGCTCGAGGCGCTCGTCGCACGCCTGGCGGCCGACGGCACTCCGGTGCGCGCCGTGGTGCACGCCGCGGGCGTCTCCCAGCCGCCCGGCACGGGCACCGACCTGCCCGGGTTCGCCCGGGTCGTCACCGCCAAGACCGCCGGCGCCGTCCACCTCGACGCGCTGTTCGACGCACCGGACTCCCTCGACGCGTTCGTCCTGTTCTCGTCCATCGCCGGTGTCTGGGGCAGCGGCGGCCAAGGTGCCTACGCCGCCGCCAACACCTTCCTCGACGCGCTCGCCGAGCGCCGCGCGGCCCGAGGGCTCGCCGCCACGGCGATCGCCTGGGGCCCGTGGGCCGACGGAGGCATGGCCACCGAAGGCGACGCGGAGGAGCAGCTCAGCCGCCGCGGACTGCCGCCCGTGGCCCCGGGGACGAACCTGCTGGCCCTGGAACGCGCCCTCACCGGCCGGGACGCGGCGGTGACCGTGGCCGACGTCGACTGGGCCCGCTTCGCACCGGTGTTCGCCGCGGCGCGCCCCCGCCCGCTCATCGGCGACCTGCCCGACGTGCGCGGCGTGCTGCGCGAGGACGCATCGGGCGGCGGCGTGGCCATGTCCGGTGCCACGGCCGCCGATCCGTCCACGGCCGTCCTCGGGCGGCTGGCCGAACTGTCCGGGGACGACCGGGACACGGCGCTCCTCGACCTCGTGCGCGAGCACGCGGCGGCGGCACTCGGCCACCCCTCCGCGGACGCCGTCGCACCGGACCGGGCCTTCAAGGACCTGGGCTTCGACTCGCTGACCGCCGTCGAACTGCGCAACCACCTGGGCGCCGCGTGCGGCCTGCGACTGCCGTCCAGCCTCGTCTTCGACTACCCCAACCCGCAGGCCCTGACCCGCCATCTGATGCGCACCCTCTTCCCCGGGGGAAGCGACGGCGCGGCCGGTGCCACCGGAGCGGAACTCGACACCGACCCCCAGGACGTGGAGCTGCGCCGCACACTGGCCGGCATCCCCCTGGGCCGGCTCCGCGAAGCAGGACTCCTGGACACCCTCCTGAGGCTCGCCGGACCCGGCACTCCGGTCGCCGACCCCGGTGCGGACGCCGCCGACGCGGTCGGGTCCATCGACTCGATGGACCTCCAGGACCTTCTCGACCTCGCTCTCGACGGCGCCGGCGGCTCCGACGACGACACCCCCGGCAACTTGACCAGCAACAGCAACTTCTGACGTGCCCGAAGTGCGGAGTAAGTGATGACCACCCCGAACGAAAAAGTCGTTGAAGCGCTGCGGGCCTCCCTCAAGGAAACCGAGCGGCTGCGCCGCCGGAACCAGGAGCTCACCGACGCCTCGCGCGAACCGATCGCCATCGTCGGCATGAGCTGCCGCTTCCCCGGCGGAGTCGGCTCGCCCGAGGACCTGTGGAAGCTCGTCGAGAGCGGCGGCGATGCCATCTCGGGCTTCCCCACCGACCGCGGCTGGGACGTCGAGTCGCTGTACGACCCCGACCCCGACCACCCCGGCACCACCTACGCCCGGCATGGCGGATTCCTTCACGAAGCCCCCGAGTTCGATGCCTCCTTCTTCGGGATCTCCCCGCGTGAGGCGCTCGCCATGGACCCGCAGCAGCGGCTGCTGCTGGAGACCACCTGGGAGGTGTTCGAGCGGGCCGGCATCGACCCGGCGGCCCTGCGCGGCAGCCGCGCAGGCGTCTTCGTCGGCGCGTCCGCCAACGCCTACGGCGTCGGCTCGGACGACCTGCCCGACGGCGTCGAGGGACACCTCCTCACCGGTACCGCGTCCAGCGTGGTCTCCGGCCGCCTCGCCTACGTCTTCGGCCTGGAGGGCCCTGCCGCCACCATCGACACGGCCTGCTCGTCCTCGTCCGTGGCCCTGCACATGGCCGTCCAGGCCCTGCGCCAGGGGGAGTGCTCGCTTGCCCTGGCCGCCGGCGTCACCGTCCTCGCCGCCCCGGACGTCTTCGTCGAGTTCAGCCGCCAGCGCGGGCTGTCGCCCGACGGCCGCTGCAGGTCGTTCGCCGAGGCGGCGGACGGCACCGGCTGGTCGGAGGGCGTGGGCGTCCTGCTGGTGGAACGCCTCTCCGACGCGCGCCGCAACGGGCACCGGGTCCTGGCCGTCGTCCGGGGTTCGGCCGTCAACCAGGACGGTGCCAGCAACGGCCTGACCGCCCCCAACGGCCCCGCCCAGCAGCGCGTCATCCGCCAGGCCCTCGAAAGCGCCCGCCTGACCCCCGCCGATGTCGACGCCGTCGAGGCCCACGGCACCGGCACGACCCTGGGCGACCCGATCGAGGCACAGGCACTGCTGGCCACGTACGGCCAGGACCGGCCCGCGGACCGGCCGCTGTGGCTGGGCTCCTTGAAGTCGAACATCGGCCACACCCAGAACGCCGCCGGTGTCGCCGGCATCATCAAGATGGTCATGGCCATGCGCCACGGGGTGCTGCCCAGGACCCTGCACGTCGACGAGCCGACCTCGCACGTCGACTGGTCGGCCGGCGGGGTCGCCCTGCTCACCGAGCAGCGGCCGTGGCCGGAGACCGGACGCCCGTACCGGGTCGGCGTCTCCGCCTTCGGCGTCAGCGGCACCAACGTGCACACCATCATCGAGCAGGCGCCGGAGGCCGACCGGGCCCCCGATCAGCAGCCCGACGGCACCGGGCCGGCGGTCCCGCCGCTGCCGCGGGCCGTGCCGTGGCTCCTCTCGGCCAAGGGCGAGGACGCCCTGCGCGAGCAGGCGGCCCGGCTGCTCGCGTACACCCGGGAGCACGACGGGCTCGGCCCGGTGGACGTCGCCCGGTCGCTGGCCGTCGGCAGGGCGCAGTTCGAGGACCGCGCGGCGGTGGTGGCCGGGGACCGTGGGAGTCTGCTGGCAGGACTCGCCGCGCTGGCGGAGGGCGGCTCGGCGGCGGGAGCGCTGAAGGGCTCGCCGGCCGGCGGGAAGGTCGCCTTCCTGTTCACCGGGCAGGGGAGCCAGCGGCTGGGGATGGGCCGTGAGCTCTACGACGCCTTCCCGGTGTTCGCGGACGCGCTGGAAGCGGTGTGTGCCGGATTCGATCTCGAACTGCCGCTGAAGGATGTGCTGTTCGGCTCGGACCCGGATCTGCTGGACCGGACGGAGTACACCCAGCCGACGCTGTTCGCGGTCGAAGTGGCCCTCTTCCGGCTCGTGGAGTCGTGGGGCGTGAGGCCCGACTTCGTGTCCGGGCACTCGATTGGTGAGATCGCTGCCGCGCATGTGGCGGGGGTGCTGTCGCTGCAGGACGCGTGCACTCTGGTCGCCGCGCGCGGCCGACTGATGCAGGCACTGCCCGCAGGCGGCGCGATGATCGCGGTGCAGGCTTCGGAGGACGAGGTCCTGCCGCTGCTCACCGAGGGCGCCGGCATCGCGGCGGTCAACGGTCCGCAGTCGGTCGTGGTCGCCGGTGACGAGGACGCTGCCGTCGCGGTCGCGGACGTCTTCGAGGCGCAAGGCCGGAAGACCAAGCGCCTCACCGTCAGCCACGCGTTCCACTCGCCGCACATGGACGGGATGCTGGAGGACTTCCGCCGGGTGCTGGAGGGGCTGTCGTTCAAGGCGCCACGCATCCCGGTCGTGTCGAACCTGACCGGCACCCTGGTCACCGACGAGATGGCATCCGCCGACTTCTGGGTCCGGCACGTCCGCGACGCCGTCCGCTTCCTGGACGGCGTACGCGCCCTCGCAGCGGCCGGCGTGACGACATATGTCGAGCTCGGCCCGGACGGTGTGCTGTCAGCGCTCGCCCAGGACTGCCTGGACGGCGACAGCCACGGCGGTGCCGTCCTCGTGCCCGTGCTCCGCAAGGGCCGCCCCGA
The DNA here is from genome assembly GCF_055573115.1 of Streptomyces sp. NPDC030222. NCBI lineage: Bacteria > Bacillati > Actinomycetota > Actinomycetes > Kitasatosporales > Streptomycetaceae > Streptomyces > Streptomyces sp. NPDC030222. The sequence continues at coordinate 5,038 of NZ_JBVICA010000045.1, forward strand.
AGCCGAGGCGCTCGTCACAGCCCTCACCCGGGCCCACGTCCACGGCATCCGGGTCGACTGGCAGGCCTTCTTCGCCGACACCGGCGCCCGGCGCGTCGACGACCTGCCCACCTACGCCTTCCAGCGGCAGCGCTACTGGATCGAGCCGGGCACCCCGATCGGCGACGTCACCGCGGCCGGTCTGGACGCGGCCGCACACCCCCTGCTCGGCGCGACGGTCGCCCTCGCCGACTCCGACGGCTTCGTCTTCACCAGCCTGCTGTCACCCGCCACCCACCCCTGGCTGGCCGACCACCAGGTCATGGGCAGCGTCCTGCTCCCCGGCACGGCCTTCGTCGACCTGGCGATCTGGGCCGGCGACCAGGTCGGCTGCGACAGCGTCGAGGAGCTGACGCTCCAGGCGCCGCTCGTCCTGCCCGAACGCGGCGGCGTGCAGCTGCAGTTGCACGTGAGCGCCCCTGACACCGACGGCTCCGGACGGCGCGCCTTCACCTTGTCCTCCCGCCCGAAGGACAGTGCGGCCGACGAGCCCTGGACCCGGCACGCCGACGGCGTCCTGGCCCGCGGTGCCGTCCCGGCCTGGTCGGAGTTCGCATCGGGGCAGTGGCCCCCGGCGGGCGCCGAACCCCTCGCCACGGACGGCCTCTACGCCGACCTCGCCGAGGTCGGCATGGGCTACGGTCCGGTGTTCCGCGGCCTCACCACCGCCTGGCGGCACGGCGAGAGCGTCTACGCCGAGGTCGCCCTGCCCCAGGAAACCGCGGCCGCGGCAAGGGACTTCGGCCTCCACCCCGCCCTGCTGGACGCCGCGCTCCACACCCTGGGCCTCGGCGTGCTGGGCGGCACCGAGGGCGAGGGCCGGCTCCCCTTCGCCTGGAGCGGTGTGACCCTCCACGCGAGCGGCGCCGACGCGCTGCGCGTACACCTCGCCCCGAGCGGTACGGGCGACGGCGTACGCCTGGAGATCGCGGACACCACGGGCGCACCCGTCGCGACCGTCGGCTCGCTCGTCCTGCGAGCCGTGTCGGCCGAGCAGGTCCGGGCTGCGCGCACCGCCCACCACGAGTCCGTGTTCCGCACGGAGTGGACGGCACTGACCGCCGCCGTGACCGGGGCCTCCGCGACCAGCACCGCCGACGACGCGACCGAGGACCCCGGCGGCCGTTGGGCGGTTCTGGGGGCAGCGGTACCCTCCGCTCTCCGCACCATCGCCACCGGCACGGGAGCCGACGAGATCACGGTCTACGCGGACCTGGCCGAACTGGCCGCCGCGGTGGACGCCGGAACACCCGTCCCGGACGCCGTGTTCGCCGGCTACGGACAGGCCGGCTACGGGCAGGCCGGCGCCGACGGCCCGGCCGCCGCACCGGAGCTGTCCGCCGGGGCCGTGCACCGGGCCGCGCACCACGCCCTCGCCCTCGCCCGGACCTGGCTGGGGGAGGAGCCGTTCACCGGCGACCGGTTCGCCGCCACCCGCCTGGTCGTCCTCACCCAGGGCGCGGTCGCGGCCGGAGACAGCCGCACCGACGCCGTCGACGACACGGCCACCGAGTCGGCCACCGGCTCGGTCACCGACCCCGTCCACGCCGCCGTCCGGGGCCTGCTGCGCTCCGCGCAGGCCGAGCACCCCGACCGGCTGCTGCTGCTCGACACCGACGGCACCGAGGACTCCGCACGCGTCCTGCCCGCGGCCCTCACCGCAGCCCAGGCCGTGGGCGAGCCGCAACTCGCCGTCCGCGCCGGGACCGTCCTCGTGCCGCGCCTCACCCGCGTGGCCCGGGAGACTCAAGGGGAGCAGCCGGCCACGGCCGGTATCACGTACGCGCCGGAGTCGACCGTGCTGATCACCGGCGCCGGCGGCCTCCTCGGCGGCCTGATCGCCCGCCGGCTCGTCACCGGACACGGCGTACGGCACCTGCTGCTCGTCGGCCGCCGCGGCGGATCCACCCCCGAGGCCCGGCAGCTAGGCGACGAACTCGCCGCCGCGGGCGCCTCGGTGACCTGGGCCGCGTGCGATGTCGCGGACCGCGACGCGCTGGCCGCCGTACTGGAGGCGATACCCGCCGAGCATCCGCTCGGCGCGGTCGTCCACACCGCCGGCGTACTCGACGACGGCGTGATCACCGCCCTCACCCCCGAACGCCTGTCGGCCGTACTGCGGCCCAAGGCCGACGCGGCCGTCAACCTGCACGAACTGACCCGGGACCTCGACCTCTCCGCCTTCCTGCTGTTCTCGTCCATCGGCGGCGTCTTCGGCGGCGCCGGGCAGGGCAACTACGCGGCGGCCAACGTCTTCCTCGACGCGCTCGCCCAGCACCGCCGCTCCCTGGGACTCCCCGCCACCTCCCTGGCCTGGGCCCTGTGGGCCGACGGCTCGGGCATGGCCGGCAGCCTGACCGACGCCGACGTCAGCCGCATGACCCGCGGCGGACTGCCGCCGCTCACCTCGGAGGAGGGCCTCGGCCTCTTCGACCTCGCGCACCGGATCGACGAGGCCGCGCCCGTCCTGATGCGCGTCGACCTCGCCGGCCTGCGCACGCAGGCCCGGGTCGGCACCCTGTCCCCGCTGCTGCGCGGGCTCGTACGGGTGACCGCGCGCCGCCTTGCGGGCGCCGCCGCCGCCGAGGCGGGCGCGACCGGGCTGCGGCAGCGCCTCGCCGGACTCCCGGCCGCCGAGCAGGAGCGCACGCTCCTCGACCTCGTCCGCAGGCAGGTAGCCGCGGCCCTGGGCTACCCGGGTGCCGCCTCCGTCGAGCCGGGCCGGTCCTTCAAGGAGCTGGGCTTCGACTCGCTCACCGCCGTCGAACTGCGCAACCTGCTCGGCGAGGCCACCGGCCGACGGCTGCCCGCCACCCTCGTCTTCGACTACCCGACAGCCACCGCACTCGCCCAGTACCTCCGCGAGGAGATCGTCGGAGACCTCGCGGACGACGCGGGCCCCGGGTCCGGCGCGGGCGGCGGAGGCCGTCTCCCGGCCCGCCCGCGCGCCGCCGCCACGGCACGTGCCGCCGACGACGACCCGATCGCCATCGTCGCCATGAGCTGCCGCTTCCCCGGCGGCATCACCTCCCCCGAGGACCTGTGGCGCATGCTCGCCGAGGGACGCGACGGCATCACCGCCTTCCCCGTCGACCGAGGCTGGGACCTCGACACCCTCTACAGCGACGACCCTGACCGCGAGGGCACCAGCTACGTCCGCGAAGGCGGCTTCCTGCACGAGGCGGCCGACTTCGACGCTGCCTTCTTCGGGATCTCCCCGCGCGAGGCCCTCGCCATGGACCCGCAGCAGCGGCTGCTGCTGGAGACCACCTGGGAGACGTTCGAGCGCGCCGGCATCGACCCGACCGCCCTGCGCGGCAGCCGCACCGGAGTGTTCGTCGGCTCCAACGCCCAGGACTACCTCCAGCTCTGGCTCAACGACGCCGACGGCCTCGAAGGCCACCTCGGCACCGGCAACGCGGCCAGCGTCGTCTCCGGACGCATCTCCTACACCTTCGGCCTGGAGGGCCCGGCGGTCACCCTCGACACGGCCTGCTCCTCGTCGCTCGTCACCCTGCACCTCGCGGCGCAGGCCCTGCGCCGCGGCGAATGCGCCATGGCCCTCGCGGGTGCCGTGACCATCATGTCCACGCCCGGCGCGTTCACCGAGTTCAGCCGTCAGCGCGGCCTCGCCGAGAACGGCCGCATCAAGGCGTTCGCGGCGGGCGCCGACGGCACGATCTGGTCCGAAGGCGTCGGCCTGCTCCTCCTGGAGCGCCTCTCGGACGCCCGGCGCAACGGCCACCCGGTCCTCGCCGTGGTCCGTGGCTCCGCCATCAACCAGGACGGCGCCAGCAACGGTCTGACGGCGCCGAACGGTCCCTCGCAGCAGCGCGTCATCCGCGAAGCCCTTGCCGACGCCGGCCTGACGGCCGGGGACGTGGACGCGGTGGAGGCCCACGGCACGGGCACGCGGCTGGGCGACCCGATCGAGGCCCAGGCGCTGCTGGCCACGTACGGGCAGAACCGTCCGGCGGACCGGCCGCTGTGGCTGGGGTCGGTGAAGTCGAACATCGGCCACACCCAGGCCGTGGCCGGTGTCGCCGGTGTGATCAAGATGGTCATGGCGATGCGGCACGGGGTCCTGCCCAAGACCCTGCACATCGACGAGCCGACCCCCTACGTGGACTGGTCGGCCGGTGACATCGAGCTGTTGACCGAGCAGCAGCCGTGGCCCGGGACCGGGCGCCCGCGCCGGGCCGGTGTCTCGTCGTTCGGCTACAGCGGCACCAACGCCCACGCCGTGATCGAGCAGGCACCAGCGGACGCCGACGCGAACGCACCGGCACCCACGGAGCCGGGGATCCCCGCAATCCCGGTGATGCCGTGGCTCGTCTCCGGCCGTACCGCGGCCGCCCTGCGGGCCCAGGCTGAACGACTGCGCGCGACCGCGGCCGACGCACTGGCCGCGTCCGGTGACCGGGGCGCACTCGCCCTCGGCCACTCGCTCGCCACGAACCGCGCCGCCCTGGAGCACCGCGCGGTGCTGGTCGGCGCACCCTCGGACGGAGAGTCCCTGGTCGGCGGTCTGGCAGCCCTGGCCGCCGGTGAGCGGGTGCCGGGCCTGGTGCAGGGAACCGTGTCGCCCGGCGGCCTGGCGTTCCTGTTCACAGGGCAGGGCAGCCAGCGCCTGGGCATGGGCCGTGAACTGTACGCCGCCTTCCCGGTGTTCGCGGACGCGCTGGACGCGGTGTGCGAGCGCCTGGACTCGCTCCTCGAACTGCCACTGAAGGAAGTGCTGTTCGGGTCCGATGTTGCGGTGCTGGACCGGACTGAGTACACGCAGCCGGCGCTGTTCGCGGTCGAGGTGGCGCTGTTCCGGCTGGTGGAGAGCTGGGGTCTGCGGCCGGACTTCGTGTCCGGGCACTCGATCGGTGAGATCGCTGCCGCGCACGTGGCGGGGGTGTTCTCGCTGGAGGATGCGTGCACTCTGGTTGCGGCGCGTGGCCGGTTGATGCAGGCGTTGCCGGCCGGTGGTGTGATGATCGCGGTGCAGGCCTCGGAGGACGAGGTTCTGCCGCTGCTCACCGACGACGTCAGCATCGCGGCGGTCAACGGCCCGCAGTCGGTGGTCGTTGCCGGTGACGAGGACGCGGCATTGGCGATCGCGGAGACCCTCGAGGCGCAGGGCCGGAAGACGAAGCGCCTGACGGTCAGCCATGCGTTCCACTCGCCGCACATGGACGGCATGCTGGACGACTTCCGGCAGGTGGTGGCGGGGCTGTCGTTCGGGGCCCCGCGCATCCAGGTCGTGTCCAACCTCACCGGGTCGGTCGTCTCGGACGAGATGGCCTCGGCCGAGTTCTGGGTCCGGCACGTCCGCGAATCGGTCCGCTTCCTGGTCGGCGTACGCGCCCTGGAAGCGGCCGGCGCGACGACATACGTCGAGCTCGGCCCCGACGGTGTGCTGTCCGCGCTTGCCCAGGACTGCCTGACGGGTGCCGCCGATGCCGCGTTCGTGCCGCTGCTGCGCGCAGGGCGTGTGGAGGCGGAGTCGGTCGTCGCCGCGGTGGCTCAGGCCTTCGTGCGGGGTGTGGAGGTGGACTGGTCCGCCTTCTTCGCCGGCACCGGGGCCGGACGGGTCGAACTCCCGACGTACGCCTTCCAGCGGCAGCGCTACTGGCCGGACACGGTCCTGGCCCGGGCGGCGGCATCGCGCCGCCAGGGCCGGGAGCAGTCGGCTGTGGACGGCTGGCGTTACCGGGTGTCGTGGAAGCCGCTGGATGCGTTGTCCGATGTGCGGTTGTCGGGGTCGTGGTTGGTGGTGTCGCCTGCGGAGGGCGTGGATGACACGGCCGTGGTGGGTGCGTTGGCGGGGCGTGGTGCTGAGGTTCGTCGGGTTGTCGTCGAGGCCGGGTCGGATCGGGTTGCGTTGGCGGGGTTGCTGTCCGGCGCGGGGTCCGTTGCCGGTGTGGTGTCGTTGCTTGCGCTGGATGAGGCTGCTGGTGTGGTTGCGTCGGCTGGTCTG
>NZ_JBVICA010000046.1:0-9304 GCF_055573115.1 Streptomyces sp. NPDC030222
TGCCCTCGGCGGGCCATTCGATGGAGCCGGGCCTGATGCCCGCAGCTTTCATGGACGGGAAGCAGCGAAAACAGGGATACAGACCCTGCGGTACGACCGGATCACCGATGCGGGCAGCCAACTCTGCCCAGCGCAGCCGCTCCCAACCCGGGCCAGGGTGCTCGTCCCGGCCCTGGCTGCGGTTCACCGAATCCTTGGCGGTTGGCCCGCGCTCGTACATGCCGCCGAGCACCCAGGCGGCGTCGGGCTTCCCGGGTACCTCGTAGCCGGTGAGACCGTCGTCCTGGGTGAGCCCGGCGAGCCAGTCGGTCTCGGAGGCGGGGGCGAGGGACCACAAGGCCAGGATGTCGTCGGGCATTCGGCCAGGCTACGGGCCCGCACGCGACGAGCACCGCGCCCCGGCACACCCTCCCGGTCACAGCACTAGCCGACTGATAGAGGACTGCCGGTCACTCTCCGGAACCGCCGCAATCGAACAGCACCAGGCACTGGCGCCTCCCGAGTGGTGAACATCTGCTGCCGGGGCGAGGGGCCACCTCTGTCTGAGCCGCGAGTCGTCCGGCGTCATTCGTAAACAAAGGACCCAACGGCGGACGGCGGGTGCCCTCGACTTGTGGTCAGCGCAGCTGGGATCGGTGCCAGGCGGCCATCTGTGCCTCGTGGGCGGCATCACGGAACTGTGCGGATCGCCAGCGGAGCGCATCGAAGTCGGGGTGCTGACGCCACGGCAGGGTGACCAGCCACAGCTCGGTCCAGTGCCGGTCCTTAACCTCCAGAACCTCACGAGAACCATCGTCGTACTGGAACGCCTTGCGCAACTCCTTGAACTTCCGTTCCAGCATCATGTCGAGGCACTGAGCGGTTGCGTACTCCAGGCTGCGGAACTCATGGCGCTGGCGTACCTCTTCGATGCGCGCCTGGAAGAACGCATGCAGGGCGTCGACGTCCCCGCAGGTGAGTTCGCAGGTGTAGCGGAGCGTCGTCGTAGCAGTGACTGGCACCAGGGGGGTCCCCCTACTCTTGGCGGGATAAGCGCTGATCAGACATTATGACCCGTTTTGTCACGGTGGACAGCGCACATTATCCAAGCCAAGACGCCTCGGTCCGCGAAATCTGGAAACCCGTCAAGGTGAACCTGACCTTGCCGAGAATCAAGCCTGCCCTGACGAGAAGTGGCAGTAAAGGTAGCCTCGATTCGGTCATTCGTCAGGAACTACCTGACGTGCTCGCACTGTCAGGGCTAGCCTGACGGCATGACCGACACCACTCCGGCACCGGCCGTGCTGTCGCCGCGCGACGAGGCCCGCGTCTCCCTCGCGTTCACCGCCGACAAACTCGGCGAGCTCGCCTACGCCCTCATGCCCGTCCACCCCGACGCCCCGCGGGGTGAGCGGCTGCGCCAGGCCCTTGCCCTGAAGGAACGCCTGGACACCCTGATCGAGCGCGCCGTCATCGTCGAACGGGAGGAGGGCACCACCTGGACCCAGCTGGCCGGCGCCGCCGGCATCAGCAAGCAGGCCGCCCACGAACGCTGGGCCGGGGCCGTCTCGGCCTGGGCCGCGCACGGCCGTACCGCGCTCGGCCGCAACTCCCCCTACGCCACGCTCGATACCGCAGCCCGCCTCGATGAGGTGTACGCCCGCCTGCACCCGGACCACCCGACGGACGCGGTGAGCTCCGGCCTGGACGCCGTCCGCTTCCCCGGGGCCGAGGCCGCCGAGAACGCCCGCCGCGAACGCGCCGCCGCCCTGCACGCCCAGCTCGACACCCTCGGACACCAAATCAACGACCGAGCCACCGAGTTCCGCAGGCTTACCGATGCCGCGGCGTCCGACTCCTCCCGGGCCGAGGCCCTTCGGGCCCAGGCCGACCTGACGGACCAGGCGGCCGCACTGTATGAGGAGCTCACCGGCGCCGAACCGGAACTAGCCGACGAGCACCGCGCCCGCAGCGAGCGGTGCCGTGGCGACGCCGCCGGGGACCGCGAGTACGCCGCCCTGCTCACGGCCAAGGGGAGCGCGTAGCGCACCGCCCCTCTGCCCGCACCCCACCACCACAAACCGACCGGAAGCAATCATGAGGCTGGCCCTCGGGCAGCTTCACCCCCGGCGCTGGGACGGGCACCGCTGGTGAAAGATCAACTCCGCAGCACCCCACCACAGGATGGCCGCAGACGCGGCCCCGGAAGGAGCACTCGATGACAGCATCGCTGCGCGCGTACCTGGCCAGCTACGCGGCTGGAGAGGTCAGCCGCGAAGAGATGATCAACACCGTCGCGGCCTGGCCGCTGGAGGAAAGCGAGTTCGACCCCACCCACACCCTGCCGCACCACCAGGACAACACGGCCGACGTCCTGGCGGGAGCGGTGCTCGACGACGAGATCTCCGAGGAGGACTACCGGGAGATCTTCCGCCGCCGGCAGTCCCGCTGACCGGGCGGGCGAGGGGGATTCGACCACGGCATGGACGTGCTGCGCGCGGAGTACCGCGCCCTCTACCGGCACCTGCAGGACCGCTTCACCACCGGGGATCTGGCAACCGGCCCCGCCGACACCTACGGCCGACACCACCAGGACGGAGAATGGACGGAGGGACGGATGCGGCTGCACCGCGCGATCCTGGACGAGGCGAAGGACGCCTGCTCGAACCTCCCACGCGACGGCAAGGCGGTGCTGCTGACCTCAGGACCGCCGGGCGCCGCCAAAGGAACGTCCCTGCAGCTGCTGCGCACCCGCCAGGGCGACGACACTGAGCTCGGCCGGGCCCTGGCCCACGCGCACGGGATGGACCCCAGCCAGTACGTGGTGCTGGACTGCGACCAGTTCAAGGAGGCGATCGTCCGCCACGGCGGCGCACCCATCCTGCCCCCGCAGGCCTGCGTACTGCCCGGCGGGCGGCAGCTGGCCCCGGCCGAACTGGCGCCGCTCGTGCACCGCGAGAGCGCCTACCTCCAGGACAGATTCGAAGGATGGGCGCGTAAGCAGGGCTTCAACCTGCTCTACGACGGCGTCATGAGCAATTTCGACTGGACGCGGTCCCTGCTCGGCGACCTGAACCGGGAGGGATACGCCGAGAGGGTCGTGCTGAGCGTCGAAGTGCCGATGCAGACCTCACTGGAGCAGAACGCCCTGCGCTGGCAGGAAGGCCGCATCGCGTTCGACGAAGGCCGGAACGCCTACGGCGGCCGCATGGCCCCCGAACCGCTCATCCGCGCCCTGTACCCGCAGGGCGCGGCGGCCTCGTTCTCCGTGGCCCGGGCCAACGCCGAGCGGCTCTACGCCGAAGGCGCACTCACCGGCCTGATCGAACTCGACCGCGGCCCCTGGGCCCAGGACCCCGCGCCCGGCCCGCACGCTCCCGCCCTGCAGCACCGAAGCAGCGAGGCGGGCATGCGCGTGAGCACCGCGGCCGCCCGGGCGAGGTCGGTCACCGCCAAGCCGCGCACCAGCCGACCTGCCGCGGGGACCAAGCAGCTGCCCGGACAGGCCGCCGCTGCGGCACGGCAGCAGGACCAACAGCGCGCTCGGGGACGAGGCCGCTGACGGGACAGGACCCCCGCCGACAGCAGCGGGGGTCCTGTCCCAGCCGGTGGCGGCGCCAGCCTCGCTCGTGGCTGGCGCCCTGCGCGGACGGGCGCCCGCCGCCCTCGATCCGCTGAACGAGCAGTCACCTCTGGGCTGAAACCGCGCAGGATTTCGGCCTGCGGCCTCGGCAGCGTTGCCCCGCTCCTGATGGGCAGACACCCACAGGTCCACCGTTGCCATAGACCGGCGAGCCGGGAGCTGCCCAGAAGGGGCGGAGGACAGAGCTTGCGGGGCTAACCCTCGCGTCCGAACCAGCCGTCCTCCCCAGCCCGCCGGACGGCGGCGGACCGGCCCACCTGTAACCGGACCGTCGGCCAGGCGCCTCTGCCTCAAGCCTGCCCAGAGGTTGGGCAAGCCTCCTCTTGCGCGGCTTACCCGTAGCAGTGCTACGCGGCTCGTTCAAGACCCGGACGGCATTCCGTCACAGACGAAACCGCAGGTCACAGCCCCAGGTTAGGTACCGCGATTCCTTGAATGGACCCTCCGGCCCATCGATTCTGAGGTCCACAAGCCGGGGTTGCGCGGCTAACCCGCTCCTCGTCCATCGTGCTGCCGCCACCCCGCGAGGTCTGTCCGTCAAGCGCTCGCGAATTCGTCTCAGTCACCCCTGTCCAGGGGCCTGGAACGGATTTTCGCGAGAACTGGAGGAGGCGGCCGTCACCGCGGACTGTGGCCCCCACGCACCAATCACCTACCGAGGGAGCGACGTTCCATGACCCTGCCGCCGCAGAACACCCCCGTCCCGGCCTTATCCAGGGCCAGTATCAACACGGCGCCTCTGCTGCGCCGCCCGCTCCTGTCCAGTGCGGGCGCTCGCCCGCGACGGGGTGGAGCACGGCCGGCCGCACGGACCGGGCTTGCGGGGCTAACCCTCCGGTCCCGCACGGTGCCGTCCGGCGGCCAGCACGAGACGCAAGCTCTGTCGGCCCGCCTTGCTCCGCCCCTCATCGGCACGTAGAAGAAGGACACCGAGATGTACGACGTACTCACCGGCTGGACGGCGGAAACGCTCGGCGGCCTCACGGTCCTGGCAGCGGTCTTCATCTGGCGCCGGGTCCGTGTGCGCCGGGCCGACCGGGCCGGTACCGCCGCGGCCGCGACAACGGCGGCCGCGGGCCCCGTGCGCACCTACACCCTGCTCGGCGCGAGGGCCGCCGACGGACAGCCCGTCCACCTGCCCAGCAGCAAGCCCGCCGGGACAGCCGTCACCTGGCCCGGCCCTGCCGGCCCCGAACGGTTCGAGCTCACCGACGCGCTCCTGACGGACGGCACATACGCGGCGGAGCGAGTGGAGCTGTACCAGCACCACTGACGGCACCCGGCCCGGCGGGCGGGTGGGGACCGGACAGCAAGCGCTGATCCGGCTCCCACCCGCCGGCTTTGCCACTACCAACCATGCCGGAACAGGCAACTCGTCTCGGAGCGGCGGGGACGCTCGCTGATCAACACCAGCGACCGGGCACCCAGCGACTGGTATCCCCTCTTCCCCAACCCCGTCGTCGCCGAGTCCCTCCTGGACCGGCTCATCATGGCTCCCAGCCGAGGATGTCCGCCATGCTTCCCCGGGCAGCCGGCGTAGCCACCGTTGCGGTCGCCTCGGCCTCCGTCGGCGGTGTCGCGCGTTGGCCATACAGCGAGCTGTGCCGCACACCATCCACTCGACCATCAGACGGCCTTGTTCTCATGCTTGCTCTTCGCCGGGCTGGTGTGCTTCTGCTGGTCGCGGCCATCCCGGTCGTTGCGGTGGTCGGAGGTGTCCGTCTTCTTCTTGCTGTCCGACGTCTTGTGGGAGTTGTGTCCGCGGGTGTCGTCCTGGTCGTGCTTGCCCTTGCCGACGTCCCCCTTGGCGCTGTCCTTCGCCTGTTCGCGGAGCTTGCGGGTGCGCTCGGTGACGCAGGTGTCGTATCCGCCGCACTCCTTGCGCGCCTGCTGGTACAGCGGGTCGGCATTGGACTTACGGGCCTTCTTGTCGGACTCGGCGATGTCCTTGGCGTTCTTCTCGCGGAGCTTGCGGGTGCGCTCGGTGACGCAGGTGTCGTATCCGCCGCACTCCTTGCGCGCCTGCTGGTACAGCGGGTCGGCATTGGACTTACGGGCCTTCTTGTCGGACTCGGCGATGTCCTTGGCGTTCTTCTCGCGGAGCTTGCGGGTGCGCTCGGTGACGCAGGTGTCGTATCCGCCGCACTCCTTGCGCGCCTGCTGGTACAGCGGGTCGGCGTTGGACTTGCGGGCCTTCGCCGTCACCCTGTCGTGCGTCTTGCGCACCTCGATCAGCGTGGGCCCGTTCGCGAGCAGCTCGCCATCGGTGAACTCCTTGCCAGTGAAGGCCCGCCCCATCTGCTCGAACGGATTCATCGCCTCGCGCTCCTGGTACTCGTTGACCAGGCGCTGGGCCTTCGCGGGATCGTTCAGCGCGTCCTGCAGGACCTCCTGATTGTGCCGGTCTGCTTCCTCCCTGACGGCCTGTCCGGCCAGCTCGCCGATCTGCTCGAGCACGGCGCCGCGACCACTGCGAATCCCCGGCCGGACAGGCAGCCGCGGCGGCTTCATGCCGGTGATCGTGGGGGCCTTCGGCGGGATCTTCGTACTGTTGATCGCCGTCTTCGGCGTCTGCTTGGTGCTGCTGACCGTCGGCGTCTCCGGGGTCTTGGCGCTGGTGGAATCCGGGCCCTGCGTCGGTGTCTTCGGGCCGCGCTTGGCCGGGGTCCCGTCGGCGTCCCCGTCGCCATCGCGGTCTCCCTGAAGCTGCTTGCGCTCCTGTTCGGCTTGGTCAAGCTTCTCGCGGACGCCGTCGATCTGCTGCTGGACCCGCTTCCGGTCGCGGGGTTTCGTGTGCTGGTCCATCTCCCGTTCCAGACGGGCGGCCTTCTCCTCCAGCTTGCCGATCTTCTTGTCCAGGCCCTTGATCCGGGCCGGGATGTTCTCGGGCTGTGTCGCCTTGATGTCCCGAAGCTGGGCGGCGACCTTCTTGTAGTGCCGGCGCGCGCTGGCCAGCTCCTCCTCGGCCAGTTTCCTGTCTTCGGGTGTCCTGGCCTCGGTGACCTTCTTCTTCGCCTCGCCGATCCTGTCCTGGGCTTCGGTCACCTGCTTCTTGCGGCCTTCGAGGGTCTTCGTCTTGCGCTTGCGGAGCTCGTTGGCGTCTTCGAGAAGGGCGGACGGTAGTTCCTTCCACGAAGGCCAGCCTTTCGTCATCTGGGTCAGGATCCGCTTGACGGCAATCTGCTTGATCGACTTCCTGATGTAGTCAGGGGCATGCGGGTCCAGCGCGTCCTCGACCGTGTACTCGATGATCTTCCCGTTGATCTTCGCGATGATCCTGTTCCAGAAGCTGGGCTTGCCGGAGGGGGAGTCAGCCGCCGAAGGCGGGGGCGGGGGCGGCGCGGCCGAGGCCGTGGTGGCGGGGCCGGCCAGGACGAAGCCCAGCGCGGCCACCAGCGCCACGAACGCCAGCCGCCATGTCGTGGGCCAGCGGCGCTGGACCCGGGTCGGCCACGGGAGCGCTGCCCGGTGTCCGTTCTGGCTGTGGTGTGCAGGACTGCTCATAAAGGATCTCCTCACTGCTGTGGTGGTGACCGCCCTCAGGACCCCGGCGCCGGACAGGCGTCGGCACGACGGCGTGCGGCGGCACGTCACCGGGGGTGTGCGGGGCGGTGAGAAGAGTCTTCAGCGGCTTCCAGCAGCCGGGCAACGGATTGGGCGTCCGGAACGGTCCGGGCCCGTCCGGCCTGGTCAGCACCGGTGTCCGAGGCCGCGCGGCAAGGGGAACACCGAACCGGCGCACGCGGTCCGGGCTTGTCGCGACCGGGACCGTGGGGTGGCCGGCCGAAGTGAACGGGCCTGGTGGGACAGTCCCGGACACCTCACGGAACCAGGGAATCTGGTGGGACGGGAAGCAAAAGGTCGCCAGACTGGCCTCATTCGTCATGTGAACGAGCAGGAGTGGTCATGGAGCCGGCACCCCAGCCCCAGTTAGTAGCGACGGCCGCCGAGTTCGTCGTGCTGCTGCGTCAGTTCCGAAACTGGGCCGGGCTGAGCCTGCGGGATCTGGAGCGACGGGCTTCCAGCACCGGCGAGGCCCTTCCCCGCGCGACGGTCTCCGGGGTGCTCAACCGCACGGAGCTGCCCCGGGAGGACTTCGTCGCCACCTACGTCCGTGCCTGCGGCGGCGACCCGGACACGGTCGAGATCTGGGTATCTGCACGCAGGCGCCTGGCCGTCGCCTCCGATCCCCTGCCGGCCGCGGTTCTTGGTGCCGGGCCGCAGACCAGCGGTACAGCAGCCCAGGAAAATTCCGACCACGATGCACAGCCTGCGCCGCCTGAGCGGGGCCCGTTGTCTGATGAGCAGCACCAGGCTGCCGTTGCTGGTGAGACGTCAGGCAGTGCGGCGACCGCCATGGGCGCGGACGAAACGTTGTCGGGAGAGGCAGCCACCGGGACGGACCGACGCCGCAGGCGGCGAACCGCTCTGGTAGCAGCCCTCAGCGTTGTCGTCGTGCTGTTGCTGGCGGGCGCTGTTACGGGCTTCGTCCTGCTGCCCAACGACGGCCGCGGAAACCAGGTGACCCCGCCGAAAGCCACGGTCACGGTCACCACCACCCAGTCCCCAGCCCCCGACGCCCCGGCGAAGCCGACGACATCCAAGCCCACCGCGCCCCAGGACACCGTTCAGATGCCGTCACCGAAGCGGACGCCGAGCAGGACCCCGGCACCGACGCCACCCGCCGAAGACACCCCGGATCCGGGGCCTTCCGACTCCGAGCCCACATGGCTTCCTGAGGAGCCGGGTCCGAACCCCTCGCCGCCGTCGAATCCGAACACGCCACCGGCCAGTACCAGCACCCCCTTCCCCGAGGAGACCTGCTGGGACGTGACTAACGATTGCCTGTAACCCCATAAGAGACTTGGCTCCGGCTCGCCTCCATCGAACGCGACACCAACGCGGCCTGACCACAGCCAAATCCCCGTCGTCGCCCCGCCAGCTTCCTAGCAGGGCTGGCGGGCGGACAGACCCGCTCGGGCGCGCCAGTAGTCCGCGTCGCGAGGGTCGGCCAGCCATCCAATCAGACGCTCAGCGCCTGCTTGGAAGGCGCCGGGCAGCGAGTTCTCCTCGCCGACGACCAGCCTGAGAGCGCCGAGGTCATGAGTGGCGTGATCGGTGTCGCACCAGCAGGCCACGTTCACCGCCGCCTCGACTGCGAGCTGGCCCAGGCCAGTCCACACCACCCAAAGCTGGAACTCCAGCTGATCGCCGATAGCCGCACGCTCGACGACATCCAGGCCGAGGATGAGCGGCGTCCCCTGCTGCGTGCCCGGGAAGACCGCGTGCTGCACTGCCCATTCCCACTTCGCCCCGTCTCCATCGACGCGAGCCGCATCGACGGCGCGGGCCGCATGCCTCAGGGCTTCCACGTCGGCAGGCGATAGGAGAGGGAAGAGCGTGGTCAAAGGGACGTCGTCGAAGGCACCTCGGCTCATAGGCATGAGTCGATCATCTATTCTCCCCGGCTCAGACAACAAGAAGCACCTTCTCAGAGGTCCCCCGCCACAAGGCTGACCGGTTGCTGGCCACCAAGCCGAGCACGTTCATCTGTACCTGGCTGAGCACTTCAACGAGTACGGCGACAGCGTCTCAGCAGAGGATGTGGCGACGGGTCTTTGCCAGCAGCGGATCCAGCGGACGCCGGCACACTTCACACAGGAGGCTGCCCGCCGGCACCGG
>NZ_JBVICA010000047.1:0-8714 GCF_055573115.1 Streptomyces sp. NPDC030222
CGCAAACAACGCAGGCTGCACCACATCCACCCGCTCCAGCGACGGCGCACCCTCGGCACCACGCAGCACATCCACCAACGACCAGCCGGTGAACGGCCCCAACGCCTCCGCACACTCATCAACCCGCGCAGCAAACACCGGCGACGACTCCAGCAACGCCGCAGCCATACCCACCCACTGCGACCCCTGCCCCGGAAACACAAACACCGTCTTCCCACCGACGACGGAACCCGTCACGACACCGGCCGCCAGAGCCCCCGACGCGACCGCGTCGACACCACCGACGTGGTCACCCAACACCACCGCCCGGTGCTCCAACCCCGCACGCGTCGACGCCAACGACCAGCCCACATCCACCGGATCCACACCCGACCCGGCCCCATCGGCCAACCAGCCCGACAGACGCTCCGCCTGCGCCCGCAACGCCCCCGCACTCCTGCCCGACAGCACCCACGGCACCACCGGCAAACCCGACCGAGACCCACCCTCAACCGGCTCCGACCCCGGCTCCGGCGCCTGCTCCACGATCACATGCGCATTCGTCCCGCTGAACCCGAACGACGACACACCCGCACGACGCGGATGCGTCGTTTCGGGCCACGCCGTCTGCTCCGTGAGCAGCGCGACGGCGCCGGACTCCCAGTCCACGTGGGGCGAGGGCTCGTCGATGTGGAGGCTCTGCGGCAGCACACCGTGCCGCATGGCAAGGACCATCTTGATCACACCGGCGACACCGGCGGCGGCCTGGGTGTGACCGATGTTGGACTTGACCGACCCCAGCAGCAGCGGACGGTCGGTGGGCCGGTCCTGGCCGTACGTCGCCAGCAGCGCCTGCGCCTCGATCGGGTCACCGAGTGACGTCCCCGTACCGTGGGCCTCCACGACGTCCACCTGGTCGGTGGACAGCCGGGCGTTCGCCAGGGCCTGGCGGATGACGCGCTGCTGCGACGGGCCGTTGGGGGCCGTGAGGCCGTTGCTCGCACCGTCCTGGTTGATCGCCGAGCCCCGGACCACGGCGAGCACCGGGCGTCCGTTCCTCCGCGCGTCGGAGAGCCGTTCCAGGAGGAGGACGCCCACACCTTCCGCCGGGCCGAAGCCGTCGGCTCCCGCCGCGAACGCCTTGCAACGGCCGTCCGCGGAGAGTCCACGCTGCTTGCTGAACTCCACGAAGAGCCCGGGGGTGGACATCACGTGCACGCCGCCGGCGACGGCCAGCGAGCACTCCCCGGCCCGCAGCGCCTGCACCGCCAGGTGGAGTGCGACCAGCGACGCCGAGCAGGCCGTGTCGACGGTGACGGCCGGGCCCTCGAGACCGAAGGTGTAGGACAGCCGGCCGGACAGCACACTGGAGGCGTTGCCGGTGCCCAGGTGGCCCGCGTAGTCCTCAGCGGCATCCAACAGCGGGGTGAGGTAGTCCGCGCCGTTCATGCCGACGAAGACGCCGCACCGGCTGCCGCGCAGGACGTGCGGGTCGATCCCTGCCCGTTCGAAGGCCTCCCAGGAGGTTTCCAGCAGCAGCCGCTGCTGCGGGTCCATCGCCATGGCCTCGCGCGGGGAGATCCCGAAGAAGTGGGCGTCGAACGCGGACGCGCCGCTGAGGAATCCGCCCTCGCGGGGGGTCGAGGTGCCCTGGCCGTCGGGGTCGTCCGAGAACAGGCGGTCCAGGTCCCAGCCACGGTCCGTGGGGAATTCGGTGAGGGCGTCACCGCCGGAGGCGAGCAGATCCCACAATTCTTCGGGAGATCGGACGTCACCGGGGAATCGGCAGCTCATGGCTGTGATGGCGATGGGCTCGTGTGCCTGGCTCTCGATGTCCCGCAGACGTCCGTACGCCTCGTCGAGATCCGTCGTGACCTTCTTGAGGTATTCGCGGAGCTTTGCTTCGTTCGCCACTGGCGCTTCACCTATTCGCGTGATCGAGACCGCGGAGGGACTCAGGGGAGGGCTCGGGGAATTCAAGGGACTTCAGGGGGAGTTCAGGGGAACCCGAGGATATTTGACGGAATTGGACAGGCCGGTGGCCGTACCGCCGGACAGGGGTTCCGGCGGTACGGCCTGGGGATGGCTGGGGTTCAGCCCTGGCCGAACTTCTTGTCGATGAGGGCGAACAGTTCGTCGTCGCTCGCGTCCTCGATCTCGTCGGCCGCGGTATCGCCGTCCGGCCGACGGGCGTCGTTCCATCGGGCGAGCAGGGCCTGCAGGCGCACCGCGACGCGTGCGTGGTCCGCGTCGTCGTCGGCCGCGGCGGCGAGTTCCGCCGGGTCCAGCGCGGCGAAGGTGCCTTCGAGGCGGTCGAGTTCCTCCAGTACGGAGAGCTTACGCGCTGCCGTGCCCTCCGAAGCCGACTCGCTCAGCAGCTGCCGTGCGAGCGCGGCGGGGTTCGGGTGGTCGTAGATCAAGGTGGCGGGCAGCCGGAGCCCGGCGGCCGCGCCGAGCCTGTTGCGCAGCTCGACGGCGGTCAGCGAGTCGAAGCCCAACTCCTTGAACGCCTGTTCCTCGCCGATGAGTTCGGCCGACCGGTACCCGAGTACGGCCGCGACCTGCCCGCGTACCAGATCCAGTACGGTCTGCTCCCGCTCTGCGGCCGGCAGCTCGGCCAGCCGCTGCGCCAGCGTCTGCTCATTCGTACCGGCGGAGGCGGTGGCGGCCTGCTCCTCCGCACGGTTCGCGCCGGACGTCGCCGCCGCCCGGCGCTGCCGCACCGGAGTCCGGACCAGTCCGCGGAACACGGGCAGGATCTCGCCGTCGGCGGCGCGGGCCCGCAGGGTCGGAAGGTCGACCCCGACCGGCATCAGGACCGGCTCGTCCGCCGCGAGCGCCGTGTCGAAGAGCGCCAGGCCGTCCGCCGCCGACAGCGGCGCCACTCCACCGCGTGCGGTGCGGGCCCGCTCCGCCTCGGTGAGCCGGCCCGCCATGCCGCGTTCCTCGGCCCACATGCCCCACACCAGGGACAGCGCGGTGAGACCGCGGGCCCGCCGGTGTCGGGCGAGGGCGTCGAGGAAGACGTTCGCCGCGGCGTAGTTGGCCTGCCCGGCGCCACCGAGGGTGCCGGCGGCGGCGGAGAAGAGGACGAACGCCGACAGGTCGAGGTGCCGGGTCAGTTCGTGCAGGTGGAGAGCCCCCTCGGCCTTCGGCCGAAGGACCCTGTCGACGCGCTCGGGCGTGAGCAGGTCCACGACGCCGTCGTCCAGGACGGCCGCGGTGTGGACGACGGCCGTCAGCGGACGCTCGGCGGGCACGGACGCCAGGAGCGCGGCCACGGCGTCCCGGTCGGCGACGTCGCATGCCGCCCAGGTGACCGATGCTCCCAACGCCGTCAGCTGCTCGGTGAGTTCGGCGGCCCTGTCGGCCCCGGCGCCCCTGCGTCCGGTGAGCAGCAGATGCCGTACACCGTGCTCGGCGACCAGGTGCCGGGCGAGGAGGCCGGCGAGTCCGCCGCCGGCCCCGGTGATCAGGACCGTACCGCGGGTGTCGATACGGCTCTGCGCGTCACCGGTTGCCGCCGCCGGGGCAATCGTCCGCGCGAGGCGGGGTACGTACAACACCCCGCTGCGTATGGCCAGTTCGGGTTCGGCGGCGGCCAGAGCACCGGGCAGGACCCGGCCCGAGGCGTCCGCGTCGTCCAGGTCGACGAGGACGAACCGGTCGGGGTGCTCGGTCTGCGCGGCGCGCAGCAGACCCCACACCGGGGTGTGGGCGAGGTCCCCGGCCTCGGTGTCCGTGTGGGCGGCCACCGCACCCCGGGTCACCACGGCGAGGCGCACGCCGGCGAAGCGGCCGTTGTCCAGCCAGCTCTGCACGGCCGCGAGCGCGCGGTGCGTCACGTCACGCGTCTCCTGCGCGAGGCGGGCGGTGTCCTGCGCCGTCGTACCGGTGGCGGCCATGAACGGCACGACCACGATGTCGGGCATCGGCTGCCGCCCGGCCGTGACGGCCGCGTCCAGCGCCGCCAGATCGTCGTACTTCGCGACGGGGGCTCCCGCGCGGCCCAGAGCAGCGGCGAGGAGGTCGCGACCGTCAGCGGTACTGCCGCTGGCCTCGCCGACGACCGCGAGGGTCTCGGCGGCCGGCCGGGCCGGCACCGTGGTACGCACCCAGTCGAGCCGGAACAGTGAGTCGTGCACCCCGTCCGCTGCCACTGCGAACCGTTCGACGTCGAGCTTCCGGGTCACCAGGGCCTCGACGGATGCGACGGGCGCGCCCTGCTCGTCGGCCAGCTCGACGGACACGGTGTCCGTGCCGTCGGGGGTGATCCGCAGACGCAGCGCGTCCGCCCCGACCGCGTGCAGCCGTACCCAGCGCCAGGCCGTCGATTCGCGGCCGGCGGATTCGCAGGAGGTGGTTGCGGCCGCCGACGCCTGCAGCACGGTGTCCAGCAGGGCGGGGTGCAGGGCGAACCGGCCTGCGGAGGCACGCAGTTCGTCGGAAAGTCGAGCCTGGGCGAAGACCTCCTCGCCCCGCACCCAGACCTGGGTCAGGGCCCTCAGGGCCGGCCCGTGGTGGAGTCCCCCGGCCATGAGCCGTTCGCGTACCGCCTCGACGGAGACCTCCTCGGCTCCGGTGGGCGGCCACGGCCCGGCGCAGCCGGCGTCGCCGGTGCTGCCGTTGTCGCTGGTACGGCCGCCATCGCTGATGGCGCCGTTGTCGCCGGATTCGCCTGCGGTCAGGAACCCGGTGGCGTGACGGGACCAGGTCCCGCCGGACGGCCCTTCCACGGCGGTTGCCTCCGGGCGGCTGTGCACCTGCACGGGGCGGCGTCCGTCGTCGTCTGCCCCGCCCACGGTGAGCCGGAGCTGTACGGCCCCTTCCTCAGGAAGCACCAGCGGCGCCTCCAGGATCAGCTCCTCCACCTGCCCGCAGCCGGCCTCGTCCCCGGCTCGCAGGGCCAGTTCGACGAAGGCCGCGCCCGGCACGACCACGGAGTCCGCCACGACGTGGTCGGCGAGCCACGGGTGCGTACGGCGGGAAAGCCGGCCGGTGAACAGGAACCCGCCCGTGTCCGGCAGCTCGACCGCAGCGCCGAGCAGGGGGTGCCCTGCCGGCTCGACGCCGAGCGAGACGGCGTCCTCGAACGCGGCGAAGGAATCGACCCAGTAGCGCTCGTGCTGGAAGGCGTACGTGGGCAGGTCGACACGCCGGGCGCCGGTGCCGGAGAAGTACGCCCGCCAGTCGACGGTGACGCCGTGGACGTGTGCCTGGGCGATAGCCGTGGTGACGGCCTCGGCCTCGGGGCGGCCCTTTCGGAGCACGGGGAGAAACGCGGCGTCGTCCGTCACGCAGTCCTGTGCCAGTGCGGAGAGCACGCCGTCGGGGCCGAGCTCGACGTACGTCGTCACGCCGGCCGCTTCGAGGGCGCGGATGCCGTCGAGGAAGCGGACCGCCTCGCGGACGTGCCGGACCCAGAAGTCCGCCGAAGCCATCTCGTCGGTGACCAGGGTACCGGTCAGGTTGGAGACGACCGGGATGCGCGGAGCCTCGTACGTGAGCTCCTCGGCTGCCTTGCGGAAGTCAGCCAGCATGCCGTCCATGTGCGGCGAGTGGAACGCATGACTGACCGTCAGACGCTTCGTCTTCCGGCCCCGCCCCTCGAAACGCTCGGCGATCACGACCGCCGCGTCCTCGTCACCGGCAACCACGACCGACTGCGGACCGTTGACCGCGGCAATGCCCACCCGGTCGGTCCCGGTCAGCAGCGGCAGCACCTCGTCCTCCGAAGCCTGCACCGCGATCATCACACCACCGGACGGCAGTGCCTGCATCAGACGGCCACGGGCCGCCACCAGAGTGCACGCATCCTCCAGCGACAGCACCCCCGCCACATGCGCGGCGGCGATCTCACCGATCGAGTGACCGGACACGAAGTCCGGCCGCAGACCCCAGCTCTCCACAAGACGGAACAACGCCACCTCGAGCGCGAACAGCGCCGGCTGCGTGAACTCCGTCCGGTCCAGCACCGCCGCATCGGCCCCGAACAGCACATCCTTCAAGGGCAGTTCAAGGTGGACGTCCATGTGGGCGCAGACCGCGTCGAGCACGTCCGCGAAGACCGCGTAGGTCTCGTAGAGCTCGCGACCCATCCCGAGCCGCTGGCTGCCCTGTCCGGTGAACAGGAACGCCACCTGCCGGTCCCCGCTCGCCACACCCTGCGTGAGCCGGGCGGCCGAGTCGCCTGTCCTCAGCGCGGTCAGCGCCTCGCGGTACTCCCCTCGCTCGCCCGCGGCGATCACGGCGCGGTGGTCGAGCACCGCCCGACCGTTCGCGAGCGAGTGACCGACGTCCACCGGCCGCAGCCCGCCGTCTCCGTCGAGGTACGCGAGGAGCCGGGCCGCCTGGTCACGCAGGGCCGCTTCGGTCCTGCCCGACAGGATCCACGGCCACGTGCCGGGGACATCCCGCGGCTGCTCGATGTCGGCTTCCACCTCAGGAACCGCCGGAGCCTGCTCCAGGACGGTGTGCGCGTTCGTACCGCTCACTCCGAACGAGGAGACGCCGGCCCGGCGGGGTCGGCCGGTCTCCGGCCACGCGCGTCGTTCGGTCAGGAGCTCGATGTCGCCGGCCGACCAGTCCACGTGCGGGGTGGGCTCATCGACGTGCAGGGTCTGCGGAAGCACCCCGTGCTGCATCGCCAGCACCATCTTCATCACACCCGCGACACCCGCCGCGGCCTGCGTGTGACCGATGTTCGACTTCACCGACCCCAGCAGCAGCGGCCGGCCGGCCGGGCGGTCCTGCCCGTACGTGGCCAGCAGCGCCTGCGCCTCGATCGGATCACCGAGCCGCGTACCCGTACCGTGCGCCTCCACCGCGTCCACCTCAGCGGCGGACAGACCCGCACCCGCCAGAGCCTGACGGATCACCCGCTGCTGCGACGGACCGTTCGGCGCCGTCAGACCGTTGCTGGCGCCGTCCTGGTTGATCGCCGAACCACGCACCACCGCCAGCACCGGATGCCCGTTGCGCCGGGCGTCAGACAGCCGCTCCACCAGCAGCATGCCCACACCCTCACCCCAGCCCGTACCATCCGCCCCAGCAGCGAACGCCTTGATCCGGCCGTCCGAGGCGAGCCCGCCCTGGCGGGCGAACTCGACGAACGCTCCCGGCGTCGACATCACGGTGACACCACCGGCCAGCGCGATCGAGCAATCACCATTGCGGAGCGCCTGCACCGCGAGGTGCAGGGCCACGAGCGACGCCGAACACGCGGTGTCGACGGTGACGGCCGGGCCCTCGAGCCCGAAGACATAGGAGAGCCGGCCAGAGACGACACTCGCGGAGTTCCCGGTGCTCATGAAACCGTCGCCCCCGTCGGCGGAGTTCAGCACGAGTGAGAGGTAGTCCTGGCCGTTGGTGCCGACGAACACACCTGCCTGGCTGCCGCGCAGGGACGACGGGTCGACACCGGCCCGCTCGAACGCCTCCCAGGAGGTCTCCAGGAGAAGCCGCTGCTGCGGATCCATGGCAAGGGCCTCACGGGGCGAGATCCCGAAGAAGCCGGGGTCGAAGTCCGCGACGTCGTAGAGGAATCCGCCCTCGCGGGCGTACGAGGCGTCCTGTTCGGACCGCGGCCCGAACAGTGACTCGGCGTCCCAGCCGCGGTCGGCCGGGAACTCACCGATGGCGTCGCCTCCGGCGGCCAGCAGCTGCCAGAGGTCCTCGGGGGTGCGTACCCCGCCGGGGAAGCGGCAGCTCATCGCGACGATCGCGATCGGATCGTCGTCGGCGGCCCTGGTCGCAGGGATGGGGGTGGCCGCCGCGGCCCCGGTGCCGAGCAGTCCGGCACGCAGATGGTCCGCCAGGTCGGCGGAGGTCGGGTAGTCGTAGATCAGTGTGGCCGGGAGCCGCAGTTCTGTGGCGGCATTCAGGCGGTTGCGCAGTTCGACCGCGGTGAGCGAGTCGAAGCCGAGCTCCTTGAATGCCCGTCCCGCACCGACGCTCTCCGCGCCGACGTGGCCGAGGACTGCGGCGACCTCCTTGCGCACCAGGTCGAGCAGCAGCCGGTCCCGCTCGGTGGCGGAGAGACCTGCGAGCCGCTGTACGAGCGAGGAACGGCGTTCGGCAGCCGCGTCGGTCCGGCCGTCGCCGTCCGCGCTCAGGGCGAAGAAGCCGCGTGCTTCGGGCAGTTCGGCAAGGAGACGGCTGGGGCGTACCGCGATGAAGCCGGGAGCGAACCGCTCCCAGTCCACGTCCACGACGGCGACGACGGTGTCGTTGGCGTCGAGCGCGTGGCCCAGGGCCTCGATGGCCGGCGCGGCGGCCATGGGCGGCACACCGCCCTTGCGCATACGGGTCTCCAGCACACCGCCGGCGGCCATGCCGCCCTCGGCCCACGGGCCCCAGGCGATCGACGTAGCCGCCAGGCCGGCGGCACGCCGCTGCTCGGCCAGGGCGTCCAGATATGCGTTCGCGGCAGCGTAGTTGGCCTGGCCGGCCGTACCCCACGTACCGGTGACGGACGAGAAGAGCACGAAGGCGGAGAGCTCGATGCCGAGCTCGACGGTCAGCTCGTGCAGGTTGAGCGCGGAGGTCGCCTTCGCACCCAGGACGGTCTCGAAGCGGTCCGGGGTCAGGGCGTCCAGAACACCGTCATCGAGGATTCCGGCCGTGTGGACCACAGCGGTGAGCGTCTCGGCCTCCGCGGCCAGGAGGACACGGAGGGCATCACGGTCGGCGGCGTCACACGCCACGACCGACACCTCCACACCGAGCCCGGACAG
>NZ_JBVICA010000048.1:0-7086 GCF_055573115.1 Streptomyces sp. NPDC030222
GACATCGGCCTCGTCGGCTACGAGATGGCCCTCCTCGTCGACCGCGCGGGCAACGTCCTCACCCCGGATCTCCGTGCGGAACTGCAAGGAAGCCTGATGCGCTAGGTAATCCCAAGGCGCTAGGGAACCTACCAGCGCAGCCCGTGCGTCCCCAGGCACGGCCCGAACCATTCACAACTTCCATCCGGCCGCGCACACCGTCCCCCCACCGGCCGACACGCCCGGAGGATTCATGACCCCGCCCCCCGCCTCACCCGACGCGTACGGCGCGCTGCACGATTCGTCGTACGACGGTGAAGGCGATCAGCCGCTGGTCCGCCCCTACGCGATGACCGGCGGCCGGACCCGGCCGCGCTACCAGCTCGCCATCGAGGCACTGGTGTCGACGACGGCAGATCCGATGCACCTCGCGAGCCTGCTCCCCGAGCACCAGCGGATCTGCCACCTCTGCCGGGAAGTCAAGTCGGTGGCGGAGGTGTCTGCACTGCTGTCGATACCGCTCGGCGTCGCCCGCATCCTCGTCGCCGACCTGGCCGAGGCGGGCATGGTGGCCATCCACCAGCCGGGCAACGGAGAGGCCGGCGGAACGCCGGATGTGACACTGCTGGAAAGGGTGCTCAGTGGACTTCGCAAGCTCTAGCGGCGGTGCCGCCCGTTCCACCACTTCCGCGAAGATCGTGGTGGCGGGCGGCTTCGGCGTGGGCAAGACCACGTTCGTCGGCGCCGTCTCGGAGATCAACCCGCTGCGCACCGAGGCCGTGATGACCGCGGCTTCGGCGGGCATCGACGATCTCACTCACACCGGGGGCAAGACCACCACCACGGTGGCCATGGACTTCGGCCGCATCACCCTGGACCAGGACCTGATCCTCTACCTGTTCGGCACCCCCGGCCAGGACCGGTTCTGGTTCATGTGGGACGACCTGGTCCGCGGCGCCATCGGCGCCGTCGTCCTCGTCGACACCCGCCGCCTCGCCGACTGCTTCCCCGCAGTCGACTACTTCGAGAACTCCGGCCTCCCCTTCGTCGTCGCCCTCAACGGCTTCGAAGGCCACCAGCCCTACACCCCCGAAGAAGTCCGCGAAGCACTCCAGATCGGCCCCGACACCCCGATCATCACCACCGACGCACGCCACCGCGCCGACGCCAAGAGCGCATTGATCACGCTTGTCGAGCACGCTTTGATGGCACGTCTCAAGTAGGTACGGCAATACCTCAGTTGTCGTAACTTGTCCCCGGGGTGGCCTGTGTCATTGGACACGGGCCACCCCGGAGTTCATAACGTTTCGACAGAGAATTCCTGCTCACCGGCCACCGGACGCACTCGATCAGTGCCGCTGCGCTCATATCTGCCCCGCAATTTGACGGGGCTCGTTCTTTTTGACCGTTTTATCTGAGGCGTGGACCACTCGAAATGGCGTGATCCCGCTGTTTGGAACGGGGCCGCTCGACGTGCTGGAATCGACGAACTGCTTAGTAGTACGGCTCTGAACAAAACGGCACAGCACAAGTGCCGACGCCGAGAGGTTGTTGGTCGAGTGAGGCGAAGCAAGACGACCTCCGCACCCGAACAGGTGCGGGGCAACTTCACCCCGCCGTCGCGGACGGTGGCGTCACCGGCGGATGCGTCCGGAGCCGGAAGCGCGCCCCCGCCTGCGCCCAAGCCCGCGCCCACGAGCGGCAGCAAGCTTTCCCCGCGCAACTGGCGGGTGCCCAGCAAGCTGAACGCGATCCTCCTCCTCCCCGCGCTCATCGGCCTGGTCATGGGCGGCTTCCAGGTGAAGCAGTCCGTGGACACCTGGAACGAGGCCCAGGACGCGGAGAAGATCGCCCTCATTGTGAAGGCCGCCTCCGAGTACGGCCAGGCGCTGCTGAACGAGCGTGACCTCACCGCCGAGCCCCTGCTGAAGGGCGAGGGCGAGAACAGTGCCGTCGAGAAGGCCCGCGCAGCGACCGACGCGGCGAAGAGCAAGTTCCACGCCGCCGTCGAGGACATGCCCGAGGGCGAGGGCCTGGAGCGCCGTCTGAAGCTGCTGGAGGGCCCGGATGCGGAGCCCAAGCTCCAGGAGTACCGGGACGCCGCGTACCGCTCGGAGACGGCACCGGTCGAGACCGAGGAGAACTACGTCCAGGTCCAGCACTCGCTGATGGAGTTCTCCAACGAGCTCGGCCTCGGCACCGGCAACATCACGAGCTACGGCCGTACCGTCTACGCGGTCCAGCTCGCGAAGGCCGCCACCTCGCTGCAGCGCTCCATCGGTATGCGTCTGCTGGTGAAGCCGAGCGAGAAGAAGGACATCCACGCCGGCGAGCTCGTCGCCTTCAACTCTTACTACTACCTGGAGCAGATCGCCCTCGGCGAGTTCGTCTCCGGTGGTACCGACGAGGACAGCGCCCGGCTCGTCGAGATCATGACGCAGAAGGCGACCGAGGGCCAGAAGAAGCTCGAGCAGGCCGGGATGAACCCGCCGACGGCGCCGAACCCGAGCACGCGCAAGCCGTCCGTCTACGACGGCATGGTCAAGGAGATCCGCAGCGGTCTCACGCCGGAGAAGCTCAGGGACAAGGACATCGTCCCGGCCGTCTGGATGGGCGCCGCCACCGCCAAGTTCGACGCCTACTCCACGGTCGAGAACGAGCTCGTGGACAAGGCCGTGAAGGAGGCCGCGGACATCTCCGACGAGGCCGCCGCCGACGCCTACGTCACCGGTGCCATCGTCGTGGTCGCCCTGCTCGTCGCGTTCATCCTGGCCGGCTTCGTGGCCCGCCAGATGAGCCGCTCGATGCGTCAGCTCCGCGGCGCCGCCTTCGGCATCGCCGAGCAGCGCCTCCCGATGCTCGTCGACCAGCTCTCCCGTACCGACCCGGGCCGGGTCGACACCCGGGTGGAGCCGATCCCGATCACCTCCAGGGACGAGATCGGCGAAGTCGCCCGCGCCTTCGACCAGGTCCACCGCGAGGCCGTCCGGCTCGCCGCCGAGCAGGCGCTGCTGCGAGGGAACGTCAACGCGATCTTCACCAACCTGTCGCGCCGCAACCAGGGTCTGATCGAGGGCCAGCTGTCCCTCATCACCGACCTGGAGAACAACGAGGCCGACCCGGACCAGCTGGAGAACCTCTTCAAGCTGGACCACCTCGCGACCCGTATGCGCCGCAACGGCGAGAACCTCCTCGTCCTCGCGGGCGAGGAGCCCGGCCGCCGCTGGGACCAGCCGGTCCCGCTGGTCGACGTCATGCGCGCCGCCTCCTCCGAGGTGGAGCAGTACGAGCGCATCGAGATCACCGGTGTCCCGGACGCGGACATCCACGGCCAGGCCGTGACCGACCTCGTGCACCTGCTCGCCGAGCTGCTGGAGAACGCCACCACGTTCTCCTCCCCGCAGACCAAGGTGCGGGTCACCGCGACCCGGCTGCCCGACGGCCGCGTCATGATCGAGATCCACGACAAGGGCATCGGCCTCACCGCCGAGGACTTCGCGGACATCAACCACCGCCTGGCCAACCCGCCGAGCGTGGACGCCGCGATCTCGCAGCGCATGGGTCTCTTCGTGGTCGGCCGGCTCTCGGACCGGCACGGCATCCGCGTCCAGCTCCGCCCCTCGGGCGAGCAGGCCGGTACCACCTCGCTGATCATGCTGCCGGACGCCATCACCCACGGTGGCGGTGGCGAAGGCGTGCCCGAGGACGACTTCACGGTCTCCTCGATCATCCCGGAACAGCAGGTCTACGACCAGGCTCCGATGCTCACCGCCGCGGAACTCGGCTTCGACGACTCGAAGTTCGAGCAGCAGACCGCCATGGACCCGGTGGGCCGCTCGCTGCAGCGGGAGGGCCGCCGCGCCGCCCTGGAGGCCCAGGTCGGAGAGCGCCAGGGCTTCGCCGACGAGACCGCCGAACAGCAGTACGCGGAGCAGGGGTACGACAACCAGGGCTACCCCGAGCAGCAGTACGACGAGCGCGGCTACGCGGGCGAGTACGGCCAGGAGTACGCGCAGCAGGAGTACGTGGAGGAGTACCCGCAGGAGAACGGGTACGACCCCAACGGATACGCACATGCCGACGGTTACCCCGACCAGGCATATGCGGAAGGCGCGTACCAGGCCGACGGCCAGTCCCAGCAGCCGTTCGACGGTGCCTACGACCCCCACGCCCACCAGGGCGAGTGGCAGGACCAGGGCTCGTATCAGGAGTCGTACGCTCCGGGTTACGGACAGGATTCGGAATCTTCGCCGGGCGCTGACGCAGCGGCCCAGGACCGCGTAGGCTTCGACCGTCCGGAACCCACCCCGAACACCGGCCACGGGATGACCGATGCCGGTCTGCCGCGCCGCGGAGGCAGCCAGTCGAACTGGCAGCAGTCCGACGGCCGGGAGAAGGAACAGCCCGTCGTCGAGCGGCAGCAGCCGTCCGACCTGCGAACCTCGCGACCGGCTGGGGAAGGCTCCGGAGATTGGCGCTCGGACAACGACGAGCGCTGGCGGCGAGCCGAAAAGCTCCGCGACCCGAAGGCAGGCGGGGTCACCCCCTCCGGCCTTCCCCGCCGGGTCCCCAAGGCCAATCTGGTCGAGGGAGCAGCGGCGCAGACCCCGCAGGGCGGCCCCCAGGTCTCCCGCGCACCCGAGGACGTCCGGGGCAGGCTGAGCAACCTGCGCCGTGGGGTCCAGCGGGGACGCAGCGGCGGTTCGGACACGAACGGAACGGGCTTCGGCCCGGGTAGCACCTACAACCAGGAGCGTTAGTGTGAGCCCGATGAGCCAGGCGGCACAGAACCTGAACTGGTTGATCACCAACTTCGTGGACAACACCCCCGGGGTGTCCCACACCGTGGTGGTCTCCGCCGATGGACTCCTTCTGGCCATGTCCGAAGGGTTTCCGCGCGACCGCGCCGACCAGCTCGCGGCCGTGGCCTCCGGACTGACCTCGCTGACCGCGGGGGCGTCCAGGATCTTCGAAGGCGGCCCGGTCAACCAGACCGTGGTGGAGATGGAACGCGGCTTCCTCTTCATCATGTCCATCTCCGACGGCTCCTCGCTGGCCGTACTCGCCCACCCCGAGGCGGACATCGGCCTCGTCGGCTACGAGATGGCCCTCCTCGTCGACCGCGCGGGCAACGTCCTCACCCCGGATCTCCGTGCGGAACTGCAAGGAAGCCTTCTCAACTAGAAGACAGACAGTGCGTTTCTCGTCACCGCACCGTAAGGTGCGGTGGCGCGGCCTCACGGGACAGTGACAGCCGGCCGGCAGGAGGAGGAGAACGACAGTGGGAACACCACCAGGCGGCGGACACCCATATGACGGTGCCCAGCACGTTCCGGGTGACCAGCACACCCAGAACCGCTACAACTTCCCCTCCGCACCCAGCAGGCAGGGTCAGCCGTACCAGCAGCCCTCCCCGTACGACCAGCCGCAGCAGCCGCGCCAGCAGCAGGCGCAGCGGAAGCGGCCCCAGAGCGCGAGCTCGGGTTCGAGCAACAGTCCGCTGGTCCGCCCCTACGCGATGACCGGCGGCCGGACCCGGCCGCGCTACCAGCTCGCCATCGAGGCGCTGGTGCACACCACCGCCGATCCTGCACGGCTGCAGGGGCAGTTGCCCGAACATCAGCGGATCTGCCACCTGTGCCGCGAGATCAAGTCGGTTGCCGAGGTCTCGGCACTGCTGCACATTCCTCTTGGCGTTGCCCGGATCCTCGTCGCCGACCTGGCGGAGGCCGGACTCGTCGCCATTCACCAGCCCGGCGGCGACGAGTCCGCCGGCGGCCAGCCAGACGTGACACTGCTCGAAAGGGTGCTCAGTGGACTTCGCAAGCTCTAGCGGAGCGGGCCGTTCTACCACCTCCGCGAAGATCGTGGTGGCGGGCGGCTTCGGCGTGGGCAAGACCACGTTCGTCGGCGCCGTCTCGGAGATCAACCCGCTGCGCACCGAAGCCGTCATGACCAGCGCCTCCGCCGGCATCGACGACCTCACCCACACCGGGGACAAGACCACCACCACGGTGGCCATGGACTTCGGCCGCATCACCCTGGACCAGGACCTGATCCTCTACCTGTTCGGCACCCCCGGCCAGGACCGGTTCTGGTTCATGTGGGACGACCTGGTCCGCGGCGCCATCGGCGCCGTCGTCCTCGTCGACACCCGCCGCCTCGCCGACTGCTTCCCCGCAGTCGACTACTTCGAGAACTCCGGCCTCCCCTTCGTCGTCGCCCTCAACGGCTTCGAAGGCCACCAGCCCTACACCCCCGAAGAAGTCCGCGAAGCACTCCAGATCGGCCCCGACACCCCGATCATCACCACCGACGCACGCCACCGCGCCGACGCCAAGAGCGCGCTCATCACGCTCGTGGAGCACGCCCTGATGGCCCGCCTGCGGTAGGTCCACGCATACGAGAATGGCCCCGCGCCCCCA
Organism: Streptomyces sp. NPDC030222; assembly: GCF_055573115.1. NCBI lineage: Bacteria > Bacillati > Actinomycetota > Actinomycetes > Kitasatosporales > Streptomycetaceae > Streptomyces > Streptomyces sp. NPDC030222. The sequence goes on from NZ_JBVICA010000048.1 coordinate 6,405, forward strand.
TGGAGCGCGGGGTCTTTCGCATGTCCCGTGCGGAACATCCGGTGAACAACGGGTCGGCCGGCGACGGGCCGGTGGACGACAGGGAACGGCCACGGCAACGGGCGCCGGGGCGACCGGTCACGGGCAGCGGGCGACCGGTCACGGGCCTCGGGCCGCGGGCTATACGTCTGCGGCCCCGGGCAGCGGTCTGCGGGGCTTGCGGCCCCAGGACACGGGCCGCGCGGTCTGCAGGCCCCGGGCAGCGGGCCGCGCGACGCAGGCCTCGGGACGACGAAAGGCCCCGCCGTCCCAAGGAGTGGACGGCGGGGCCCTGAGGGGTGCGTCTGGCCGGACCGACGAAAGGTCAGAGCTGCCAGGAGTGCGGGGCGCAGAAGCCCGAGCGGCGCTCCAGGCGGCGCCAGCCGGCGGTGGACCGCCCGCGGTGGTGTCCGGTGCCCTCGTTGCGGGCGGCGGCACGGGCCAGCAGCACCGCGGTGATCGCGGCGAGTTCCTCGGGCTCGGCGTGGCCCTTCTCGACACGCAGCAGGGCGTTGCCGGCAATGGCGTCGGTGTTCATGTGCAGCGTTCTCCTCGTGGGTTACTGCGGGGGGTTGCCGTGCTTGCGGGACGGCAGGTCGGCGTGCTTCGTGCGGAGCATCGCGAGTGCGCTGATCAGCACCTCGCGGGTCTCCGTGGGGTCGAT
>NZ_JBVICA010000049.1:0-7069 GCF_055573115.1 Streptomyces sp. NPDC030222
GGCCACTCCGCGGACTCCTCCGCGGGCACCGACGCACGTACCAGCCTCGGAACCAGCACCGAGCCACCCCGCACCACCACCTCGGACTCACCCGAGGCGAGTACTGCGGGCAGGGCACGATAGGACGCGTCGGTGCCGTCCGTGTCGGCCAGGACGATCCTGCCCGGGTTCTCCGACTGTGCCGAGCGCACCAGGCCCCACACCGGGGCGTGAACGAGGTCCGACAGATCCTCGCCCGGCGCGGCGGACACCGCGCCCCGCGTCAGGAACACCAGACGCGAGTCAGCGAACCGCTCGTCCGACAGCCACTCCTTCAGCAGATCCAGCACCCGGCCCGTCGCCGCGTGTACCGCACTCGCCACGTCCTCGGGGTCGGTCACCGGGGCCAGCGGGACGCACACCAGGGCCGCCGGGTCCGAAAGCGTGTCGAGTCCGCTGTGGGCCTCGTAGCGCACGCCCACGGCCTCGAGCCCGGAGTGGCCGTCCCCGAGCAGGGTCCACGGGCGTTGCTCGGCCGCGGACACGGGGGTGACCGGCACATTGGTCCACTCGACCTGGAACAGCGATCCGTGGCGGCCGCCTCGCGCGGCGCCGATCTGCTCGGGCGAGACCGCCCGCAGCACGAGGGACTCCACCGAGGCGACCGGTGCGCCCGCCGGATCGGCGATCTGCAGCGACACCGCCTCACGGCCGGCCGGGGCCAGACGCACACGTACCGCCGCAGCGCCGGACGCGTGGAGCCGGACGCCGCTCCACGCGAACGGCAGGCGTCCGCGCCCTGTGTTCTCGACGAGCGTGCCGAAGCCGGCCGCGTGGAGGGTGGCGTCGAGGAGCGCGGGGTGGAGACCGAACCAGTCGGACGTCTCCGCGGTCTCCGCGTCCAGGCTCACTTCGGCGTACACGGCGTCTCCGTGGAGCCATGCCGAGCGCAGGCCCTGGAAGACGGGGCCGTAGTCGAATCCGGCCGCGGCCAGGCCGTCGTAGAGCCCGTCGAGGTCCACCGGTTCGGCTCCGGCCGGCGGCCAGGCCGTGAGGTCGGATGCCGGTGCCGTGGCGTCGGCGCCGCCGGCGGCGAGTACGCCGGCGGCGTGCCGCGTCCACGGATCGTCGGCGGCGCCGTCCTCGTCACGGGAGTACAGCGACAGGGCGCGTCGCCCGGAGTCGTCGGCGGCGGCGACGGAGAGCCGGAGCTGGACCCCACTGCTTTCGGGGAGGACGAGCGGGGCCTCGAGGGTCAGCTCCTCCAGGACGTCGCAGCCCACTCGGTCGCCGGCGCGGACCGCCAGATCCACGAAGGCGGTGCCCGGCAGGAGGACCGAACCGAGGACCGCGTGGTCCGCGAGCCACGGGTGGGTGGTCACGGACAGCCGGCCGGTGAAGAGGAACCCGTCCGAGTCGGGCAGCTCGACGGCCGCACCGAGCAGCGGATGGTCCGTCGTACCGAGGCCGAAACCTGTGGCGTCGCCCGGGGCGGTCCGTGCGGTGGCGGCCGAGTCGAGCCAGTACCAGTCGCGCTGGAACGCGTACGTGGGCAGTTCGACCTGGTGGGCGCCGGTCGGGGCGAAGTACGCCTCCCAGTCCACCGCCGCGCCGCGGCTGAACGCGTGGGCGAGGGCGGTGCCCAGCGTCTCGGGCTCGGAGCGTCCGGCACGGAGGGCGGGCGCGAACCGCGCGTCGTCCTCGACCAGGCAGTCCTGGGCCATCGCCGACAGGACGCCGTCGGGGCCGAGTTCGAGATACGTCGTCACACCTGCGGCTTCCAGGGCGCGGACGCCGTCGAGGAAGCGGACCGCCTCTCGGACGTGCCGGACCCAGAAGTCCGCCGAGCCCATCTCGTCCGTGACGAGGGCACCGGTCAGGTTCGACACGACCGGGATCCGCGGCGTGCCGTACGACAGTCCCTCGGCGACCTTGCGGAAGTCCGCGAGCATGCCGTCCATGTGCGGGGAGTGGAACGCGTGGCTGACGGTCAGCCGCCTGGTCTTCCGTCCCTGCGCCTCGAAGCCCGCCGCGATCACGCCTGCGGCGTCCTCGTCACCCGCGATGACGACGGAGCGCGGGCCGTTGACCGCGGCGATGCCGACACGGTCCGTGAGCAGCGGCAGGACCTCGTCCTCGGACGCCTGCACGGCGGTCATCACGCCACCGGCGGGCAGTGCCTGCATCAACCGCGCGCGGGAGGCGACCAATTCGCAGGCGTCGGCCAGCGAGAAAACACCCGCGGCATGCGCTGCGGCGATCTCACCGATGGAGTGACCGGCGAGGAAGTCCGGCTTCACACCCCAGGATTCGAGGAGACGGAACAGTGCCACTTCGACGGCGAACAGCGCGGGCTGCGTGTACGCCGTCCGGTCGAGCGCGGTCGCATCGTCCCCGAACATCACCTGCTTCAGCGGGAGTTCGAGGCGCGCGTCCAGCTCTGCACACACGGCGTCCAGAGCGGCAGCGAACGCCGGGTGGGCATCGTGGAGTTCGCGTCCCATCCCCAGCCGCTGGCTGCCCTGCCCGGTGAACAGGAAGGCCAGCTTCCCTGCTCCGGAGGCGCTCACGGTGTCACGCGTGATCCCGGGGGCGGCCAGGTCGCCGTTCTCCAGCGCGGCCAGCCCGCGCAGCAGCTCCTCCCGGTCGCCGGCGACGACCACCGCGCGGTGGTCGAACGCGGCACGACGCGTGGCCAGCGAGTAGGCCACATCCACGGCTCCGGCCTCGGACGCGCCTTCCAGGTGCACCCGCAGGCGGGCGGCCTGGCCGCGTAGGGCGTCCGCGGACTTCGCGGACAGCACATACGGGAGCACCGGCACGGCATCGCCTTCGGCGGCGGTCACAGTCGCCTCGTCCGGGGCCTGCTCGATGATCGTGTGGGCGTTGGTGCCGCTGATACCGAACGACGACACACCGGCCCGACGCGGACGGCCGGTCTCCGGCCACGGAACGGAGTCCGTGAGCAGCGACACGGCGCCGTCCTCCCAGTCCACGTGCGGGGTCGGCTGGTCCACGTGCAGGGTCTTCGGCAGGACTCCGTGGCGCATCGCCATGACCATCTTGATGATGCCCGCGACACCGGCGGCGGCCTGCGTGTGGCCCATGTTCGACTTGATCGAGCCCAGCCACAGCGGCTCGTCCGCCGCGCGCTCCCGGCCGTACGTCGCCAGCAGCGCCTGCGCTTCGATCGGGTCACCGAGCGTCGTACCCGTGCCGTGCGCCTCGACGACGTCGATCATGTCGCCGGTCAGCCCGGCGGAGGCGAGGGCCTGCCGGATGACACGCTGCTGCGACGGACCGTTCGGGGCCGTAAGGCCGTTGCTCGCGCCGTCCTGGTTGATCGCGGAACCGCGGACCACGGCCAGCACCGGGTGTCCGTTGCGGCGGGCGTCCGACAGCCGCTCCACCAGCAGCATGCCCGCGCCCTCGGCCCAGCTGGTGCCGTCGGCGGCCGCCGCGAAGGACTTGATCCGGCCGTCGGCGGCGAGGCCGCGCTGGCGGCTGAACTCGGTGAAGGTGCCCGGAGTCGACATGACCGTGACGCCGCCGGCCAGCGCCATGGTGCACTCGCCGTTGCGCAGCGCCTGGATCGCCCAGTGCAGGGCGACGAGGGAGGACGAGCAGGCCGTGTCGACGGTGACCGCCGGACCCTCCAGGCCGAAGGCGTAGGAGACGCGGCCCGAGGCGATGCTGCCGGAGTTGCCGGTGCCGAGGTATCCCTCGACACCGTCCGGCAGCGCGGACGTGATCCGCGTGGCGTAATCGTGGTACATGATGCCGGCGAAGACACCGGTCCGGCTGCCGCGCATCTCGGCCGGGTCGATGCCGGCCCGCTCGAAGGCCTCCCAGGAGGTCTCCAGCAGCAGGCGCTGTTGCGGGTCCATCGCCACGGCCTCACGGGGCGAGATCCCGAAGAACGCCGGGTCGAACCGGCCCGCGTCGTGCAGGAAGCCGCCGGAACGCGTGTAGCTGGTGCCCCTGCCGTCCGGGTCCGGGTCGTACAGCGACTCCAGATCCCAGCCGCGGCCGTGCGGGAACTCCGAGATGGCGTCGACACCACCGAGCACGAGGCGCCACAGGTCCTCCGGGGTCTCGACCCCACCTGGGTAGCGACAGCTCATGCCGACGATCGCGATGGGGTCGTCGTGAAGCGCCGTGCTGAGGGATGCAGGGACGGCGGCGGCCGCGTCGGCCGTCTCCTCGTCGAGGGACAGGCCCAGGATCTCGGTCCGCAGGTACGCGGCGAGCACGCTCGGCGTGGGGTAGTCGAAGACGAGTGTGGCAGGCAGCCGTTCTCCGGTGGCGGCACCGAGGCGGTTGCGCAGCTCGACGGAGGTCAGGGAGTCGAAGCCGAGCTCCTTGAACGCCCGGTCGGCCGGCACCTCGTCGGTGGACGCATGGCCGAGTACGGCGGCCACCTCGGCCCGGACCATGTCCAGCAGGGCTGCCTCCCGCTCGTCGGCGGGCAGCGCGGACAGCCGTGCGCGGAACGCGGACCCGTCGGCGGCGGAACCCTGTCCCGCCGCTCGGCGTACCGGGACGCGGACCAGGCCGCGCAGCAGGTCGGGGACCAGGCCGCTGCGCGCCTGGGCCCGCAGGGCCGCCAGGTCGAGCGGCAGGGGAACGAGCAGCGGGTGGGTCGTGTGCCGGGCCGCGTCGAAGAGGGCGAGGCCGGTCTCCGACGTGAGGGCGCCGATACCGCCACGGTTGATGCGGTCGCGGTCGCCGTCGTCCAGGCCGCCGCCCATGCCGCCGACGCCGTTCCACAGGCCCCACGCCAGCGACGTACCGGCCAGACCCAGCGCCCCGCGGTGTGCGGCCAACGCGTCCAGGAACGTGTTGGCCGCCGCGTAGTTGGCCTGGCCGGCACCGCCGAACACACCGGCGGCAGAGGAGAACAGCACGAATGCTGACAGGCCGAGATCACGTGTGAGCTCATGGAGGTTCCACGCCGCATCCACCTTCGGACGCAGCACCGCCGACAGACGCCCAGCCGTCAGTGAACCGACCACGCCGTCGTCCAGCACTCCGGCCGTGTGAACCACCGCCGTCAGCGGGTACTCGGCCGGAATCCCCGCAAGAACAGCCGCCAGCGCATCACGGTCGGCCACATCACACGCCGCCCACGACACCTCCGCACCCAGACCCGACAGCTCCGCCGACAACCCGACAGCACCCTCGGCACCCTCACCACGACGACTCACCAGCAACAGACGCCGCACACCGTGCTCGACAACCAGATGACGCGCAAACAGCCCACCCAGCGAACCACTCGCACCCGTCACCAACACCGTCCCATCAACCGGCCACTCCGCGGACTCCTCCGCGGGCACCGACGCACGTACCAGCCTCGGAACCAGCACGACGCCATCGCGCACCACCACCTCGGACTCACCCGAAGCCAGCGCGGCCGACACACCAGCGGCAACGCCACCCTCCGCGTCCACATCGACATCGACCAGCACGAACCGCCCCGGATTCTCCGACTGAGCCGAACGCACCAGACCCCAGACACCGGCCTGCGGCAGGCCCGCAACATCCTCACCCGGAACCGCAGCCACTGCACCCCGCGTCAGGAAGACCAGACGGGAATCCGTGAACCGCTCGTCCGACAGCCACTCCTGGAGCAGCACCAGAGCACGACGCGTCTCCGCGTGCACCGCAGCCGGCACATCCTCGGCGACCGCATCGAAGCACGGCACCACCAGCGCCGACGGAATCTCACCGCCCTCCAGGACATCCGAGCCCAGCGCCCCGAGCTCCTCGTCCAGCATCTGCCAGTCGTCGTAGCACCCGCCGTCGGCCGACCTGACCCATTCCACGCGGAACAGGGCGTCACGCGTCGCGTCCGGGGCGGCGGTCAGCTGGTCACGGCTCATGGAGCGCAGGGCCAGTCCGGCCACCGAGGCGACCGGTGCTCCCGTGGCGTCGGCGATCGTCAGGGCCACCTCGCCGTTCCGTGCGGTGGTCAGGCGTACCCGGAGCTCGGTGGCTCCGACCGCGTGCAGGGACACGCCGGACCAGGAGAACGGGAGTCGTCCTTCGTTTCCGTCGGCGTCCGTGGCGCCCGGACCGAGCGCGTGCAGGGACGCGTCGAGGAGGGCCGGGTGCAGGCCGAACCGTGCGGCTTCGTCCGCGGCGCCGTCGGGCAGTGCGACCTCGGCGTAGTACGAGTCCTGGTGCCGCCAGACGGCGCGCAGGCCCTGGAACACCGGCCCGTAGCCGAAGCCGGAGTCCGCGAGACCCTCGTACAGCCCCTCCACCGGGACGGTTTCCGCTCCGGTCGGCGGCCATTCGAGGAGGCTCTGCGGGGCAGGGGCGCTCCCGTTCGCGAGCACACCGACGGCGTGCCGCGTCCAGGGTGTGTCCGGATCCGTGTCCTCGGGCCGGGAGTGCAGTGACAGGTTGCGACGTCCGCCCGCGCCGTCGGCTGCGCCGACGGAGAGCCGCAGCTGTACGCCACCTTGTTCGGGCAGCACCAGGGGGGCTTCCAGGGTGAGTTCGTCGACCAGGTCACAGCCGACGTGCTCGCCGGCCCGGAGCGCGAGTTCGACGAAGGCCGTCCCGGGGAGCAGTACGGCACCCATGACCCGGTGGTCCCCGAGCCACGGATGGGTGGCCAGGGACAGCCGTCCCGTGAAGAGGTGGCCCTCGGAGTCGGGCAGTTGGACTTCGGCGCCGAGCAGCGGGTGGTCGGCGGTGCCGAGTCCGGCCGCCGTGACGTCGCCGCCCGCGCGGCCGGCGTCGAGCCAGTAGACGGTGCGCTGGAAGGCATATGTCGGCAGATCGACACGCTGGGCGCCGAGCGGGGCGTAGAACGCCTTCCAGTCGACAGCGGTGCCACGCACGTAGGCCGTGGAGAGCGCCGAGAGCAGCGTCTCACGCTCGTCACGTCCGGCGCGCAGGACGGGGGCGAAGACGGCGGGGTCGGTGTCGTCGGTCAGGCATGCCTGCGCCATCGCGGAAAGGACACCGTCCGGGCCGAGCTCGAGATACGTCCTCACACCGGCGGCTTCCAGGGCCCGGACACCATCGAGGAAACGGACCGCCTCACGAACGTGCCGCACCCAGAACTCCGCCGACGCCA
>NZ_JBVICA010000050.1:0-6326 GCF_055573115.1 Streptomyces sp. NPDC030222
ATCCGTGAGCTGCTGGAAAGACTCCTGCCACCCCGCAGACAACGCTCCAACCCCCGCGTCATCAAACGCAAGATGACCAACTGGCACCTCAAACAGGGGTGTGACCGAGATATGCGTCAAAGGGGCAACGGGATGATCTTGAAGCCCTGAGCGCCCGGCCCGTCACCCGTTCGGCTCAGTGTCGTTGGTGGTGATGTTGAGCGTCGTCTGGGGCCTGGGGTGGGTTGTGACTTCGATCGAGCGGACCGCGTATCCGCGGTTCAAGCGGCTGATCACCGCGCACGAGCTGCATCTCTTCTTCTCACCGACGCGCGATGAGCTTCAGTGGGCGACCGATGCCACGGACTGCGATGAGCACCTGCTGGCCCTGCTTCTGATGCTGAAGTCGTACCGGCGCATGGGGTGTTTCCCGGCGCTGGAGGACGTTCCGGAGATGGTGGTGGACTTCGTACGGCGGGCGGTGGAACTGCCGGAGGGTACGTTACCGGTCTACCGGGCGGAGCGGACGGCCAAGCATCACCGTGGTCTGGTCCGCAAGCGGGTCGGCGTGACGTACGACCAGGCCAAGGCCCGGGGGATCGTCGAGCAGTCGATCCGCAAGGAGGCCGCGGCGAAGAACCGCCCGGCGGATCTGATCAACATCGCGCTGGAGAAGGTAGTGGAGGCCGGGCTGGAGCTGCCTGGGTTCTCCACCTTCGACAAGATGGCTTCGAAGATCCGCACCGAGGTGAACGCTTCGATCCGTACAGGGATCCACGACCGCATGAGCGCCGCTCAGCGGGCAGGGCTCATGCGGTTACTGGAGGAACGCGACAGCGACGGAACGACGCTGTTCAACCGGCTGAAGAAGCCCGCCAAGGGCCCGACCTGGTCGCACTTCAAGAACCTGACCAAGCGTCTGGAATGGCTGGACGGTCTCGGCGACACCGATGTGTGGATGGACGGCGTCGCCGCTGGGAAGATCACCGACTTCGCCGGAGAAGCGGACGCGGCGGACGCCTCGGAGCTCCGGGACTTCGTCCCCGTCAAACGCATCGCGCTGGTCGCGGCCTTGACGCACAAGGCGAGGATGCGGGTGCGGGACGACCTCGCGACGATGTTCTGCAAGCGCGTGGCTACGAAGATCAAGAAGGCGAAAGCGGAGCTGGAGGAGATCCGGCTCGCCGAGCGGGAGATCGTCGAGGCTCTGATCGGGAACTACCGCACCGTGCTCAAGCACATCGACGAGGGCGGCCCGGCCCAGGAGGCGCTCACGAAGGCCGCGGCCATGACCGCCGAGACCCGCCAGGCGCTGGAGGGCCTGGACGAGGAGGCGTCGGTGGACGAGGTCGCGAAGCGGCTGGAGGGAAGGGTCTCCCCGGCAGTGATCGCCCTGGTGAAGGCCCAGATGGTGCAGGCCGGCGGGTTGGGTGCGGTCACGCGGGCGGTGGAGGGCTTCGGTGGGTTCGCCAAGCAGTACGAGCAGATCGAGAAGGTCTCTGCCCACCACGGCAACTTCTGGGAAGTCCTGCTGTACGGGCAGATCGGCCGGGACCGGGCGGTGATGTTCGACCTGGCCGGGGCCGAGAACCTGAAGTTCACCGCGACCAGCGAGGACAGCAGGGTGCTGGACGCGCTCGCACACGCCCAGCGGCACCAGTCGGCCCGCGGCGAGTACATCACCGCCTTCAACGAGGAGGGCAAGGAGGTCGACATCTCCTTCGCCACCCAGAACTGGCGCAAGGCCGTGATCGACAAGACACGGACCGGGCAGTTCGTGCGCAAGCACTTCGAGGCGATGGTCTTCACCGCGCTGGCGGAGGAGCTGCGTACCGGCGACGTCGCGGTGGTCGGCTCGGAGGAGTACGCCGACTGGTCCGAGCAGCTGCTGGACTGGGAGGTCGTCCAGGAGACGCTGGGGTCCTATCTGGTGGAGGTGGGCCTCGCCGAGCCGGGCGAGAGCGCCGAGTTCGACGCGGCGTTCTTCCGCCGGCAGCTGGAGGACAAGTTGCGAGGCGCCGCCGCGGCGGCGGACGCCGGGTACCCGGAGAACGAGGGCCTGGTCATCGATCCGGAGACGGGCATCCCGTCGCTGAAGGCGTACCGGGCCGACGGTCAGCGGCCCTCGGCGAAGCGGCTGGAGCAGGAGATCAAGGCGAGGATGCCGGAGCGGTCCCTGATGGGGATCGTGGCGAGGACCGCGTACTGGGTGGAGTGGTGGCGCCGGTTCGGCCCGCCGTCGGGCAACGAGCCCAAGCTCACCGACCCCTTGGGCCGCTACGTGATCGTCACCTTCGTCAAAAGCACCAACATGGGCCCGTACGAGGCCGCCCGACACATCCCCGGCGTATCCGGGCACGAGCTGTCGTACGTCGCCAACAAGCACTTCTCCATCGCGCTGCTCAACGAAGCCGTCGCGGACCTCGTCAACGCGCACGCCCGCCTGGACATCTCGCAGGCGTGGGGCGACGGGACCGCGGTGGCGGCGGACGGCACCCACATGGACACGTATCTCGACAACCTGCTCTCCGAGACGAGCGTCAGGTACGGCAAGCCGGGCGGGATCGCCTACCACCACGTCTCGGATACGTACATCGCGCTGTTCACGCACTTCATCCCGTGCGGGGTGTGGGAGGCCGTCTACATCATCGAGGGCCTGCTGAAGAACACCAGCGAGGTACAGCCGACCACGGTGCACGCGGATACGCAGGGCCAGAGCTTCCCTGTCTTTGCGCTCGCCCACCTGCTGGGCTTCGACTTGATGCCTAGGATCAGGAACTGGAAGGAACTGACCTTCTACCGGCCCTCCAAGCAGACGGAGTACGTGCACATCGACGCCCTGTTCGGCGAGCCGGGCAAGCACGTCATCGACTTTGACCTGATCGAGTCCCAGTTCCGGCACCTGATGCGGGTCGCCGTCTCCGTACGCGAAGGCACCATCTCCTCCTCCACGCTGCTCAAGCGCCTGCGCTCGGGGTCGCGGAAGAACGCCACCTACGCCGCCTTCCGCGAGGTCGGCCGTGTGATTCGCACTGTCCAGCTGCTGCGCTACCTCTCGGACGCGCCGCTGCGCCGACGGGTGACCGCGGCGACGAACAAGGTGGAGTCGTTCAACCGGTTCTCCCAGTGGATCGGCTTCGGCAACCGCGGCGTCATCGCCGACAACGACCCGGTCGAGCAGGAGAAGGCGATGAAGTTCAACGCGCTGCTCACGAACGCGGTGATCTTCCACAACGCCCTGGACATCGCGGAGATCGTGCGGCAGCTGCTGGAGGAGGGATGGGAGATCGATCCGGAGGACTTGGCGCACATCTCGCCGTACCTGACCGAGCACATCAAACGGTTCGGCGAGTACTCCACCCACGAACTCGGTATCCAGCCCGAGGCGTACGACCCGAAACTCGACGTCGACTTCACCCAGCTCCGCCACCAGGACCTGCACGCCGAGGGCTTCGGAACAGCCGCCTGATCAGGCGAAGCCGGGCGGCAGGCGCGCGGGATTCCGTCGGCTGTGAACTCATCGGTGGCCGCACCACGACAGGGGGCGGAGCTGGGTGTGGAGTCCTCGTCAAGCGACGGCTCCCTTCGGGTAGTGGCGGCGCAGGTTGGCGGCGAGGATGCGGTCGAGCGTGCGGTCGGGCAGGATCCGGACCAGGCGGGTGATCAGGGCGGCGTCCCGGCCGGCGGTGTAGCGGGTGCGCGGCTTGCGGGTTGTCACGGCCTTCGCGATGACCCGGGCGGCGGCGTCAGCGGTCAGGCCCGATGCGGTGCCCGTGGCCATCAGTTTGTTGTTCGCCTGGACCAGGCTGCCGTAGCGCTCGTCCTGCTCCGGCGTCATCCGGACGGCCAGATCGTTCGCCGCCTGGACCCCGCGGGCGGCCATCTCCGTGCGGACACCGCCGGGCTGGACCACGACCACCTGTACGCCCAGCGGCGCGACCTCACGGCGGAGCGAGTCGCTGACCGCCTCCAGGGCGAACTTCGTGCCGGCGTACGCGCCGTATGTGGCCATGGCGGCCGTGCCGCCGACCGAGCTGATGTTGATCACGCGGCCCTTGCTGCGCAGCAGTGCGGGCAGGAGCGCCTGAGTGACGGCGATGTGGCCGAACAGGTTGACTTCGAACACCCGCCGCCACTCCGCGAGTGGCAGGGCTTCGACCGCGGCGTTCACCTGGATGCCGGCGTTGTTCACGAGCGCGTGCAGCGCGCGCGAGTCGCCGGCGACCCGCGCGGCGAGTGCCTCCACCTGCTCAGGCTTGGTGATGTCGAGGATGACCGGCTCGATGCCAGTCGATCGGATGGAGTCGGCGTCACGGACGCGTCGCACGCCAGCAAGGACGTGGAATCCCTGACGGGCCAGTTCGCGGGCGGCCGCCGCGCCCATGCCCGTGGAGGCGCCAGTTACGACGATCAGCTTCTGGGGTTCAGATGACGTTGTCACCTGAGCTACGTTACCAATTCAGATGACATCGTCAACTGAATGTACGATGGGCGCCATGGCCACCCGTGCGGAATCCGCCGCCCTCACCCGCCGCGCTCTGCTCGACGCGGCCGCCGAGCTCCTTGACCTCGGCGGCCCCGAAGCCGTCACCCTGCGTGAGATCGGCGCGCGGGCAGGCGTGACGCGGGGAGCGCCGTACCGGCACTTCACTGGCAAGGACAGCCTGCTGGATGCCATCGCGACCGAGAGCTGGGAACGGATCGGCGACCAGATGCACGCCCTGCGGACCGACCCAGCCCTGCCGGCCTCCGAGAAGCTGTGCGGCGCTCTCCGCGCCCTCATCGGCGTCGGCCGGGACCAGCCGTACAGGTACCAGTTGTTGTTCAAGCGGCCCGGGCACGGTCCGGGAGAGCGCGGTGAAGGGCTCGACCGCGTCATGCGCCAGCTCTGCGGACCGGAAGGCGACCCCGCCGCAGCTATCCGTGCCTCAGTGCGCTTTCAGGACGAGTTCCTGGCCATCGTCGCCTCCCTCGTAGGGGACCGTAACGCACGCCACTACGGAGCCCTGCTACTGGCCGGCGCTCACGGCATCGCAGACATGGAACTCAGCGGCCACCTCGGCGAGGACACGTGGCGCACCAGCGCCGACGAGCTCGTCGACACCCTCGTCCGCCTGGTCGCGGACACCGGCGAAACGACATAGCAACGCCCACGCCCCGTCGACAGCAGACTCCCCGCCCTGCCTGGCGGGTGAGGCGTTTCATGGGTGGTCGCTCGTGAAACACCCACTCGCCCGGCTGTCCACCTGCGGCAATCATGTTTCATGAGTTGTTGCAAACGACTGGACTCCTGAAACACCCTCATGAAACGCTCCAGGGCGTGAGCGACGACTTCAAGCGCGTGGAATCGCACGACTGCCCGATGTCCACCTGCGCCGCCCCCGCGGGCTCCCCGTGCCGGACCGGCAAAGGCAAGGTGGCCATCCAGTACCACACCGCCCGCTTCCGCCTCGTGCCCCAACTCGCCAAGGCGCTCAGCGCGCCGACCCCCGCGGTACGCAAGCCGGGTTCGGCATGGACGGAGCTGCCCCGGCCGGTGAGCGCCAGCGCCGAACCGGTCGGCCACGTCCGCCTCGGCTACGCACGCGCCTCGACCGCCCGACAGTCCCTCGACGCGCAACTCGACTCCCTCGCCAAGGCCGGGGTCACCCGGGTCTTCTCGGAGAAGATCTCCACCCGCGCCACCCGGCGCCCCGAGCTGGAGGCCGCCGTGAAGCTCGCCGGGGAGATCCGCTCCTCCGGCGTCGCCGTCACCCTCGTCGTCCACGAGCACAAACGACTCGGTCGCGGCATCGAACTCGCCATGCTCGCCGAGGAACTGAAGGTGAGCGACGTCGGTCTGGAGTTCCTCACTGGAGAACTGAAGGGCTCGCACGACCCGTCCGGCATCGTGTTCACCGTCCTCGCGGCCATGTCCGGGATGGAGCGCGAGTACATCCGCGACCGCACGCTCGAAGGCCACGAGTCCGCCCGCAAGCGCGGCAAGACCATCGGCGGCGCCAGCGTCGCAGACGAATCCATGCTGTCCATGGCTCTGCACCTGCGGGAACAGGAGATGAGCCTGCGCGACATGGCCAAGCGGCTCGTCATCACCACCGGCAAGAAGAAGGGCCAGCATCCGTCACCAGCAACCGTGATGCGGATGCTGCGCGAGCACGACGAACAGGCTGCCATGGTCTCGGCACCGTAGAAGACCCGTCAGGGCTTCAAGATCATCCCGTTGCCCCTTTGACGCGTATCTCGGTCACACCCCAAACACACCCACCACCGCAACCCGCCGCGACCACCCACTCCCGCCGTCACACTGGTCCCACCCACCAAACCAACCAGCAGACGCCAGAAAGCCA
>NZ_JBVICA010000051.1:0-6126 GCF_055573115.1 Streptomyces sp. NPDC030222
CACCCTCACGGGCATAGAACGTGCCCTGCCGATCCGGATCCGGGCTGTACAGCCGGTCCAGGTCCCAACCACGATCGGTCGGGAACTCACCAATGCCATCGCCACCGCTCGCCAGCAGCCGCCAGAGGTCCTCGGGGGTCCGGACGCCACCGGGGAAACGACAGCTCATCGCCACGATCGCGATCGGGTCGTCGTCCACGGTCTTCACAGCCGCGGTCACCGGGCCGCCAGTGATCGGAGCCTGCGTGCCGAGCAGTTCGTCCCGCAGGTAGGCGGTGAGAGCAGATGCGGTCGGGTAGTCGAATATCAGCGTGGCCGGCAGACGCACGCCCGTCGCGGCACCCAGCCGGTTGCGCAGCTCGACCGCGGTGAGCGAGTCAAATCCCAGTTCCTTGAAGGCACGCTCCGCGCCGACAGCGTCCACGCCGTCATGCCCCAGCACCGCCGCGACATGCGTACGGACCAGACCCAGCAGCTCCCGCTCCAGCTCAGCCACACCAAGACCCGCCAGCCGCTCGGCCGGCGAAGCGGTGTCGCCCTCGGCACGGGCAGCGGGCGCGGCAAGCCCGGTCTCCGACAGCTCGGCGAAGAGGGCGCTGGGGCGTGCTGCGGTGAAGGCAGGCCCGAAGCGCGTCCATTCCACGTCCGCGACCAGCAGTGCCGCATCGGTCGACTGGGCAACGCTCTGCCGCAGGACAGCCATCGCCGTTTCCGGCTCCATCGGCGGCAGACCCTCACGCCGCATCCGCGCATCCAAGGCCTCGTCGGCAGCCATACCGCCCTCGGCCCACGGACCCCACGCAAGCGACGTCGCCGCAAGACCAGCAGCGCGCCGCTGCTCGGCCAGCGCGTCCAGATAGGCGTTGGCGGCTGCGTAGTTCGCCTGACCGGCCGCACCAGTGATGCCGCTCATCGAGGAGAACAGCACGAAGGCGGAGAGCTCGATACCCAGCTCGACGGTCAGTTCGTGCAGGTTGAGCGCGGAAGACGCCTTGGCACGCAGGACGGTCTCGAAGCGCTCAGGGGTCAGGGCGTCCAGAACACCGTCGTCCAGGATCCCCGCGGTATGAACGACCGCCGTCAGTGTGTCGGCCTCGGACTCCAAGAGGCTACGGAGGGCGTCGCGGTCGGAGGCGTCGCACGCCACGACCGACACGTCCACACCCAGCCCGGACAGCTCGGCCGTCAGCTCGGCGGCGCCGGGAGCGTCCGCGCCCCGGCGGCTGGTCAGCACCAGACGCTCCGCACCCGCACCGGCCAGCCAGCGAGCCACCCGCCCACCCAGAGCACCCGTCCCACCAGTCAACAGCACCGTCCCGGACGGAGCCCAGGCGCCTGCGCTGCCGACAGCGGCCCGGACCAACCGTCGTCCGAACACGCCGGAGGAACGTACGGCGACCTGGTCCTCACCCATTCCGGCCAGTACCCCGACCAGACGGGCCATGACCCGCTCGTCCCACACCTCAGGCAGGTCGACCAGACCACCCCAACGCCCAGGAACCTCCAGCGCAGCAACCCGACCCAGACCCCACACCTGAGCCTGCACCGCCGACACCAGACGGTCGGAACGGCCCACGCTGACCGCGCCACGGGTCAGGCACCACAGCGGCGCCTCCACCCCGACATCACCCAACGCCTGCACCAGACCAGCCGTGGCCACGACACCAGCAGCCTCGTCCAGAGCAAGAAGCGACACCACACCTTCGACGGAATCGGCGTGCACGTCGGCGACGGTGCCGGACAGCAGCACGGCAAGGGCAGCCCGATCCGTCCCCGGCTCGACAACGACCCGGCGTACCTCAGCGCCACGGCCGGCCAGCGCGTCCACAACGGCCGTGTCATCCACGCCTTCGGCGGGCACCGCCACGAGCCACGACCCGGACAACCGCACACCGGTCCCGGTCGCTCCGTCCGTCAGCGGCTTCCACGACACCCGGTATCGCCAGGCGTCCACCTCCGACTGCGTCCGCAGCCCACGACGCCACGCCGAGAGCGCAGGCAGGACCGAACTCCAGGCGCTGTCGTCGTCCATCTCCAGCGTGGCGGTGAGCGACTCGAGATCCTCGCGCTCCACCGCGTCCCAGAAACGGGAGTCCATGTCGTTGCCGACAGCACTCCGCACCGCGCCCGTCAGCTGCAGCCAGTAGCGCTGCCGCTGGAAGGCGTACGTCGGCAGCTCCACCTGCCGGGCACCCGAACCGGCGAAGAACGCCGGCCAGTTCACCTCCAGACCCCGCAGATGGGCCTGCGCGACTGCGGTGACCACCGACTCGGTCTCGGGACGTCCGTTGCGCAGCACGGGCACGAAGGCGGCGCCCTCATCCGTCACGCATTCCTGGCCCATGGCCGAGAGCACGCCACCGGGACCGAGCTCGACGTACGTCGTGACACCGGCATCTTCCAAGGCGTGCATGCCGTCGAGGAAACGCACCGCCTCGCGGACGTGCCGCACCCAGAACTCCGCCGAAGCCATGTCATCGGAGACGACCGCGCCAGTCAGATTGGAAACGATCGGGATACGCGGCATGTCGAACGACAGCCGCTGCACCACCTGGCGGAACTCGTCCAGCATCCCGTCCATGTGCGGCGAGTGGAACGCGTGGCTCACGGTCAGCCGCTTCGTCTTGCGGTCCGTGAGCGACTCCACGATCGCGAGCGCTGCGTCCTCGTCACCAGCGATGACCACGGAGTGCGGACCGTTAATCGCCGCGATGCTCACCCGATCGGCCCCGGTCAGCAGCGGCAGGACCTCGTCCTCCGACGCCTCCACCGCGATCATCACACCGCCGGTCGGCAGCGCCTGCATCAGACGGCCACGCGCCGCCACCAGCGTGCACGCGTCGCCCAGGGACAGGACCCCGGCAACATGCCCGGCTGCGATCTCACCGATGGAGTGCCCGGACACGAAGTCCGGCCGCAGACCCCAGCTCTCCACGAGCCGGAACAACGCCACCTCGACCGCGAACAGCGCCGGCTGCGTGAACTCCGTCCGGTCCAACAGAGCCACGTCCGACCCGAACAACACATTCTTCAACGGAAGTTCCAGCCGTTCACACACCGCGTCCAGTGCGTCCGCGAAGACCGGGTAGGCGCCGTAGAGTTCACGCCCCATTCCGAGTCGCTGGCTGCCCTGACCGGTGAACAGGAAGGCGACCTTGCCGGAGGCCGGCGAGCCCTTCACCACTCCCGCAGCCGAACGGCCCTCCGCAAGCGCGTCGAGACCGGCCACCAGACCCTCACGGTCCGCGGCCACGACCGCAGCACGGTCCTCGAACGACGCCCGACCGGCCACCAGCGACCACGCGATGTCGACCGGACGCGCATTCGGCGCGGCCAGGACATGGGCCTGCAGCAGGCGTGCCTGCTCGCGCAGCGCCTCCTCGCCCTTCGCCGAGAGCACCCAGGGCACCATCGGCAGTGATCCCAGTACCTCAGACGCGTCCGCCTCGTCCAGAACCGGTGGCTGCTCGATGATCGTGTGGGCGTTGGTGCCGCTGATACCGAAGGAGGAGATGCCCGCGCGGCGCGGACGGCCGGTCTCCGGCCAGTCCACCGCCTCCGTCAGCAAGCTGACCTCACCGGCCCCCCAGTCGATCCGACTCGACGGAGCATCCACATGCAAGGTCCTGGGCAGCACCCCGTGCCGCATCGCCATAACCATCTTGATCACACCCGCGACACCCGCCGCGGCCTGCGTGTGACCGATGTTCGACTTGATCGAACCCAGCAGCAGCGGCCGGCCGGCCGGGCGGTCCTGGCCGTACGTGGCCAGCAGCGCCTGCGCCTCGATCGGGTCACCCAACCGCGTACCCGTACCGTGCGCCTCCACCGCGTCCACCTCAGCGGCAGACAGACCCGCACCCGCCAGAGCCTCACGGATCACCCGCTGCTGCGACGGACCGTTCGGCGCCGTCAGACCATTGCTCGCACCGTCCTGGTTGATCGCCGAACCACGCACCACCGCCAGCACCGGATGCCCGTTGCGCCGGGCGTCAGACTGCCGCTCCACCAGCAGCATGCCCGCACCCTCGGCCCAGCCCGTGCCGTCCGCGGCCTCCGCGAACGACCTGCAACGACCGTCGGCCGAAAGACCCCGCTGACGACTGAAGTCGATGAACGTCTCCGGAGTCGCCATGACAGCCACACCACCGGCCAGCGCCAAATCGCACTCACCATTACGCAGCGCCTGCATAGCCCAATGCAACGCCACCAGCGACGACGAACACGCCGTATCAACAGTGACCGCAGGCCCCTCCAGACCGAAGGTGTAGGCGATCCGGCCGGAGGCGATGCTGCCGGCATTGCCGGTGCCCAGGTATCCCTCGACGCCTTCAGGCAATTCGTCACCGCCACCGGCGCCGTTCCCGATGCCGACGCCTGTCACGTAGTCGTGGTACATGACGCCTGCGAAGACACCGGTACGGCTCCCGCGCAGCGACGACGGGTCGATACCGGCACACTCGAACGCCTCCCACGAGGTCTCCAGCAGCAGCCGCTGCTGCGGATCCATCGCCAGAGCCTCACGCGGCGAGATCCCGAAGAACGCCGCATCGAACTCGGCCGCATCGTGCAGGAACCCACCCTCACGCGTATACGAAGTACCCGCGTGGTCCGCATCCGGGTGATACAGCGCCTCCACATCCCAACCGCGGTCCGTCGGGAAGGAGCTGATGCCGTCCCCACCCATGGCCACCAGCTGCCACAGATCCTCGGGCGTGCGCACACCACCAGGGAAACGACAACCCATGCCCACGATCACGATCGGATCCTCGGAAATACCCGGGGTCGACCGTACGGGCGGCATCAGGTGCCCCCGCACACCGTCCTGACCATCGAACCCATTGCTCAGCGCCAGCTCAGTGAGCAGATGGCGGGCCAGACCCGCCGGCGTCGGGTAGTCGAAGATCAGCGTCGGGGGCAGCCGCAGACCGGTCTCCGCCTTCAGCACATTGCGCAGCTCAACAGCCGTCAGGGAGTCGAAGCCAAGGTCCCTGAAGGCCCGTTCGGCATCAACCGCCTCCGCGCCGGAGTAACCCAGCACTGCGGCCACACGCCCGCACACCAGGTCCAGCAGCACACCCTCGTGCTCCGCGGCCGGCAGACCGAGCAAGCGCGCGACCAACGGCGAACCGGCGTCCAAGCCTCCGCCAGGCCGCTCGACGCTCCGACGCGCGGGGACACGTACGAGAGCTCGCAGCAGCGCCGGCGTCGCCCCCGCCGATGCCGCCTGTGCCCGCAGCACCGCGACATCGAGATGCATCGGCAGGAGCACCGCCGAATCCACCGTCATCGCCGTGTCGAAGAGGGACAGACCCTCATCGCCCGTGAACGCGGCGAGACCGTCCCGGGCGATACGACGCAGGTCAACCTCGTCCAGCTGACCCGCCATCCCGACCTCGCTACCTGCCTGCGGGGCCCACAGGCCCCAGGCGAGCGCGGTGGCAGGCAGGCCCTCCGCACGGCGCTGCTCGGCCAGCGCCTCCAGGAACGCGTTCGCGGCCGCGTAGTTCGCCTGACCCGCCGCACCGAACGCGGCAGCCGCCCCCGAGAACAACACGAAGGCAGACAGGTCGAGATCGCGCGTCAGCTCGTGCAGGTTCCAGGCCGCGTCCACCTTCGGACGTAGCACCCCCGAGACCCGCTCCGGAGTCAGCGAAGACAGGATGCCGTCGTCCAGGACACCCGCCGTGTGAACCACAGCCGTCAGCGGATGCTCCGCCGGTATCGATGCCAGCAACTCCGCCAGCGCATCCCGGTCCGCGAGGTCACAGGCGACCAGGTCGACGTGAGCACCCAACTCGACAAGCTCCGCGACCAGTTCCTCGGTGCTGTCAGCCGAGGGGCCCCGTCGGCTGGTGAGCAGCAGGCGCTCGACGCCATATGTGGTCACGAGGTGGCGGGCGAACAGGCGGCCGAGGCTGCCCGTGGCACCGGTGACCAACACGGTGCCGGACGGGTCACCGAGGCTGATCGGCGTGTCGGCCGCACTGTCCGACGACAGTACGCGGACCAGGCGAGGTGCTGTCACTGAACCCTCGCGGATGGCCAGCTCCGGCTCGCCGGACGCCAACGCAGCGGGAATCGCCGCCACCGACACCTCATCGGTCTCGGAACCGAGATCGAGCA
>NZ_JBVICA010000052.1:0-3195 GCF_055573115.1 Streptomyces sp. NPDC030222
ACACAGTGGACGCGAGCAACTGAGGACAAGCCCTCGGCCTATTAGTACCGGTCAACTCCACCAGTTACCTGGCTTCCATATCCGGCCTATCAACCCAGTCGTCTACTGGGAGCCTTACCCCATCAAGTGGGTGGGAGTCCTCATCTCGAAGCAGGCTTCCCGCTTAGATGCTTTCAGCGGTTATCCCTCCCGAACGTAGCCAACCAGCCATGCCCTTGGCAGAACAACTGGCACACCAGAGGTTCGTCCGTCCCGGTCCTCTCGTACTAGGGACAGCCCTTCTCAAGACTCCTACGCGCACAGCGGATAGGGACCGAACTGTCTCACGACGTTCTAAACCCAGCTCGCGTACCGCTTTAATGGGCGAACAGCCCAACCCTTGGGACCGACTCCAGCCCCAGGATGCGACGAGCCGACATCGAGGTGCCAAACCATCCCGTCGATATGGACTCTTGGGGAAGATCAGCCTGTTATCCCCGGGGTACCTTTTATCCGTTGAGCGACGGCGCTTCCACAAGCCACCGCCGGATCACTAGTCCCGACTTTCGTCCCTGCTCGACCCGTCGGTCTCACAGTCAAGCTCCCTTGTGCACTTACACTCAACACCTGATTGCCAACCAGGCTGAGGGAACCTTTGGGCGCCTCCGTTACCCTTTAGGAGGCAACCGCCCCAGTTAAACTACCCATCAGACACTGTCCCTGATCCGGATCACGGACCCAGGTTAGACATCCAGCACGACCAGAGTGGTATTTCAACGACGACTCCACCTGAACTGGCGTCCAAGCTTCACAGTCTCCCACCTATCCTACACAAGCCGAACCGAACACCAATATCAAACTGTAGTAAAGGTCCCGGGGTCTTTCCGTCCTGCTGCGCGAAACGAGCATCTTTACTCGTAGTGCAATTTCACCGGGCCTATGGTTGAGACAGTCGAGAAGTCGTTACGCCATTCGTGCAGGTCGGAACTTACCCGACAAGGAATTTCGCTACCTTAGGATGGTTATAGTTACCACCGCCGTTTACTGGCGCTTAAGTTCTCAGCTTCGCCCTGACGAATCAGAGCTAACCGGTCCCCTTAACGTTCCAGCACCGGGCAGGCGTCAGTCCGTATACATCGCCTTACGGCTTCGCACGGACCTGTGTTTTTAGTAAACAGTCGCTTCTCGCTGGTCTCTGCGGCCACCCCCAGCTCAGAGTGCAAGACTCATCACCAGACGTGGCCCCCCTTCTCCCGAAGTTACGGGGGCATTTTGCCGAGTTCCTTAACCATAGTTCACCCGAACGCCTCGGTATTCTCTACCTGACCACCTGAGTCGGTTTAGGGTACGGGCCGCCATGAAACTCGCTAGAGGCTTTTCTCGACAGCATAGGATCATCCACTTCACCACAATCGGCTCGGCATCAGGTCTCAGGCTCATGCTGTCCGGATTTGCCTAGACAGCGCCCTACACCCTTACCCCGGGACAACCACCGCCCGGGCTGGACTACCTTCCTGCGTCACCCCATCGCTTACCTACTACCACCTTGGGTCAGCGGCTCCACCACTCCCCTTCACCCGAAGGATCCAGGACGGCTTCACGGCCTTAGCATTAATGGGCTCGATATTGGGCGTTTCAAAGCGGGTACCGGAATATCAACCGGTTGTCCATCGACTACGCCTGTCGGCCTCGCCTTAGGTCCCGACTTACCCTGGGCAGATCAGCTTGACCCAGGAACCCTTAGTCAATCGGCGCAAGAGTTTCCCACTCTTGTATCGCTACTCATGCCTGCATTCTCACTCGTGAACCGTCCACAACTACCTTCCAGTGCTGCTTCACCCGGCACACGACGCTCCCCTACCCATCCGTACACCCGTTGGGGCTTCTGTACGAATGACACGACTTCGGCGGTACGCTTGAGCCCCGCTACATTGTCGGCGCGGAATCACTTGACCAGTGAGCTATTACGCACTCTTTCAAGGGTGGCTGCTTCTAAGCCAACCTCCTGGTTGTCTCTGCGACTCCACATCCTTTCCCACTTAGCGTACGCTTAGGGGCCTTAGTCGATGCTCTGGGCTGTTTCCCTCTCGACCATGGAGCTTATCCCCCACAGTCTCACTGCCGCGCTCTCACTTACCGGCATTCGGAGTTTGGCTAAGGTCAGTAACCCGGTAGGGCCCATCGCCTATCCAGTGCTCTACCTCCGGCAAGAAACACACGACGCTGCACCTAAATGCATTTCGGGGAGAACCAGCTATCACGGAGTTTGATTGGCCTTTCACCCCTAACCACAGGTCATCCCCCAGGTTTTCAACCCTGGTGGGTTCGGTCCTCCACGAAGTCTTACCTCCGCTTCAACCTGCCCATGGCTAGATCACTCCGCTTCGGGTCTAGAGCGTGCAACTCAATCGCCCTATTCGGACTCGCTTTCGCTACGGCTTCCCCACACGGGTTAACCTCGCTACACACCGCTAACTCGCAGGCTCATTCTTCAAAAGGCACGCAGTCACGAGGATCCAAAGGATCCCGACGCTCCCACGGCTTGTAGGCACACGGTTTCAGGTACTATTTCACTCCGCTCCCGCGGTACTTTTCACCATTCCCTCACGGTACTATCCGCTATCGGTCACCAGGGAATATTTAGGCTTAGCGGGTGGTCCCGCCAGATTCACACGGGATTTCTCGGGCCCCGTGCTACTTGGGAAATGAGCAAGCAAGCCGCTGACATTTCGGCTACGGGGGTCTTACCCTCTACGCCGGACCTTTCGCATGTCCTTCGCCTACATCAACGGTTTCTGACTCGCCTCATGGCCGGCAGACCACAAAAGCTCACTCCCACAACCCCGCATGCGCAACCCCTGCCGGGTCTCACACACATACGGTTTGGCCTCATCCGGTTTCGCTCGCCACTACTCCCGGAATCACGGTTGTTTTCTCTTCCTGCGGGTACTGAGATGTTTCACTTCCCCGCGTTCCCTCCACATACCCTATGTGTTCAGGTATGGGTGACAGCCCATGACGACTGCCGGGTTTCCCCATTCGGACACCCCCGGATCAAAGCTCGGTTGACAGCTCCCCGGGGCCTATCGCGGCCTCCCACGTCCTTCATCGGTTCCTGGTGCCAAGGCATCCACCGTGCGCCCTTAAAAACTTGGCCACAGATGCTCGCGTCCACTGTGCAGTTCTCAAGCAACGACCAGCCACCCATCACCCCCG
>NZ_JBVICA010000053.1:0-5158 GCF_055573115.1 Streptomyces sp. NPDC030222
CTCCGCCTGCGCCCGCAACGCCCCCGCACTCCTGCCCGACAGCACCCACGGCACCACCGGCAAACCCGACCGAGACCCACCCTCAACCGGCTCCGGCGCCTGCTCCACGATCACATGCGCATTCGTCCCGCTGAACCCGAACGACGACACACCCGCACGACGCGGGGCACCGGTCTGCGGCCAGGCGACCGTCTCACCGACCAGGGAGACGGCGCCCGCCTCCCAGTCCACGTGCGGGGTCGGCTCGTCGAGGTGGAGGGTCTTCGGCACGACGCCGTGCCGCATCGCCTGGACCATCTTGATGATGCTCGCGACGCCGGCGGCGGCCTGCGTGTGACCGATGTTGGACTTGATGGAGCCGAGCAGCAGCGGACGGTCGGTGGGCCGGTCCTGACCGTACGTCGCCAGCAGCGCCTGCGCCTCGATCGGGTCACCAAGCGTCGTACCCGTGCCGTGGGCCTCGACCACGTCCACGTCGGCGGCCGAGAGGCGGGCGTTGGTGAGTGCCTGGTGGATGACGCGCTGCTGAGACGGGCCGTTCGGGGCCGTGAGGCCGTTGCTCGCACCGTCCTGGTTGATCGCGGAACCCCGGATGACGGCGAGCACCGGGCGCCCGTTGCGCTGCGCGTCCGACAGGCGCTCCACGAGCAGCATGCCGACGCCCTCGCCCCATCCGGTGCCGTCGGCGGCTGCCGCGAAGGGCTTGCAGCGTCCGTCGGGGGCCAGCCCGCGCTGACGGCTGAACTCGGTGAAGGTGGCCGGGGTCGCCATCACGGTGACACCGCCGGCGAGGGCCATGGAGCACTCCCCCGCCCGCAGCGCCTGCACCGCCAGGTGCAGGGTGACCAGGGAGGACGAGCACGCGGTGTCGACGGTGACGGCCGGGCCCTCGAGGCCGAAGGTGTACGCCACGCGGCCGGAGGCGATGCTTCCGGAGCTGCCGGTGCCGAGGAAGCCCTCGACTCCTTCGGGAACGGAGTCCAGGCGGGCGGTGTAGTCGTGGTACATCACGCCGGCGAAGACGGCCGTCCGGCTGCCGCGCATCGAGGTCGGGTCGATACCGGCCCGTTCGAACGCCTCCCACGAGGTCTCCAGCAGCAGCCGCTGCTGCGGATCCATCGCCAGAGCCTCGCGCGGCGAGATCCCGAAGGGGGCGGGGTCGAACCGGGCGGCGTCGTAGAGGAAGCCGCCCTCGCCGACGTAGCTGGATCCGGCGCTGTCGGGGTCGGCGTCGTAGAGCGTCTCCACGTCCCAGCCGCGGTCGGCCGGGAATCCGGAGATCGCGTCCCGGCCGTCGGCGACGAGCCGCCAAAGGTCCTCGGGGGTGCGGACACCGCCCGGGTAGCGGCAGCTCATCGCGACGATCGCGATGGGTTCCTGGTTCTGCTCCTCGACCTCGCGCAACCGCCTGCGGGCCTGGCGCAGATCGGCGGTCGCCCGCTTGAGGTAGTCGCGAAGCTTGTCCTCGTTCACCATGTGCGTGGGCTCCATGCCAGAGAGGCGGTCGTACGGGTCTGTCCGTGGTGGTGGTCGGGGCGCCGGGCGGGGCGGGGGGATGCCCCGCCCGGCGGGCTCAAGGTGCTCAGGAAGCGCCGAGTTCGTCGTCGAGCAGGTCGAAAAGCTCGTCGTCGGTGACCGTGTCGAGGTCGTCGTCCGTGTCCTGAACGGTGCTGGTGGTACGTCCGGTGTCCTGGCCGGCGTGCCACTTGGCCACGAGGGCCTGGAGGCGCATCGTGATGCGCGAGCGGGTGACGCTGTCCGCGTCCGCCGCCTCCGCCGCGCCCAACGCGGCTTCCAGACGGTCGAGTTCACCGAAAACGGTGGGCCCGTCGGCGCCGAGGGGCAGTGCGGAGTGCAGGTATCCGCCGAGTTGCTCGGGGGTCGGGTAGTCGAAGACGAGCGTGGCCGGGAGCCGGAGCCCGGTGGCCGCGCCGAGCCGGTTGCGCAGCTCGACCGCCGTCAGCGAGTCGAAGCCGAGTTCCTTGAACGCGCTGACCGGTTCGATGGCTGCCGCATCGCTGTGACCCAGCACCTGGGCGACGTGCGTGCGGACCGTGTCGAGCAGCACCCGGTCCCGTTCTGCGGGCGGCAGTTGGGCCAGCCGCTCCGCCAGCGATCCCGGGGCGTCCGCTGTCGCGCCGCCGCTCGCCCTCCGTCGTACGGGCGTACGCAGCAGGCCGCGCAGCAGGGGTGTGACGAAGTCGTCCACCTGGGCCTGGAGTGCGGCCAGATCGAGCCGGACGGGCACGAGCAGGCTCGCGGTCCCCTGCGGCCCGGCGGTGTCGGTCCCGTCGGCGTTCGCAGCCGTGCCGTCTCCGCCGTCGCCGCCTTCTCCGCCGTCCTGCCCGGGCGTGGACGCCCGCAGGGCCGCGTCGAAGAGGGCCAGCCCGTCGGCTGCCGACAGAGCGTTCATGCTGCCGCGGCCGAGTCGCTGCCGGTCCTGGTCGTCGAGGGTCGCGGCCATGCCTGCTTCGTCGTCCCACAGGCCCCAGGCGAGCGAGAGACCCGCCAGGCCCTGTGCCCGGCGGTGCTGGGCGAGTGCGTCGAGGAACGCGTTACCCGCCGCATAGTTGGCCTGTCCTGCGTTGCCGAACACGCCGGCCGCCGAGGAGAACAGTACGAACGCCGACAGGTCGAGGTCCCGGGTCAGTTCGTGCAGGTTCCATGCCGCGTCGGCCTTGGGCCGCAGCACCTTCGCGACCCGCTCGGGGGTGAGCGAGGTGACCGTTCCGTCGTCGAGCACCCCGGCGGTGTGCACGACCGCGGTCAGCGGGTGTTCGGCCGGGACGGAATCCAGCAGCGCGGCCAAGGCGTCCCGGTCGGCCGTGTCGCAGGCCGCCCAGGTGATCCGGGCACCCGCCTCGGTGAGCGCGTCGGCGAGTTCGGGGGCGCCCGCTGCCGCGGCGCCGCGGCGGCTGGTGAGCAGCAGGTGCCGCACACCGTGCTCGGCGACGAGGTGCCGCGCGAGCAGGCCGCCCAGGGTGCCGGTGGCCCCGGTGATCAGGACCGTGCCCTGGGGGTCCGGGCCGTGGCCGGCGGGTGTGCCGGCCGCGGGCGGGGCGGGCGGGGCGAGCGCCGCGCGGGTCAGACGGGGTGCTCGTGCGGTTCCGTCGCGCAGGGCGAGCTGGGTCTCGTCGGTGGCGAGCGCGGCGGGCAGGGCCCGGTGGGAGGCGTCCTGGCCGTCGAGGTCGATCAGCACGAACCGGCCAGGGTGCTCTGCCTGGGCGGAGCGCACCAGGCCCCAGACCGCGGCGTGCGCCAAGTCCGCCACGTCCTCGTCGGGGTCCGTGGCGACGGCGCCGCGGGTGACGACCACGAGCCGGGACGCGGCGAAGCGTTCGTCCGCCAGCCACCCCTGGACCAGCTCCAGGGCGTTGCCGGTCGCGGCGTGCGCGGCCGAGGCCACGGCAGATGTCGCCACCGCGTCTGTGTCGGTACGCCGGCCCGATGTCGTCGCGAGGGCGGGGGCCAGGGACACGAGGACCGTCTCCGGTGCCGGCTCCCCCAGGGCCTCGGCCATGTCGAACGCCTCGCCCAGTGCGCCCAGGTCGGGGTGGGTGGATCCGGCCGGGTCGCCGAGGACTCCGGCCCGTTCCAGGCCCGCGCCCGCCTTGAGCGGGTCCGCTCCGAGCAGCGCCCAGCGGTCGGCGGATTCCGGCCGCGCCTCGGGCAGCGACAGGGCGGTCCAGTCGATCCCGAACAGCGCCTCGCGGACGAGTCCGGCGCCGGGTCCGGCGGGGGCGATGCCTTCGGTGGCGAAGGGGCGCAGCACGAGCGAGTCGACGGTCAGGACGGGCTGCCCCGTCCCGTCCCACAGCGTCAGCGCCACTGCGTCCCGGCCTGCCGGTGCCATCCGTACGCGCAGCGCGGCGGCGCCGGCGGTGTGCAGTCGTACACCGGCCCACGAGAAGGGCAGCCGCGCACCCTCGGGGCCATCGGGGAAGAACTCCCCGAGCCCGACGGCGTGCAGGGCGGCGTCGAGCAGCGCCGGGTGGAGTCCGTACAGGGCGCCTTCCGGCACGCGGTCCTCGTCCAGTGCGATCTCGGCGAACACCTCGTCCCCGAGCCGGTGGGCCCGGCGCAGATTACGGAAGGCGGGGCCGTAGCCGAGTCCGATGGCGTCGAAGCCGGGATACAGGTCGTCCACGGCGCACTCGACGGCGCCGGCCGGCGGCCACTCCCCCAGGACCTGGGGGGCGGTGTCCGATGTGTCGGCTGCCAGGACGCCGTCGGCGTGACGTATCCACGGCTCGTCGGGGGCGGCCTGCTCGGGGCGCGAGTAGACCTGGAAGGCCCGGCGCCCGCTCGCATCCGGCTCGGCCACAGCAAGCCGCAGCTGCATCCCGCCCGTCTCGGGCAGGACGAGCGGTGCCTCAAGGGTCAGGTCGTCCAGCCGGCCGCAGCCGACGTGGTCGCCCGACCGGACGGCGAGTTCCACCAGCGCTGCGCCCGGCACCAGCACGGTGCCGGCGACCCGGTGGTCCGCCAGCCAGGGGTGGGTGCGCAGGGAGAGGCGCCCGGTGAAGAGGAGCCCGTCCGAGTCGGGCAGGTCGACCGCCGCGCCGAGGAGCGGGTGCTCGGTCGCGCCGATACCGGCGGAGACGACGTCGCCCGCCAGGGCGTGGGCGGGCGCCTCCAGCCAGTACCTCTGCCGCTGGAAGGCGTAGGTGGGCAGGTCCGCGCGGCGGGCGCCGGTGCCGGCGTAGTACGCCTCCCAGTCGACGCCGATCCCCCGCAGATGCGCCTGGGCGAGGGCCGAGCCGAGGGTGGCGTCCTCGGGACGGTCCGTGCGCAGGACGGGGAGGAAGGCCGCCTCGTCGCGGGTGACGCAGTCCTGCGCGAGAGCGGAGAGCACGCCGTCGGGTCCGAGTTCGAGATGCGTCGTCACGCCGGCGGCTTCGAGGGCACGGATGCCGTCGAGGAAGCGGACTGCCTCCCGGACGTGCCGGACCCAGAAGTCTGCCGACGTCATCTCGTCGGTGACCAGGGCGCCGGTCAGGCTGGAGACGACCGGGATGCGCGGGGTGCCGTACGTCAGCCCCTGCGCGACCTCACCGAAGGCGTCCAGCATGCCGTCCATGCGCGGCGAGTGGAACGCGTGGCTGACGGCAAGGCGCTTGGTCTTGCGGCCCGGGAACGACCCCACGATCGCGACCGC
>NZ_JBVICA010000054.1:0-4817 GCF_055573115.1 Streptomyces sp. NPDC030222
CAAGCGCCTTGCCGTCAGCCACGCGTTCCACTCGCCGCGCATGGACGGCATGCTGGATGCCTTCGGTGAGGTCGCGCAGGGGCTGACGTACGGCACCCCGCGCATCCCGGTCGTCTCCAGCCTGACCGGCGCCCTGGTCACCGACGAGATGGGTACGGCAGACTTCTGGGTCCGGCACGTCCGCGAGGCAGTCCGCTTCCTCGACGGCATCCGTGCCCTCGAAGCCGCCGGGGTCACGGCCTATGTCGAGCTCGGACCCGACGGCACCCTGTCCGCCCTCGCCCAGGCGTGCATCACCGACGAGACCGCGGCCGTCTTCGCGCCCACGCTGCGCGCGGATCGCGCCGAAGCGGAGACCGTCACCACCGCGTTCGCCCAGGCACACGTCCGCGGCGCGGTGGCCGACTGGGACGCACTCTTCGCCGGGACGGGCGCGCGGCGCATCGACCTGCCCACCTACCCGTTCCAGCGCGAGCGCTTCTGGCCGGAGACCGGCACTTCGCTGCCCGGTGACGCCACCGGCCTCGGCCTCTCGACCGCCGGACATCCGCTGCTCGGAGCGGCGGTGTCCCTCGCCGACGCCGACGGGTGCGTCCTCACCGGCCGGCTGTCGCTGCGCACGCACCCCTGGCTCGCCGACCATGCCGTCATGGGCTCCGTCCTGGTCCCGGGGACAGCCTTCGTCGAACTGGCCCTGCACGCCGGCGAAAGGGCCGGCGCCCCGGCCCTTGAGGAGCTGACGCTCCGGACCCCGCTGGTCCTGCCGGAGGCCGGAGACGCCGTGCAGGTCCAGGTCACGGTCGGAGAGCCGGACGCCTCGGGCCGCCGCGCGGTCGCCGTGTACTCCCGCGCGGCCGGCACCGACGACGAGCCGTGGGTCCGGCACGCCGCAGGGCTGCTGGTGCACGATGTGCGTGCCGCCACCGCCGATCTCGGTGCCTGGCCGCCGGCCGGCGCGATCCCCGTCCCGGTGGACGACGCGTACGAGCTGCTCGACGCCTCCGGGCTCCGCTACGGACCCCTGTTCCGGGGACTGCGGGCGGCCTGGCGGCGCGACGGCGAACTGTTCGCCGAACTCGCCCTGGCCGGAGGCTCGCAGAAGGACGCCGACGCGTTCGGACTTCACCCCGCGCTGCTCGACTCCGCACTGCACACCCTGGCGCTCGGCAGCGACCTCCTGGCCGGCCCGGATGCCGACACCGATGCCGGTGCCGACACGCCCCGGCTGCCCTTCGCGTGGAACGGCGTACGGCTGCACGCGGCCGGCGCCGCGGCGGCACGGGTCCGCCTGGCTCCCGCCGGCCACGGCGCGGTGTCGCTGGAACTGGCCGATCCCGCCGGTCGGCCCGTCGCCTCGGTGGACTCGCTGGCCCTGCGAGCGGTCTCACCCGAGCAGATCGGCGCGGCGACGCGGGGCGGCCGCCTGGAGTCCCTGTTCCAGGTCGACTGGACGGCGCTGCCCGCGGAGCGGACCACGGCGGCTCCGGCCCCTGTCTCACGAGCCGTGGTGGGCGGGCGGATACCCGGACTGGACTGCTCCCGGTACACCGACCTGACCGAGCTGGCGACTTCGGACGCCGACGCACCGGACCTGGTCTTCATCACCACGGACACGTATCCCGAGGCCGTGCTGCCGACAGCGGTGCACGCCCGGACAGCCGAGGCACTCGCCCAGGTGCGGGCCTGGCTCGCCGAGGAGCGTTTCGAGTCCTCGCGGCTGGTCTTCGTCACCTATGGCGCGACGCCGGCGCAGGGCCCGGACGAGGCTGTCCGCGACCTCGCGGGCGCCGCGCTGTGGGGCCTGGTACGTTCCGCGGCCACCGAGCACCCCGGACGGTTCGCCCTGGTCGACCTGGACGTCGACGACGAAGCCCTGCCCGAGCACACGATCGTGGCTGCCCTGCTTTCGGGTGAGTCCGAGGTGGTGGTGCGCGATGGCGTCGTGCTGGTTCCGAGGCTGGTACGTGCGTCGGTGCCCGCGGAGGAGTCCGCGGAGTGGCCGGTTGATGGCACGGTGTTGGTGACGGGTGCGAGTGGTTCGCTGGGTGGGCTGTTTGCGCGTCATCTGGTTGTCGAGCACGGTGTGCGGCGTCTGTTGCTGGTGAGTCGTCGTGGTGAGGGTGCCGAGGGTGCTGTCGGGTTGTCGGCGGAGCTGTCGGGTCTGGGTGCGGAGGTGTCGTGGGCGGCGTGTGATGTGGCCGACCGTGAGGCGCTGGCGGCTGTTCTTGGGGGGATTCCGGCCGAGTACCCGCTGACGGCGGTGGTTCACACGGCCGGAGTGCTGGACGACGGCGTGGTCGGTTCACTGACTGCTGGGCGTCTGTCGGCGGTGCTGCGTCCGAAGGTGGATGCGGCGTGGAACCTCCATGAGCTCACACGTGATCTCGGCCTGTCAGCATTCGTGCTGTTCTCCTCTGCCGCCGGTGTGTTCGGCGGTGCCGGCCAGGCCAACTACGCGGCGGCCAACACGTTCCTGGACGCGCTGGCCGCACACCGCGGGGCGCTGGGTCTGGCCGGTACGTCGCTGGCGTGGGGTCTGTGGGCCGAGGCCGGCGGCATGGGCGATGCTCTGGACGCGGAGGACGTCTCGCGTCTGGGCCGTGGCGGTGTGAACGCCCTTTCCGCCTCCGATGGTGTGGCGTTGTTCGACGCGGCAACGGCCGCCGGACGGCCGCCGCTGATGGTGCCGGTCGGCCTGGACCTTGCCGCGCTGCGCGCCCAGGCGGGCAGCGGCATGCTGCCGCCCCTGCTGTCGGGCCTGGTACGGGCGCCCGCACGCCGTGCCGCCGGTACCGGAGCCCCCGACGCCTCGGCGCCCGCCGCACGCCTCGTCGGCCTGTCGGTCACCGAACAGCAAGCGTTCGTACTGGACTTGGTGCGCACCCAGGTCGCGGCGGTGCTCGGCTACGCCGGACCCGAGGCGGTCGAGGCCGACCGCTCCTTCCGCGAACTGGGCTTCGACTCCCTGACCGCGGTCGAACTGCGCAATCTCATCGCCGCCGCCACCGGCCTCCGTCTGCCTGCCACCCTCGTCTTCGACCACCCGACCTCCATGGTCCTGGCAGACCACCTGCGGACCGAGCTGCTCGGCGCGGAGCCCGCGGCTCCGTCGGCACCGGTCGCCGTCGCCGCCCGCGACGACGAGCCCATCGCGATCGTGGGCCTGGGCTGCCGATACCCCGGCGGGGTGGAGAGCCCGGACGACCTGTGGCGGCTCGTCCTGGAAGGCAGGGACGTCGTCTCCGGGTTCCCCGACGACCGTGGCTGGGACGTCGACGGATTGTTCGCCGACGACACCGGCGAGGAGGGGACGAGCCATGCCCGCGAGGGTGGCTTCCTCTTCGACGCCTCCGCCTTCGACCCGGCGTTCTTCGGGATCTCGCCGCGCGAGGCCGTGGCGATGGACCCGCAACAGCGGCTGCTGCTGGAGACCTCCTGGGAGGCCTTCGAGCGGGCCGGCATCGACCCGCGGTCCCTGCGCGGCACGCGCACCGGCGTCTTCGCCGGCGTCATGTACCACGACTACGCCTCCAGGCTCGCCGTACTGCCCGAAGGCGTCCAGGGCTTCGTCGGCACGGGCAACGCGGCCAGTGTCGTCTCCGGCCGGCTGTCGTACACCTTCGGGCTGGAGGGCCCGGCCGTCACCGTCGACACCGCCTGCTCGTCCTCCCTGGTGGCCCTGCACCTGGCGGTACAGGCGCTGCGCAACGGGGAATGCTCGCTCGCCCTGGTGGGCGGTGTGACCGTGATGGCAACCCCCGGGGCCTTCGTGGAGTTCAGCCGGCAGCGGGGCCTCGCGGCCGATGGCCGGTGCAAGGCGTTCTCCGCCGACGCCGACGGCACGGGCTGGTCCGAGGGTGCCGGCGTCATGCTGGTGGA
Organism: Streptomyces sp. NPDC030222; assembly: GCF_055573115.1. Taxonomy (NCBI): domain Bacteria; kingdom Bacillati; phylum Actinomycetota; class Actinomycetes; order Kitasatosporales; family Streptomycetaceae; genus Streptomyces; species Streptomyces sp. NPDC030222. The sequence continues at coordinate 3,880 of NZ_JBVICA010000054.1, forward strand.
GCGGCTGTCCGACGCCCGGCGCAACGGACACCCGGTACTGGCCGTGGTCCGTGGTACGGCGGTCAACCAGGACGGTGCCTCAAACGGCCTCACCGCCCCCAACGGCCCCGCCCAGCAACGCGTCATCCGGCAGGCTCTGGCCAACGCAGGCCTGACTGCGGGCGAGGTCGACGCCGTCGAGGCCCACGGCACGGGTACGACGCTCGGCGACCCGATCGAAGCACAGGCCCTGCTGGCGACCTACGGCCAGGACCGGCCGGCCGACCGGCCGCTGCTGCTCGGCTCCATCAAGTCGAACATGGGCCACACCCAGGCCGCCGCCGGTGTCGCCGGGATCATCAAGATGGTCATGGCGATGCGGCACGGGGTGCTGCCGCGGACCCTGCACGTCGACGAGCCGACCCCGCACGTCGACTGGTCGGCCGGAGCCGTCACCCTCCTGCAGTCGGCCACGGACTGGCCGGAGACGGGACGTCCGCGCCGGGCCGGGGTCTCCTCCTTCGGCTTCAGCGGCACCAATGCCCACGCCGTCATCGAGCAGGCCCCCGAGGCTGCGGAGCCCGAGGCAGGGCCCGAGCCCGACCGTGTGCCCGGCAGCCTGCCGTGGCTCCTCTCGGCGAAGGACCGGCAGGCCCTGCGCGACCAGGCCGCGCGCATGGCGGCACACATGGCGGACCACCCCGAGCAGTCGCTCACGGACATCGGCTACGCCCTGGCCACCAGCAGGACCGCCCTCGACCGGCGGGCCGCGGTGGTCGCGGAGGACCGTGAAGGATTCCTGGCAGGGCTCGCCGCGCTCGCCGAAGGCGGCTGGACGGCCGGCCTGCTGGAAGGCTCGCCGACCGCCGGGAAGCTGGCCTTCCTGTTCACGGGGCAGGGCAGCCAGCGGTTGGGGATGGGCCGTGAGCTGTACGAGATGTACCCGGTGTTCGCGGCTG
>NZ_JBVICA010000055.1:0-4630 GCF_055573115.1 Streptomyces sp. NPDC030222
TGGCGTCGGCGGAGTTCTGGGTGCGGCACGTTCGTGAGGCGGTCCGTTTCCTCGATGGTGTCCGGGCCCTGGAAGCCGCCGGTGTGAGGACGTATGTCGAGCTCGGCCCGGACGGTGTCCTTTCCGCGATGGCGCAGGCATGCCTGACCGACGACACCGACCCCGCCGCCTTCACGCCGACCCTCCGCAAGGGACACTCCGAGGCGGAAACCGTCACCACGGCTCTTGCCCAGGCCCACGTCCGAGGCATCACCGTCGACTGGCAGGCGTTCCACGCCGACACCGGGGCCGAGCACGTCGACCTGCCCACGTACGCCTTCCAGCGCGAGCACTACTGGCTGGACGCCGGGACCCTCGGTGGGGACATGACCACGGTCGGTCTTCGGTCCGCCGACCATCCGCTGCTCGGTGCCTCGGTGTCGCTGGCGGACGCGGACGGGCTGCTGCTCACCGGACGTCTGTCGTCGGCCACTCACCCGTGGCTCGCGGACCACTCGGTGATGGGTTCCGTCCTGCTGCCGGGGACGGCTTTCGTCGAGCTGGCTCTGCGGGCGGGCGAGCAGCTGGGCTGCGACCTGGTCGACGATCTCACTGTCGCCGCGCCGCTGGTGCTGCCGGACGACGGTGGGGTCGAGCTTCAGATAGTGGTCGGGGCGCCCGACGAGTCGGGCCGTCGGTCCGTGGTGTTCCACTCCCGTGACGACCGCGCGACGGATGACGAGCCGTGGACGCGGAACGCAACGGCAGTCCTGGCCGAAGGGGCCGACGAGCCACCGGCGTTCGACCTGGCGGTCTGGCCGCCGGCCGGCGCGGAGGCCGTCCCGGTGGAGGGGTTGTACGAGGGGCTCGCGGACTCCGGCTTCGGTTACGGGCCGGTGTTCCAGGGCCTGCGTGCTGCCTGGCGGCGGAACGACGAGGTGTTCGCGGAGGTCAGCCTCGGAGCCGAAGCCGAGCCGGATGCCGAGCAGTTCACGATCCATCCCGCGCTCCTCGACGCCGCCCTCCACGCCATCAACCTCGGCCCGCTCGTCGAGGACACCGGAGACGGCAGGCTGCCCTTCTCCTGGTCCGGCGTGTCGGTCCACTCGACCGGAGCCGACTCCCTGCGCGTACGGCTTTCCCGTGCCGGCCGCGACGCGGTACGCCTGGAGATCGCCGATGCCGACGGCGAGCCCGTCGCCTCCGTGCACAGCCTCGCGCTGCGCGCCTTCTCACCCGAGAGGCTCGGACGGCGGACCGGTGGCCACGGCGATTCCCTGTTCCGGGTGGAATGGGCGGAGTCGGCGTCGGGCACGTCCTTCGAAGACTGGCTGATGCTGGGCGAGGGCTCGCAGGTCCTGGCGGATCTCGCCGGCCTGGGCATGGCCGTCGCGGAGGGCGGTGAGATTCCGTCGGCGCTGGTGGTGCCGTGCTTCGATGCGGTCGCCGAGGATGTGCCGGCTGCGGTGCACGCGGAGACGCGTCGTGCTCTGGTGCTGCTCCAGGAGTGGCTGTCGGACGAGCGGTTCACGGATTCCCGTCTGGTGTTCCTGACGCGGGGTGCAGTGGCTGCGGTTCCGGGTGAGGATGTTGCGGGCCTGCCGCAGGCCGGTGTCTGGGGTCTGGTGCGTTCGGCTCAGTCGGAGAATCCGGGGCGGTTCGTGCTGGTCGATGTCGATGTGGACGCGGAGGGTGGCGTTGCCGCTGGTGTGTCGGCCGCGCTGGCTTCGGGTGAGTCCGAGGTGGTGGTGCGGGGTGGCTCGGTGCTGGTTCCGAGGCTGGTACGTGCGTCGGTGCCCGCGGAGGAGTCCGCGGAGTGGCCGGCTGATGGCACGGTGTTGGTGACGGGTGCGAGTGGTTCGCTGGGTGGGCTGTTTGCGCGTCATCTGGTTGTCGAGCACGGTGTGCGGCGTCTGTTGCTGGTGAGTCGTCGTGGTGAGGGTGCCGAGGGTGCTGTCGGGTTGTCGGCGGAGCTGTCGGGTCTGGGTGCGGAGGTGTCGTGGGCGGCGTGTGATGTGGCCGACCGTGATGCGCTGGCGGCTGTTCTTGCGGGGATTCCGGCCGAGTACCCGCTGACGGCGGTGGTTCACACGGCCGGAGTGCTGGACGACGGCGTGGTCGGTTCACTGACTGCCGGGCGTCTGTCGGCGGTGCTGCGTCCGAAGGTGGATGCGGCGTGGAACCTCCACGAGCTCACACGTGATCTCGGCCTGTCGGCGTTCGTGCTGTTCTCCTCTGCCGCCGGTGTGTTCGGCGGTGCCGGCCAGGCCAACTACGCGGCGGCCAACACGTTCCTGGACGCGTTGGCCGCACACCGCGGGGCGCTGGGTCTGGCCGGTACGTCGCTGGCGTGGGGCCTGTGGAACGGCGTCGGCGGCATGGGCGGCGGCCTGGACGACGGCGACCGCGACCGCATCAACCGTGGCGGTATCGGCGCCCTCACGCCGGAGACCGGCCTCGCCCTCTTCGACGCGGCCCGGCACACGACCCACCCGCTGCTCGTTCCGGTGAAGCTGGACCTGGCGGCGCTGCGGGCGCAGGCCGGCAGTGGCATGCTCCCGCCGCTGCTGTCCGGTCTGGTGCGCATGCCCGTGCGTCGTGCCGCCCAGGGCGGCACGTTCGTCCGCCGGCTCGCCGCGCTGGCGCGGGACGAGCAGCCGGACGCCGTGCTGGAGCTGGTCCGTGGCCAAGTGGCTGCGGTCCTGGGCTTCGCCGGGTCCGAAGCGGTCGACCCGGCACGGTCGTTCAACGAGGTCGGCTTCGACTCGCTGACGGCCGTCGAGCTCCGCAACAGGCTCGGCGCCGCCACCGGCGTCCGCCTGCCCGCCACCCTCGTCTTCGACTATCCGACCCCCGCCGCCCTCGCCGAGTACCTGTACACCGAACTGCTCGGCAGCCGGCAGACAGCGGCCGCGGCCCCGGTCTCCGCCACCGTCCATGACGACGAGCCGATCGCGATCGTGGCGATGGCCTGTCGTTTCCCCGGTGGCGTCCGGTCACCCGAGGACCTGTGGGGGCTCGTACTCGACGGCCGGGACGCGATCTCCGACATGCCGGACGACCGCGGCTGGGACATCGAGGGCCTGTTCGACCCCGATCCCGACCGTCCCGGCACCAGCTACAGCACTGCAGGCGGCTTCCTCCACGACGCCCACCACTTCGACCCGACGTTCTTCGGCATGTCCCCACGGGAGGCGCTGGCCACCGACCCTCAGCAACGGCTGCTGCTGGAGACCTCGTGGGAAGCCTTCGAACGAGCGGGCATCGACCCGGCGACCATGCGTGGCAGCCGTACGGGCGTCTTCGCCGGGGTCATGTACAACGACTACGGCACGCTGCTCCACCGCGCCCCGGAAGGCCTCGAGGGCTACATGGGCACGTCCAGCTCGGGCAGCGTCGCCTCGGGCCGTGTGTCCTACACCTTCGGGCTCGAAGGCCCGGCGGTCACCGTCGACACTGCCTGCTCGTCCTCCCTCGTCACCCTCCACCTGGCCGTACAGGCACTGCGCAACGGCGAGTGCGACCTCGCTCTCGCCGGCGGCGTGACGGTGATGGCCACACCCGGTACCTTCATCGCCTTCAGCCGCCAGCGCGGTCTGGCTACGGACGGCCGCTGCAAGCCGTTCGCGGCCGCGGCAGACGGCACCGCGTGGGGTGAAGGCGTCGGCATGCTGCTCGTCGAGCGACTGTCGGACGCCCGTGCCAAGGGGCACCCGGTGCTGGCCGTGGTCCGCGGTTCCGCGATCAACCAGGACGGTGCGAGCAACGGCCTGACCGCTCCCAACGGCCCCTCCCAGCAGAGGGTCATCCGGCAGGCCCTGGCCAACGCCGGTCTGACCACCGCCGACGTGGACGTCGTCGAGGCGCACGGCACGGGTACGACGCTCGGTGACCCGATCGAGGCGCAGGCGCTGCTGGCCACCTACGGTCAGGACCGCCCCGATGGCCGGCCGCTGCTGCTCGGCTCGATCAAGTCGAACATGGGCCACACGCAGGCCGCCGCCGGTGTCGCGGGCATCATCAAGATGGTCGAGGCGATGCGCCACGGAATCCTGCCCAGGAGCCTGCACGTGGACGAGCCGACCCCGCACGTGGACTGGGAGGACGGCGCCGTGTCGCTGCTCACGGAGTCCGTTGAGTGGCCGGAGACGGGCCGTCCGCGTCGGGCCGGTGTGTCGTCGTTCGGCATCGGCGGCACCAACGCCCACACGATCATCGAGCAGGCCCCGGACGAGGCGACTGTGACCGCCGACGATCGTGGTGCGACGCCGGTGCCCTCCGTGCTGCCGTACGCGCTGTCCGCCAAGTCGGAGGACGCTCTGCGCGACCAAGCGGGCCGCCTGCGGGCCCACCTGGAGGGCGCGCCCGATGCCGGAGCCGTCGATGTGGCCTACTCGCTGGCCACGCGCCGTGCCGCGTTCGACCACCGCGCGGTGGTCGTCGCCGGCGACCGGGAGGAGCTGCTGCGCGGCCTGGCCGCGCTGGAGAACGGCGACCTTGCCGCTCCCGGAGTCACGAGCGGCACCGTGAGCGCCGCAGGCGCCGGGAAGCTGGCCTTCCTGTTCACGGGGCAGGGCAGCCAGCGGTTGGGGATGGGCCGTGAGCTGTACGAGATGTACCCGGTGTTCGCGGCTGTGCTGGATGTCGTGTG
>NZ_JBVICA010000056.1:0-4612 GCF_055573115.1 Streptomyces sp. NPDC030222
AACGAGGCCGCCGCGCCCTGCGGGTACAGGGCGCGGATGAGCGGTTCGGGGGCCATGCGGCCGCCGTAGGCGTTCCGGCCTTCGTCGAACGCGATACGGCCTTCCTGCCAGCGCAGGGCGTTCTGCTCCAGTGAGGTCTGCATCGGTACTTCGACGCTCAGCACGACCCTCTCGGCGTACCCGTCCCGGTTCAGGTCGCCGAGCAGCGCGAGCGTCTTGTCGAAGTTCTTCATGACGCCGTCGTAGAGCAGGTTGAAGCCCTGCTCACGGGCCCAGCTCTCGAAGGCGTCCTGGAGCAGGGCGCTCTCCCGGTGCACGAGCGGCGCGAGTTCGGCCGGGGCCAGTCGCCGTCCGCCGGGCAGGACGTACGCCTGCGGAGGCAGCGTGGGTGCGCCGCCGTGGCGGACGATCGCCTCCTTGAACTGGTCCGGGTCCAGGACCACGTATTGGCTGGGGTCGACTCCGTGCGCCTGGGCCAGGGCCTGGCCGAGCTCGGTGTCATCGCCCTGGCGGGTGCGCAGCAGCTGCAGGGAGGTTCCCTTGCCGGCGCCGGGCGGTCCTGAGGTCAGCAGCACCGCCTTGCCGTCGCGCGGAAGGTTCGAGCAGGCGGCCTTGGCTTCATCCAGGATCACGCGGTGCAGCCGCCGCCGCTCTCGTGTCCAAGCGCCGTCCTGGTGGTGTCGGCCGTAGGTGTCGGTCGGCCCGGACGCCAGGTCCCCCGTGGTGAAACGGTCCTGCAGGTGCCGGTAGAGGGCGCGGTACTCCGCGCGCAGCACGTCCATGTCGTGGTCGAATTCCCCCTCGTCCGCCCGGTCAGCGGGACTGCCGGCGGCGGAAGATCTCCTCGTAGTCCTCCTCGGAGATCTGGTCGTTGAGCACCGCTCCCGCCAGGACGTCGGCCGTGTTGTCCTGGTGGTGCGGCAGGGTGTGGGCGGGGTCGAACTCGCTTTCCTCCAGCGGCCAGGCCGCGACGGTGTTGATCATCTCTTCGCGGCTGACCTCTCCAGCCGCGTAGCTGGCCAGGTACGCGCGCAGCGATGGCGTCATCGAGTGCTCCTTCCGCGACCGCGTCTGCGGTCATCCTGAGGTGGGTATTGCGGAGTTGATCTTCCCCCAGCGGTGCCCCGTCCCCGCGCCGGGGGGGGGAGGCTGCCCGAGGGCCGGCCTCCGAGGGAAGTGCCGGGGCGGGACCTACGGTCAGGCCGTGCCGTGTTCCAGCGCGCTGGCGACGTCGGCTGCGAGTCCGTAGCCGGGGCTGTCGTCGAGCAGTTCCCTACGCCGGTTGTAGAGCTGGGTGGTGCGGGAGTCTTTGTGGTCGGCCCACTGTTGCACCTTGTCCGGCCGGGGCGTCCGGCTTCGCCAGGGCGTGGGTGACGGCGTCGCCCTTGACACCGTGCGGGCCGCGCAGCGGGAGTCCGGCCCGCTTGGCCAGCGACTGGAGGAGCCGCCACACGGCCGGTTCGTCGAGCTGGCCGCCGGTGGAGGTGCAGAACAGCCAACCGGTAGCGCGAGCAGGTGCTCGACCCCGCCGAGATCCGTGCCATGCGCAAGGGCAGCGCGCTGCTGATGTCCACCGGCATGCCCATCGCCCATATCACCCTGCGCCCCTGGTACGAGGAGACGGCGATGGCGCACATCGGGCCGCTGATGAAGAAGGAGGAGGAGGCGGCCATCACCAAGCGCGCGGTGGCCGCGTACGAGGAGCGGAAGGCCGCCCGCCGTGACTGACGAACCCGACGTGCCCGACTTCGAGGTACCCGTCGGCCTCTTCCAGGACCTCGAAGACCTCAAGGCCCAAGACGCCCGCCTGACCGCGCAGGTCAAGACCCTGACCGACGGCGCGGACACCGGTACCGGCGAGGCCTCCGCGGCGCCGACGGCGACGACGCGGAGGTCAGCGGCGAGGGCGAGGACGGGGAGGACGAGGCGCAGTTCCCGCCGTTCATCCTGCTGCTCGACTCCCCGGAGTACGACAGCGAGCTGCGCGCCCTGATCGAGTGGGTCGAGGGCGTCCTCGTGCCCGGGTACCTCGCCGAACCGTCGGCCGACGCCCGCTGGTGTCACATGTGGTTCGAGCAGCCCGTCGCTGTCGCCCGCCTGCACGCGCTGTGGCTCGCCTGGCAGGAGCTCACCGACCTGGCCACCTGCGGCTACACCGGCCCGTCGGTGTGGCACCGCGACCACCTCGATCCCTGCTTGCGCGAGCTCCGGCCCTTCGCCGGTCCGTTCGCGGGCTGTACCAACGGCATGCACCAGATCGACCACCGGATGCCCGGCATCGTGCCCAGCGCATGGAGCTTTGCCGAGGACTGACTGACCGGCAGTTCAAGCCCGCCAAATAGGGGCTGCCGCAGCGGCGCGACAGGTCGGTCGTCAGCGGCCGCGCTTCTTCCTCGGCTCGGGCTGAAGGGGCTGGGTGGTCTGTCTCGAAGAAGGCTGCTGTGGGCTCTGGGGGGAGGGGCGCCCGCGCGTCGTGGTGGATCGTGACCGCGCAACGCTGGCGTCCGGTCTCCGTGGACGTCGTTCGGGCGCCTCCGCGGAGCCGGAGACGCGCGCGAGTGCCTGCGCGAAGGAGCTGCGGATCGCGTCCTCCACGGCGTTCTCCGTGGCGGAGAGCCGGGCACGACGGCTCGCCTCGGCCTGGCCCTCGGCGGCGGCGGGAACGGGCTGCAGCATCGTCGGCAGGGGCGTCCCGTCGGAGAGCGTCGCCTCCACGAGCATCTTCAGCAGCGGTTCACCCGCGGTGTGCGCGATCCGGTCGCGGTGGGCCGGATCGGGGGAGACCATGGCCGCGACGACCTCGGCGTCCTGGGCGAGGCGGCGCAGGACCGGGCGGCTCTTGTCGTTGATCTCGCCCCGGGCGGCCATCTCGAACAGGACTGTGCGGCGCTTCGCGAGCCAGCCGGCGGCTTCCTCGGCGGGTATCGGCTTCGCGCGTTCGGCTGTCAGGAACTCCACGGCGGCCGGTTCGCTCTGCCAGTGTCCGTCGGAGCCGCGCGCGTTGACGAAGAGGCCGGCGGCGGAGCGGTTGGTGATGACCACCTTGTGGACCGCCGGGCTCTGCTCGGCGGCCGCGACGGTCTCCGACACCTTCCCGTAGGCCAGGTCCTGGAGTTCCGGCGGCGTCCACCGACCGCCCTCCAGGAAGCGGTCGAGGGCGTCGAGCCGACTGCGCTCCTCCCGGACCGCGAGAGCGACGAGCTCGACGAAGCGGTCCGCCCGAGCGAACCGCTCTGCTGTGCCGATCGTCATGCCGGGGTCCCGGAACACGCCCTCCAGCAGCAGTCCGTAGTCGTGCTGGAGGGCGTAGTCGATGCTCATCCGGACCCATGTGCCGGAGGCCTGCGCGGTGGCGGTCTCGCGGGTCTGCGCGTCCTCGGCGAGAAGCTCCTGATAGCGGGGGTGCAGCGGGCGCAGCTCGTCGCCGGTGACGGGGACGAGCGTCCCGCCGTGCCGTTGGGCGGTGGCGGCCATGGCCTGGCTCTTCCCGGCGGCGGGCTGCCCGCCCAGCAGGACCAGGACCAGTCCGGCCTGCGGCTGCGGGCGGTAGCCGCCGAAGACGAACTCCCGTACCCGCTCGTCGAAGCGGTCCTTGAGCTCCTTCTCCGTGAGGAAGTAGTTGCTGGGGTCGCTCACCGGGCCGTCCTCAGAGCCTCGATGTCCTTCGTCCAGGCGGAGATGTGCTCCAGGAGGGCCTGCCGGTCGTGGGGGTCGACGGCGCGGCGGGCGTCGCGGACGCCGAGGGCGAGCGTCCACCACTTCTCGCGTTCGGCCTCCCCGGCGGCGGAGTCGGAGCGGCGGGTGTAGAGGCCGATCAGCTTGCTCGCGGTGTCGGCGAAGATGTCGAAGACCATGGCGGTCGGGGTGTTCTGGTACGGGTCGGCGGCGTTGGTCACGTGCCTCTCGCTTCCGAAGTCAGTGGGCAGGGTGTCCTCAGTCGGTGTCGTGCGCGAGCGCGCCGGCGACGTCGCTGGCGAGACCGTAGCCGGGGCTGTCATCGAGCAGTTCTTTCCGGGCGTTGTAGCGCTGGGTGGTGCGGGAGTCCTTGTGGTCGGCCCAGCGCTGTACCTTGTCGGGGCGGGCATCGGGCTTGGCCAGGGCGTGGGTGATGGCGTCGACCTTCGTGCCGTGTGGGCCGCGCAGTGGCAGGTGGTGCCGTCCTCGTCCACCCAGCACCACAAACAGCCGGCGCCGTGCTCCTTCTCGTGGTCCGCGTTGAACTCCACATATCGGATTCGCGGGGAAGCAGTGGAGAGGAGGATGTCGGCCGCCGTCGTCTCCTTCCACATGTGATCGTCGTCTAGCCGCTTTGTCATGTGGTGGTCGACGGTGATCCTGGCCCGCCGAAGAGCGCCGTGCGGAGTGGTCTCCTCAGCGGGCCCCTCGCCGGATGGCTGTGTGCCTCTGGGGTGGGGGCGACGTCGCTGGAGATCGATCGCTGCCAGATCCTGCCGTCCTGGGCGCGGCACTCAAGGTGGATCAGGTGGGAACCCGTACACCACTTCCCAGGACGCAACCGTACCGCAGGGTCTGTATCCCTGTTTTCGCTGCTTCCCGTCCATGAAAGCTGCGGGCATCAGGCCCGGCTCCATCGAATGGCCCGCCGAGGGCA
>NZ_JBVICA010000057.1:0-4218 GCF_055573115.1 Streptomyces sp. NPDC030222
CCGATCCGAACGCCCCACACTCACAGCACCACGCGTCACACACCACAGCGGCGCCTCCACCCCGGCATCACCCAACGCCTGCACCAGACCAGCCGTCGGGACGACACCCGCAGCCTCATCGAGGGCAAGCAGTGAGACCACACCGGCCAGGGAGTCGGCGCCACCATCGGTGATCAGCTCCGCGAGCCCGGCCCGACCCGGCCCGGGCTCGACAACGACCCGGCGGACCGCGGCACCACGCGCGGCCAGTGCACCCACGACAGCCGCGACCAGGGCGTCGTCTTCACATGCGCTGGGTACGACAGCAACCCACTCGCCCGCAGGCGCCCCGGAAGACGACGCCAGCAGCGGCTTCCAGGACACCCGGTAGCGCCAGCCGTCGACCTGCGCCTGTTCCTGCTTCTGCCGACGCCATGCCGAAAGTGCGGGAACGAGCTCGCTGAAGCCGGCGTTGGCGCCGACCTCCAGCTCGGACGCCAAAGACTCGAGATCGCCGCGCTCCACCGCCTCCCAGAACCGGGCGTCCACCACGTCGACCGCCGGGACACCTGCAGGGCCGCTGCCGTTCGACAGGAGCGTCTCCGGCCAGTAGCGCCGCCGCTGGAAGGCATACGTCGGCAGCTCCATCCGCGCGGCGCCCGTGCCGGAGAAGAGGGCGGACCAGTCCACCTCGGCACCCCGCACATGCGCCTGAGCCACAGCGGTGACGACCGACTCCGCCTCCGCACGCCCCGCACGCAGAACCGGCGCAAAGGCAGCGTGGTCACTGGTCAGGCAGTCCTGGGCAAGCGCGGACAGCACACCGTCGGGGCCGAGTTCGACGTACGTCGTCACACCTGCGGCCTCCAGGGCCCGGACACCGTCGAGGAAACGGACCGCCTCCCGGACGTGCCGGACCCAGAAGTCCGCCGAGGCCATCTCGTCGGAGACGAGGGCACCGGTCAGGCACGACACGACCGGGATCCGCGGGGACCCGAACGACAGCCCCGCCACCACCTGCCGGAACTCATCGAGCATCCCGTCCATGTGCGGCGAGTGGAACGCATGGCTCACGGTCAGCCGCTTCGTCTTCCGGCCCTGCGCCCCGAAGACCTCCGCGACCGCAACCGCCGCGTCCTCATCACCCGCGACCACAACCGACTGAGGCCCGTTGACCGCCGCGATGCTCACCCGATCGGTCAGCAGCGGCAGAACCTCGTCCTCCGACGCCTGCACCGCGATCATCACACCACCGGCCGGCAACGCCTGCATCAACCGACCACGCGCCGCAACCAGCGCACACGCATCGTCCAAAGAGAAGACCCCGGCCACATGCGCGGCAGCGATCTCACCAATCGAGTGCCCGGACACGAAGTCCGGCACCACACCCCACGACTCGACCAGCCGGAACAACGCCACCTCGACCGCGAACAGCGCCGGCTGCGTGTACTCCGTCCGGTCCAGCACCGCCACATCGGACCCGAACAGCACATCCTTCAAAGGCAGTTCGAGAAGCGCGTCCATCCGGGCGCAGACCGCGTCCAGCGCATCCGCGAACACCGGGTACGTCTCGTAGAGCTCACGGCCCATCCCCAGCCGCTGGCTCCCCTGACCGGTGAACAGGAAGGCGGTACGGCCCTCATCGGCCGTTCCCGTGGTGATCCGGGGCGCGGACTCACCGGCGGCAAGTCGCGTCAGGGCATCCCGCAGGTCCCGAGCGTCGTCGACGGTCAGGACCGCAACGGCACGGTGGTCGAGGTGAGCACGGCTCGTGGCGAGGGAGTAGGCCACATCGAGCGCACCGGCCTCGCCGCCCTCGGCGGCGTCCAGGTGCGCGGCGAGAGCGGCCGCCTGCGCTGGGAGGGCTTCCTTGGTCCTGCCGGAGAGAAGGTACGGGAGGATATGGGCCGGTCGTACGGCCGACGGCGCATCGGCATTTGCCGAGGGTTCGGCGTCCGGCGCCTGCTCGATGATGGTGTGCGCGTTCGTGCCACTGATACCGAAGGAGGACACGCCGGCCCGGCGCGGTCGGCCGGTCTCCGGCCATGCGCGCTGCTCGACCAGAAGCTCGATGTCGCCGGCCGACCAGTCCACGTGCGGGGTCGGCTCATCGACGTGCAGGGTCTGCGGAAGCACCCCGTGCTGCATCGCCAGCACCATCTTCATCACACCCGCGACACCCGCCGCGGCCTGCGTGTGACCGATGTTCGACTTGATCGACCCCAGCAGCAGCGGCTGGCCGGCCGGGCGGTCCTGCCCGTACGTGGCCAGCAGCGCCTGCGCCTCGATCGGATCACCGAGCCGCGTACCCGTACCGTGCGCCTCCACCGCATCCACCTCAGCGGCGGACAGACCCGCACCCGCCAGAGCCTGACGGATCACCCGCTGCTGCGACGGACCGTTCGGCGCCGTCAGACCATTGCTCGCACCGTCCTGGTTGATCGCCGAACCACGCACCACCGCCAGCACCGGATGCCCGTTGCGCCGGGCGTCGGACAGCCGCTCCACCAGCAGCATGCCCACACCCTCACCCCAGCCCGTACCATCCGCCCCAGCAGCGAACGCCTTGATCCGGCCATCCGCAGCCAGTCCACGCTGACGGCTGAAGTCGACGAAGTTCTCGGGCGTCGACATCACGGTCACACCGCCGGCCAGGGCCATGTCGCACTCGCCGTTGCGGAGCGCCTGGATCGCCCAGTGCAGGGCGACCAGCGACGACGAGCAAGCCGTGTCGACGGTCACCGCAGGGCCTTCGAGGCCGAACACGTACGAAACGCGACCGGACATGACACTGCCGGCGTTGCCCGTACCGACATGGCCTTCCAGGCCGTCCTGTTCTCGGGTGATGAGGGAGAGGTAGTCCTGGCCGTTGGTGCCGACGAACACACCGGCCCGGCTGCCGCGCAGGGACGACGGGTCGACACCGGCCCGCTCGAACGCCTCCCAGGAGGTCTCCAGGAGAAGCCGCTGCTGCGGATCCATCGCCAGAGCCTCACGCGGCGAGATCCCGAAGAAGTCCGCGTCGAAGTCCGCCGCTCCGGCGACGAATCCGCCCTCGCGGGTGTAGGAGGTCCCCGGCTGGTCCGGGTCGGGGCTGTAGAGGCGGTCCAGGTTCCAGCCACGGTCCGCCGGGAACCCTGCGACCGCGTCCGTCCCGTCCGTGAGCAGCTGCCACAGGTCTTCTGGGGATGCGATGCCGCCGGGGAAGCGGCAGCTCATTGCCACGATGGCGATCGGGTCGCCGTCGACTGCCGTGGCAACGGGCAGCAGTGCACCGGAGACAGGGATACTGCCGACGAGTTCCTCGCGCAGGTGGTCGGCCAGAGCGGCGGACGTCGGGTAGTCGTAGACGAGTGTGACAGGCAGCCGCAGCTCGGTTGCCGCGTTCAGGCGGTTGCGCAGCTCGACAGCCGTCAGCGAGTCGAACCCGAGCTCCTTGAAGGCACGTTCCGCCCCTACCGCGTCCGCGCCGCCGTGGCCGAGGACCGCCGCGACATGCGTACGGACCAGATCGAGCAGCTCCCGCTCCTGCTCGGCGGGCGCGAGCACAGCGAGCCGCCCGGAGAGGGTACCCCGCACGTCCGCGTGCCCGGCCGTCTGCGCCGGGGTCTCAATGGCGGCACGAGCCGCGCGCACCTCGCTGAGCTCACTGAAAAGTTCACTGCGGCGCACGGCGGTGTGACCGGAGAGATACCTCTCCCATTCCACGTCGGCCACCGTGAGGGAGGCGTCCTCGGCGCCAACGGCCTGTCGCAGGGCACGTATCGCCGGCTGCGCCTTCATGGGAGGCACGCCGTCCCGGCGCATGCGGGCCTCGAGCGCCTCGTCGGCGGCCATGCCGACCTCGGCCCACGGACCCCACGCGATCGACGTAGCCGCCAGGCCGGCGGCACGCCGCTGCTCGGCCAAGGCGTCCAGATATGCGTTCGCGGCAGCGTAGTTGGCCTGACCGGCCGCACCGATCGTGCCGCTCATCGACGAGAACAGCACGAACGCCGACAGCTCGATACCCAGCTCAACCGTCAGCTCGTGCAGATGGAGCGCCGACGCCGCCTTCGCCCGCAGAACCCCCTCGAAGCGCTCGGGCGTCAGGGCATCCAGAACACCGTCATCGAGGATTCCGGCCGTGTGCACCACCGCGGTCAGCGTCTCGGCCTCCGCGGCCAGGAGGACACGGAGGGCATCACGGTCGGCGGCGTCACACGCCACGACCGACACCTCCACACCGAGCCCGGACAG
>NZ_JBVICA010000058.1:0-3712 GCF_055573115.1 Streptomyces sp. NPDC030222
GTGTCGGTCGTGGCGTGTGACGCCGCCGACCGTGATGCCCTCCGTGTCCTCCTGGCCGCGGAGGCCGAGACGCTCACCGCTGTGGTCCACACGGCAGGCGTTCTGGACGACGGCGTTCTGGACGCCCTGACCCCGGACCGCTTCGAGACCGTCCTGGGTGCGAAGGCGACCTCCGCACTCAACCTGCACGAGCTGACCGTCGAGCTCGGCATCGAGCTCTCCGCCTTCGTACTGTTCTCCTCCATGAGCGGCACGATCGGTGCGGCTGGCCAGGCCAACTACGCTGCCGCCAACGCCTACCTGGACGCCTTGGCCGAGCAGCGGCGTGCCGCCGGCCTGGCGGCTACGTCGATCGCCTGGGGCCCGTGGGCCGAGGGCGGCATGGCCGCCGACGAGGCGCTCGAGGCCCGCATGCGCCGCGGCGGCGTGCCTCCCATGAACGGCGATCTCGCGATCACGGCGCTCCGGCAGGCCGTCGGGGCCGACGACGCTGCCCTGACGATCGTCGACCTCGACTGGGAGCGGTTCGCTCCCGGCTTCACGGCGGTACGCGTCGCGAGGCTGCTCGCCGAACTGCCCGAGGCCGAAGCCGCCACCCGCAGTGCCGAGCCCGCCGGTGTCCGTTCCGAGCGTTCGGGCTCGTCGCTCGCCGAGCAGCTTCGGAGCATGTCCGAGAGCGACCGGGAGCCGTACCTCCTCGACCTCGTGCGCACGCAAGTCGCCGAGGTCCTGGGGCACTCCGGCGCTCAGGACGTCGAGGCCGGACGGGCCTTCCGCGAGATCGGGTTCGACTCGCTCACCGCGGTCGAGCTGCGCAACCGGCTCGGCACGGCGGCCGGGCTGCGGCTGCCCGCCACGCTCGTCTACGACTACCCGACGCCTGCCGCACTCGCCGCCCACCTGCGTTCCGAACTCCTCGGCACGCAGGTCGAGACGGCCGGCCCGCAGGTCACGGCGGTCGGGGACGACCCGATCGCGATCGTCGCGATGAGCTGCCGCTTCCCCGGCGGCGTACGGACCCCGGAAGACCTCTGGCAGCTCCTGGCGTCCGGCACCGACGCGATCTCGGACCTTCCGCTGGACCGCGGCTGGGACCTCGACGCCCTCTACGACGCAGAACCGGGCGCCCAGGGCACCTCGTACGCCCGGCAGGGCGGATTCCTCTACGACGCCGCCGACTTCGACGCGGACTTCTTCGGTATCTCGCCGCGCGAGGCCCTCGCCATGGACCCGCAGCAGCGCCTGCTGCTGGAGACCTCCTGGGAGGCGTTCGAGCGGGCCGGCATCGACCCCGAGACGCTGCGCGGCAGCCAGGCGGGTGTGTTCGTCGGCACCAACGGCCAGGACTATCTGTCCGTCCTCCTGGAGGAAACGGCTGGTCTTGAAGGGCACTTGGGCACGGGCAACGCCGCCAGCGTCGTGTCCGGCCGGCTGTCGTACGTGTTCGGTCTGGAAGGCCCGGCGGTGACGGTCGACACGGCGTGCTCGTCGTCGCTGGTCGCGTTGCACTGGGCGATCCAGGCGCTGCGCAACGGCGAGTGCTCGATCGCCCTCGCCGGTGGTGTGACGGTGATGTCCACCCCTGGCACCTTCATCGAATTCAGCCGTCAGCGCGGCCTGGCCGCGGACGGCCGGATCAAGGCGTTCGCGGCTGCCGCGGACGGCACCGGCTGGGGCGAGGGCGCCGGCATGCTGCTCGTCGAGCGGCTGTCCGATGCCCGCCGCAACGGCCATCCCGTCCTCGCGGTGATCCGAGGCTCCGCCGTCAACCAGGACGGCGCCAGCAACGGTCTGACCGCGCCGAACGGTCCCTCGCAACAGCGGGTGATCCGCGCCGCACTCACGAGCGGCGGCCTGTCGGCCAGGGACGTGGACGCGGTCGAGGCCCACGGCACGGGTACGACCCTCGGCGATCCGATCGAGGCCCAGGCCCTGCTGGCCACGTACGGACAGGACCGGCCGGAGGGCCGTCCGCTCCTCCTCGGCTCGATCAAGTCCAACATCGGTCACACGCAGGCCGCCGCCGGTGTGGCCGGTGTGATCAAGATGGTGCTGGCGATGCAGCACGGTGTGCTGCCGCAGAGCCTCCACATCGACGAGCCGTCGCCGCAGGTCGACTGGGAGGCGGGCGAGGTCGCCCTGCTCACGGAGCGGCGGGCGTGGCCGGAGACCGGCCGCCCGCGTCGCGCCGGTATCTCGTCGTTCGGTTTCAGCGGCACCAACGCCCACACCATCATCGAGCAGGCGCCGGAGGCGGATCCCGGTCAGGACGACGTCGAATCCGCGGACCCGGGCCTCCTGCCCCTGCCGCTGGTGATCTCGGCGAAGAGCGAGGAGGGACTCCGGGCCCAGGCCGCCGGCCTGCGCGCGCGCCTCCTCGAAGACCCCGAGCTCCGTCTCGCCGACGTAGGCAGGACCCTGGCGACCGGCCGCTCGGCGTTCGAGCAGCGTGCCGCGGTGGTCGTCGCGGACCGCGATGGCCTGGTGGCCGGCCTCGCCGCGCTGGCCGACGGCGGCTCGGCGACCGGAGTGGTGACGGGCTCACCGGTCGGCGGCAAGGTCGCCTTCCTCTTCACCGGGCAGGGCAGCCAGCGCCTGGAGATGGGCCGCGACCTCTACAGCGCCTTCCCGGTGTTCGCGGACGCACTGGACGCGGTGTGCGACGGTCTCGACCTCGAACTTCCCCTGAAAGAGGTGCTGTTCGGGTCCGAAGCCGAGCTGCTGGACCGCACGGAGTACACACAGCCGGCGCTGTTCGCGGTCGAGGTGGCGTTGTTCCGGCTGGTGGAGTCGTGGGGTGTGAAGCCGGACTTCCTCGCCGGTCACTCCATCGGTGAGATCGCCGCCGCTCATGTCGCCGGGGTGCTGTCCCTGGCCGATGCGTGCGAACTGGTCGCAGCACGTGGCCGGTTGATGCAGGCGTTGCCGGCCGGTGGTGTGATGATCGCGGTGCAGGCCTCGGAGGACGAGGTCCTGCCGCTGCTCACCGACGACGTCAGCATCGCGGCGGTCAACGGCCCGCAGTCGGTGGTCGTTGCCGGTGACGAGGACGCGGCAGTGGCGATCGCGGAGACCCTCGAGGCGCAGGGCCGGAAGACCAAGCGTCTGGCGGTCAGCCATGCGTTCCACTCGCCGCATATGGACGGCATGCTGGACGACTTCCGCCGGGTGGTGTCCGGGCTGTCCTTCGACTCGCCGCGCATCCCGATCGTGTCGAACCTGACCGGCGCCCTGATCACCGACGAGATGGGCTCGGTGGAGTTCTGGGTGCGGCACGTGCGCGAGGCGGTCCGCTTCCTGGACGGCATCCGCGTCCTGGAGGACGCGGGCGTCACCACGTATCTCGAACTCGGCCCCGACGGCGTCCTGTCCGCCCTCGGCCAGGAGTGCGTCGGCGAGGGCGGGGCGGCGTTCGTGCCCCTCGTCCGGAAGGGGCGCCCCGAGACCGACACGGTGATGGCCGCGCTGGCCCGGAGCCACGTCCGTGGGATCTCCATCGACTGGCAGAACGTCTACGGGGCCGGCGCCCTGCGGTTCGACCTGCCGACGTACGCCTTCCAGCGCCGGCGGTACTGGCCGGAGGCTGTGCTTGCGCGACGCAGTGAGGCCGGCACTCGGTCGGCTGTGGACGGCTGGCGTTACCGGGTGTCGTGGAAGCCGCTGGATGCGTTGTCCGATGTGCGGTTGTCGGGGTCGTGGTTGGTGGTGTCGC
>NZ_JBVICA010000059.1:0-3709 GCF_055573115.1 Streptomyces sp. NPDC030222
TGCTCGATCTCGGTTCCGAGACCGATGAGGTGTCGGTGGCGGCGATTCCCGCTGCGTTGGCGTCCGGCGAGCCGGAGCTGGCCATCCGCGAGGGTGCCCTCAGCGTGCCGCGGCTGGTTCGCGTGCCTTCGTCGGACAGCGCAGACGAGCATCCGGTCGTGCTCGGTGACCCGTCCGGCACCGTGTTGGTCACCGGTGCCACAGGGGGCCTGGGGCGGCTGTTCGCCCGCCATCTCGTGACGGCCCACGGTGTGCGGCGTCTGCTGCTGACCAGCCGTCGTGGTCCCGCTGCCGAGGACGCCGATGAGCTGATGGCTGAGCTGGCCGGGTTGGGTGCTCACGTCGACCTGGTCGCCTGTGACGTTGCCGACCGGGACGCGCTTGCCGTGCTGCTCGCCGAGGTCCCGGCGGAGCATCCGCTGACGGCTGTGGTTCACACGGCGGGTGTCCTGGACGACGGCATCCTGTCTTCGCTGACTCCGGAGCGGGTCGCGGTGGTGCTGCGTCCGAAGGTGGACGCGGCCTGGAACCTGCACGAGCTGACGCGCGATCTCGACCTGTCTGCCTTCGTGTTGTTCTCGGGGGCGGCTGCCGCGTTCGGTGCGGCGGGTCAGGCGAACTACGCGGCCGCGAACGCGTTCCTGGAGGCGCTGGCCGAGCAGCGCCGTGCGGAGGGCCTGCCTGCCACCGCGCTCGCCTGGGGCCTGTGGGCCCCGCAGGCCGGCAATGGTGGTATGGCTGGTCGGCTGGACGACGCCAACCTGCGCCGCATCGCCCGCGACGGCGTCGATGGACTGACCGCGGACGAGGGACTGTCCCTCTTCGACACGGCGATGACGGTGGATTCGGCTGTGCTCCTGCCGATGCATCTCGATGTCGCGGTGCTGCGGGCACAGGCGGCATCGGCGGGGGCGACGCCGGCGCTGCTGCGAGCCCTGGTGCGGGTGCCGGCACGTCGCACGGTGGAGCAGCGCGACGGTGGCGGGACAGATGCCGGTTCGCCGTTGGTCGCGCGCTTGCTCGGTCTGCCGGCCGCGGAGCACGAGGGTGTGCTGCTGGACCTGGTGTGCGGGCGTGTGGCCGCAGTGCTGGGTCACTCCGGCGCGGAGGCGGTTGATGCCGAACGGGCCTTCAGGGACCTTGGCTTCGACTCCCTGACGGCTGTCGAGCTGCGCAATGTGCTGAAGGCGGAGACCGGTCTGCGGCTGCCCCCGACGCTGATCTTCGACTACCCGACGCCGGCGGGTCTGGCCCGCCATCTGCTCACTGAGCTGGCGCTGAGCAATGGGTTCGATGGTCAGGACGGTGTGCGGGGGCACCTGATGCCGCCCGTACGGTCGACCCCGGGTATTTCCGAGGATCCGATCGTGATCGTGGGCATGGGTTGTCGTTTCCCTGGTGGTGTGCGCACGCCCGAGGATCTGTGGCAGCTGGTGGCCATGGGCGGGGACGGCATCAGCTCCTTCCCGACGGACCGCGGTTGGGATGTGGAGGCGCTGTATCACCCGGATGCGGACCACGCGGGTACTTCGTATACGCGTGAGGGTGGGTTCCTGCACGATGCGGCCGAGTTCGATGCGGCGTTCTTCGGGATCTCGCCGCGTGAGGCTCTGGCGATGGATCCGCAGCAGAGGCTGCTGCTGGAGACCTCGTGGGAGGCGTTCGAGCGTGCCGGTATCGACCCGTCGTCGCTGCGCGGGAGCCGTACCGGTGTCTTCGCAGGCGTCATGTACCACGACTACGCGATGGGTTCGGGAAGCGGTGACCAACTGCCCGAGGGTGTCGAGGGTTACCTCGGCACCGGCACCTCCGGCAGCATCGCCTCGGGCCGCGTCTCGTACGCCTTCGGTCTGGAGGGGCCTGCGGTCACTGTTGATACGGCGTGTTCGTCGTCGCTGGTGGCGTTGCATTGGGCTATGCAGGCGCTGCGTAATGGTGAGTGCGATTTGGCGCTGGCCGGTGGTGTGGCTGTCATGGCGACTCCGGAGACGTTCATCGACTTCAGTCGTCAGCGGGGTCTTTCGGCCGACGGTCGTTGCAGGTCGTTCGCGGAGGCCGCGGACGGCACGGGCTGGGCCGAGGGTGCGGGCATGCTGCTGGTGGAGCGGCAGTCGGACGCCCGGCGCAACGGGCATCCGGTGCTGGCGGTGGTGCGTGGTTCGGCGATCAACCAGGACGGTGCGAGCAATGGTCTGACGGCGCCGAACGGCCCGTCGCAGCAGCGGGTGATCCGTGAGGCTCTGGCGGGTGCGGGTCTGTCTGCCGCTGAGGTGGACGCGGTGGAGGCGCACGGTACGGGTACGCGGTTGGGTGATCCGATCGAGGCGCAGGCGCTGCTGGCGACGTACGGCCAGGACCGCCCAGACGGTCGGCCGCTGCTGCTGGGTTCGATCAAGTCGAACATCGGTCACACGCAGGCCGCGGCGGGTGTCGCGGGTGTGATCAAGATGGTTATGGCGATGCGGCACGGGGTGCTGCCCAGGACCTTGCATGTGGATGCTCCGTCGAGTCGGATCGACTGGGAGGCCGGTGAGGTCAGCTTGCTGACGGAGGCGGTGGACTGGCCGGAGACCGGCCGTCCGCGCCGCGCGGGCATCTCCTCCTTCGGTATCAGCGGCACCAACGCCCACACGATCATCGAGCAGCCGCCCGTGGTGGAGCCGCAGGAGGCGCGGGAGACCGGTGTGCCGGCGCCGATGGTGCCTTGGGCGCTCTCGGCGAAGGGCGAGGAAGCCCTTCGGGCGCAGGCGCGCCGCCTCCAGGACTACGTTCTGGCCGCGCCGAATGCGCGTCCGGTCGACATCGCGTGGTCGCTGGTGGCCGGTCGGGCGTCGTTCGAGGACCGTGCTGCGGTCGTGGCCGCGGACCGTGAGGGTCTGGTGGCCGGTCTCGACGCGCTTGCGGAGGGCCGTTCGGCTGCGGGAGTGGTGAAGGGCTCGCCGGCCTCCGGCAAGGTCGCCTTCCTGTTCACCGGTCAGGGCAGCCAGCGACTCGGAATGGGGCGCGAACTCTACGGCGCCTACCCGGTCTTCGCGGACGCAATGGACACTGTTTGTGCAGGGTTCGATCTCGAACCGCCGTTGAAGCACGTGCTGTTCGGGGATGATGCCGGTCTCCTGGACCGTACCGAGTTCACGCAGCCGGCGCTGTTCGCGGTCGAGGTGGCGTTGTTCCGGCTCGTGGAGAGCTGGGGTCTGCGGCCGGACTTCCTGTCCGGTCACTCGATCGGCGAGATCGCCGCCGCGCACGTGGCCGGCGTCTTCTCGCTGGAGGACGCGTGTGCGCTGGTGGCGGCGCGTGGCCGTCTGATGCAGGCGCTGCCGACCGGCGGTGTGATGATCGCGGTGCAGGCGTCGGAGGACGAGGTCCTGCCGCTGCTGACCGATGGCGTGAGCATCGCTGCGGTCAACGGTCCCCAGTCCGTGGTGGTTGCGGGTGATGAGGACGCGGCGGTTGCGGTCGCGGAGGTCTTCGAGGCGCAGGGCCGGAAGACGAAGCGGCTGACCGTGAGCCACGCGTTCCACTCGCCGCACATGGACGGGATGCTGGACGAGTTCCGCCAGGTGGCGCAGCGGCTGTCGTTCGAGGTCCCGCGCATCCCGGTGGTGTCGAACCTGACTGGCGCGGTCGTCTCCGATGACATGGCTTCGGCGGAGTTCTGGGTGCGGCACGTCCGCGAGGCGGTGCGTTTCCTCGACGGCATGCACGC
>NZ_JBVICA010000060.1:0-3611 GCF_055573115.1 Streptomyces sp. NPDC030222
GGAGGTACTGGGCCTGCTGCACCGGGGTGGTGGGCTCAGGGCCCTGATCGCCGCCGGACTTGTCCTCTCGGCGCGACTCGAAGTAGGAGCCGATGCTCGCGGCGGCACCGAGGGCCCCTCCGGCAGAGATGCCAGCTCCCATCTCGGCCCCCAGCGGGGCGAACAGCCGCGTGAGCGGCCCCGGCGCGAGGATGCCGAGGATCAAGGTCGCGACGCCGCGCAGCCACTCCGACAGAGTCTGCGAGTGCCCGAACTCGGCAAAGCCGATGCAGACGATGACGGCCAGAATGGGCTTGTAGGCAATGGCGACGAGGATGCTGGTGATCAGCCGCGGTGCCCACTGGCGAGTGGCCTCGCCACCGACCCGGCCAGCACCCGCGATGGGCAGCAGCATGCACTGGATCGGAATGGCGGACTGCCGCAGGAAGACCAGCACCATCTGGATGAAGCCGACCAACAGCAATATGAGGACGATGCCGCCCACGAAGGCGGGGTTCGAAATGGACTGCGGCACCAGCACCGCGATGATCCGTTCGACCGCCAAGCCATCATCGTCGAAGGTGGCATCGACCAGCCCGGTGGTCAGCGCGTCGCCCAAGGCCAGGAGCGAAGCGACGATCGTCACACCGATTCCGGTCAACAGGGCGTTCTGCACCCAGCCCACCAGGGCCTGCCCCGCGTATTTCATCTGACCGGTGACGGCCATCTTCCCTAGCTGCCACATCAAGCCGAACGTGGCGATCACCCAGCCCAGCCACACCAACATGCCGGCCAGCGTGGCGTTCTGGCCGAATAGGCCGGTGGCCCGTAGGTCGAGAGATGGCCCCGCCAGCGCCACGGTGAAGGTCTTCTTCAGGACGTACTTGGCGACGTCCTGAGCAGAGACGAGGAAGTCGCCCAGGACGGACTTCCAGACTCCGTCGAACTCCTTCCTAACCTTCGCTTCGGTCTTCTTGCCGATCTCCTCGCATAGATCCCCACCAGCAATAGCGTCTGCGATGAGACCGCCGACGACTCCGAAGGCGACTTCGCAGACGACGTCCACACTGCCCGCGATCGGTCCAGGAGGATCATCGGCAGCCGCGGGAGAGGGGGACAGAACACAGAAGGCCGCGGTCAGAGCGAGCAGTAGGGCGACGAGACGCCTCACGAGGCCTCACGGATGGCGGTCCATCCCTCGCGATTGAACCGTGTGTCGCCAGGTGCCCCCATCCCCGGCTTCCACTTCCCTCGTGTCTCTTGCACAGCGCGGATGATCGCCTCACCGGACAGCCTCCAGTCACCGTCCTCCCACCGGGCGGCCAGCAGGGTGCGCGTGTAGGACGCCTTCTCCGCGACAGTCTCCCCGGCCTTCATGGCGACCTGGGACAGCAGCCACACGCTGACTTCGTCCTTTGACTCCTTGATGACCTTGAAGCCGACCACGTGAGTGCGCACGTACGCCCCCGAAGGCCATTCGCCCTCGGCGGGAAGTCCAAGCTCCCGACGGAACTTCTTGTCCGCCTGCGCAGCCCTGAGCTCCACCTTGTCAGCGTTCACGGCGCTGCGGTCGGCTTGGGAGACGTAGGACTCGTAGAGGCCAATTTGTTCCGCCACCATGCTCCGGTCGCCTTCGATGGCAGTGCTGTTGCCTGCGACCAGCATCGCCACGGCCCCATTGGTGCTGTGTGGGAAGCCGACCGGATTGCCCTGCTTGTCGGTGCGCGCCCCTCGAGGAAGTGCTGCCCACCGCTCGGGTTCCGTCCAGTCGTCCGGGGGCGCGTAGGTGGGTGCGGGTGAGGACGGCGACACGGTCGTGGCACCCCCGTCCCCTTTCCCCCGTGCCGCGGCAGGGTCCTCGTCGCCGCTGAAGGCGAGGTAGCCGGTCAGCGCGAGCATGACAGCGGCCACGCTGCTGGCGCCCCACATCATGGCTCGGTGCGACTTGGTCATCGGCGCCACGGTCAGCTCGCAATCCCGTTGATGATGGCGATCAGCGAACCGGACAGCAGCAGCGCCGCGATGCCGCCGCCCATCCACTTGAACGGTTCCGAGCCGCCGCCGTTCCGGGACTTGTCCGAGACGGCGAGCTTGTAGACGCCGAAGCCGACCGCAGCGGCGCCGGCCAGGGCGAGCAGCCACAGGCCGTAGCCGAACAGCTCGGCGACGGTGCCGTCCACCCCGGGAATCGGGGTCGGCTTGGCATTCGGAATGAGGCCGCCCCCGCCCTCCGGCTTCTTGTCCGCGAGCGTCACGGCCAGCGCGACCAGATTCATGGTGATCATTTCCCTTCGAGTTGGCGGCGCAGGGCGGCGGCCGCGGTCTTCACGTCTTTGTGCTGCATGGCCTCGTCGGCGCCTTCGACCGCGCGCAGGCTCGGGAGGTACGGCAGCCGGGCCACGCCGGCCAGGCGGGCCTCCAGGGCGCGGAACCGGTAACGGGCCGCCGGGGCGGGAGGGGCGGGGGCGTCGGAGACCAGGACGAGCCAGGGGCGGGGGATCTGCGGGCTCCAGGCCCTGAGCATGCGCTCCACGCACACCGCGCCGTACACGGTGGTCTCCGCCAGCAGCACCGGCTGTGCTCCCAGCGGCACTGCTTCGCCCGGGTTCAGGATCCGGGCTGTCCTCCCGGAGCTGTCCGGGTCGAGCATGCGAACGACGGTTGCCACCGCAATGCCGTATCCGTGAACGGGGATCAAGGCGTATCTGGGGCCAACCTGACTGTTTTGCTCAATGGTTGACGTCACATCACGGACACCCACTTCGCAACTCCCCCTGTCCACATGCAAGCTTGGGCCTGTGGGACTACAGAGGCTACCGTGACTTGCTCACGACAGCTGAGTGGCAGTGTTTACATTCGCGGAGGTCATGGGTGTCCCCCTTCGACGGCACAGTGGCACGTGCCATTCGCCTCCGGTCCGGCGTGTGCGTCGAAGACCTGGCGGCCGCCGCCGGCGTCAGCCCCAACACGGTCCGGTCGGCGGAGTCAGGCCGGCACGAGCCGCAGCCCCGGGTCGTCACAGCCCTCGCCGAGGCGCTCGGAGTCGATACCACCGACCTGATCACGCCGACCCGCGGTGTCCCGCCCCTGCGGGAAGTGCGTCGCCGACTGGGACTGACCCAGGCGCAGATCGCCGAGCGGGTCGGGGCGGTGCGGCAGATGGTCTCCCGCGTCGAACGCGGCACCGGGGGCGTTCGCTCACCGCAGGCGTGGGCGACGGCCTACGGCCTGACCCTTGACCAGTGGCTCGGCGCACACCAGGCATCCAGGGAAAGCATGCGCGAGCGAGTGAAGGAACGGACATCCGGCCGCAAGCGGCACTAGGGGGACATGGATGAACCGCACAGGGGGGCGCGGGTGAAGCTGCTCAAATACGTTGCGATGGCCGTCGCCCTCGTCCTGGCGGCGGCTTTCGCCTTGATAGCGGCCGTGCTCGCCGACACCGGCGCGAGCATCGCCGTACCAGCCGGCAGCAAAGGGGGGCTGAAGGGAGTGCCCGAGGAATTCCGGCCGTGGCTGCTCAAGGCCTCCTCCGAGTGCAAGCACCCCGAGCTCACCCCGCCCCTCATGGCAGCCCAGCTCTGGCAGGAGTCGAAGTTCCAGACCAGCCGCGACACCATCTCCGAGGCCAA
>NZ_JBVICA010000061.1:0-1736 GCF_055573115.1 Streptomyces sp. NPDC030222
TGCGGGAAGTGCACGCGCGGCCGCCAGAACCAGACGTCTACCACGCTCTGGCGGGCGTAGTCCCGGTGGCGAGCCCGCCACCCGTCATCGGTCATCAGCATCCGCTGCGCCTCCAGCGCCGCCTTCGTGCCGTCTTCCAGCAGCACTTCGACGTCCGCGCGCCGGTCGTGGTCCACGGTCCACTGCTCCAGCCGCACCCTGGCGACCCCGGGACGCGACCGCGCCCACGCAGCCAGGGTGTGCTTGGTCGTGATGTGCCAGATCGTCTCGGGGCTGTGGCCGCCGGCCGGGGCCTGCCCGGGCGGGTGGGCGAAGTGCCGGCGGACCTTCCCTCCCAGCCGCCCCCGCGTCACCAGCGGCACCCGCGTTCCCTCGGGAGCCTCGAAGCCGTGGAAGCAGTAGAAGCACACCAACTGGCCCGTGCCGCCGTAGCCGAGCCGCTTCCAGTGCTCCGGCGGCCGCTCCGCGACGTGCACCTCCCGGCGCGTCTCCAGGTCGAACCCGACCACCAGTAAGTCGTCCTGCACGTCCATCCCTCCCCTTCTCCAGACGGTTCGGCGCCCGGAGACAAGATGACCGCCCCCGGCATCTCCGGCCGCGGCGGCCCGCTGCCCTTGCGCCGTGAGCCACCTGTTCACGTACTTGCGTCCACAGAGCGGTCGGTTCCGAGTGGTCAGCCGTTGTCCTGTCTCCAGGCGCTGGGGACGAGTCCGGGGAGCCGGTGGGCAATCTGGTGCTCGCCTTTGGTGCAGCCCTGGAAGGGGCCGTTGGAGGAGCGCAGTTCGCGCATGCAGGGGTCGTAGTGGTCGCGGTGCCACACCGAGGGGCCGGTGTAGCCGCAGCTGGCAGGGTCGGTGAGCTCCTGCCAGGCCAGCCACAGCGCGTGCAGCCGGGCGAGGGCGACCGGGTGCTCGAACCACAGATGGCACCACCGGGCATCAGCGCTGGGTTCCGCCAGATACCCGGGGACGAGCACCCCCTCCACCCACTCGATCAAGCCCCGCAACTCGTCGTCGTACTGCGGGGGGTCCAGCAGCAAGATGAACGGCGGGAACTGCCACTCATCCTCGTCGGCCCCTTCTTCGGGCTCTTCGCCGGCCGCCGCGCCGTCGTCCGCGAAAGCCTCGACCGTACCGTCCGAGCCATCCTCGGTCAGCTGTCTGACCTGCGCGGACAGGGCCGCGACTTGGGCCTTGAGATCCTCCAGGTCCTGGAACAGGCCCACGGGCACCTCGAAGTCGGGATCCGGTTCGTCAGTCACGGCGGGCGGCCTGCCTCTCCTCGTACGCGGCGACGGCCCGCTTGGTAATCGCCGCCTCCTCCTTCTTCATCTGCGGCCCGATGTGCGCCATGGCCTTCTCGGCGTACCAGGGCCGCAGGGCGATCTGGGCGACCGGCATGCCGGTGGCCATCAGCAGAGCCGTCCCCTTGCGCATGGCGCGGATCTCGGCCGGGTCGAGTACCTGCTCGCGCTGCTCGGAGTAGCTGCGGCTGACGCCTTCCTTGCCCTTGGAGTAGGAGCCGCGCTCGACGTAGTGCGCGCCGGTCAGGGTGGAGACGTCCTGCGCGAAGCGGGCGTCGTCGATGCCGACACCGATGATCTTCTTGGTGGCGGCCGACCACATCGCGTCCATGCCGACCTCGCCCCACGACTTCACGCCCTGCCGGTAGGACTGAAGGATGACGAAGGGCGTGATCCCACGGGAGCCGAGGTGGCTGTAGAGGTCGGGCAGGTC
>NZ_JBVICA010000061.1:1834-2943 GCF_055573115.1 Streptomyces sp. NPDC030222
GAATCCAGGCATGTCCGACCTGTGAGCGGGAAGCGAGGGTGGCGGCGTAGACGTCGCTCTTGTTGGACGTCATCAGCAGGGCGCCCGGGGCCTCTTCGGCGACCGGGATGGCCAGCGCCGTCGACTTGCCCGCGCGGGGCGCCATGATGGCGACGTAGGTGTCCTCGTCCGAGCCGCGCAGCTCCACTCCGGACGGCAGATGGTCCCCGAGGAGTACGCCACGGTCCCGGGCCGGAACGTCCTTGGGCCTGGTGTCCTTCAGTGAGACCCGCAGGCGGGTCGCGGTGTGGGCCGCGGGCTTGGGCGTGAGCTCGCGCACCTGGTGCAGCGTGGCCAGGCTGGAGGGGTTGCGGAACCAGCGGAAGGCCCAGCGCAGCCCCCACACCACCAGGGCGACGACCATCACGTCCAGGAGCGCGGCGCCGGCCGCGGATGCGACAGGCGACTGGCCCCACACCGAGGACCAGTCGCGGACCATGTGGAAGACGGTGAGCACATTCAGCGGGGCGACCTCCGCGCCGGTCACGGTGGCGCCGGCTGCGGCACCGGCCCACGTGGCGGCCGACAGCACCACCGCGCCACCGACCAGGACGCCTCCGGCGAGCCAGGCGCGGTCGTTGTCGGTCATCATCAGCGGGCCTCCCCCACTTCGTGTTCGACGGCCGTGTTGCTGTCGGTGTGGTACAGCCGCTTCTCGGTGGCGGTGAGGTCGGTCGCGGCGGCGATGCCCGGCCGGGTGCCGATCTTGATGAGGTATTTGCCGCGGCCGGGGTGGACCTGGTCGCTGGTGTCCAGGCCGGTGCTGGTGGCCGAGGACCAGGAGGTGATCATCATGCGTTCCTGCTCGGTCAGCGCCCGCTTGCCGGTGACGCGCTGGAGTTCCTCGGCGGTGGAGGCGCCGATCACCCAGGTGTCGCAGCGGTCCATCAGGCCTCTTGCCTTGGCGCGGTCCTCCTCCGTGGGCAGGGATTCGCTGTCGAGCAGGGAGTGGGTGACGTAGACGGTGACGTCGTCGGTGACGCGGTTCAGGCGGCTGATGGCGTCCATCGCATCCACCAGGCCCGGTCCGGAGCGCAGGGCCCGCCACATCTCGTCCATGGGCAGCACCA
>NZ_JBVICA010000062.1:0-2598 GCF_055573115.1 Streptomyces sp. NPDC030222
GGTGGTGGTGCGGACGCGGCGTTGCCGGAGTTCGGGGAGGGCGGCGCCGGGGACGCCGCGTTTGACGGCGATGAGGGCGTCCATCAGGCGCAGGCCTTCGAACGCGTCGCGGGCGTAGCGGACTTCGCCTTGGTAGATCTCGTGGAGGTCCTGCTCGACGTAGGCGCGGGTCAGGGCGGCGCCGCCCAGGATGACCGGGTAGCGGGCGGCCAGCCGGCGCTGGTTGAGTTCCTCGAGGTTCTCTTTCATGATGACGGTGGATTTGACCAGGAGGCCGGACATGCCGATGACGTCGGCATGGTGTTCCTCGGCGGCTTCCAGGATCGCGGAGACAGGCTGCTTGATGCCGAGGTTGACCACCGTGTAGCCGTTGTTGGACAGGATGATGTCGACGAGGTTCTTGCCGATGTCGTGGACGTCACCGCGGACGGTGGCCAGCACGATGGTGCCCTTGCCCTCCGCGTCGCTCTTCTCCATGTGCGGTTCCAGATAGGCCACCGCGGACTTCATCACCTCCGCGGACTGCAGCACGAACGGCAGCTGCATCTGCCCGGAACCGAACAGCTCACCGACCACCTTCATCCCGTCCAGCAGCGTCTGGTTGACGATGTCCAAAGCGGGGCGGTCCTTCAGGGCCTGGTCCAGGTCCCTCTCCAGACCGTTGCGTTCACCGTCGATGATCCGCCGCTTCAGCCGCTCCTCCAGCGGCAGCCCGGCCAGCTCCTCCGCCTTCCCGGCCTTCAGCGACTTCGCGGTGGCACCCTCGAACAACGCCATCAGCTTCACCAGCGGGTCATAGCCCTCCGCCCGCCGGTCATAGACCAGATCCAGCGCGGTTTCCACCTGCTCCCGGTCGAACCGCGCGATCGGGAGAATCTTCGACGCGTGGACGATCGCGGAGTCCAGACCGGCCTTGACACACTCGTCCAGGAACACCGAGTTCAGCAGGATCCGGGCCGCCGGGTTCAGCCCGAAGGAAATATTCGACAACCCCAGCGTCGTCTGCACCTGCGGACGGCGCTTCTTCAGCTCCCGGATCGCCTCGATCGTGGCGATCCCGTCCCGCCGCGACTCCTCCTGCCCCGTGCAGATCGTGAACGTGAGCGTGTCGATGAGGATGTCCGACTCCAGAATCCCCCAGTTCTCCGTCAGGTCCGAGATCAGCCGCTCGGCGATCTCCACCTTCTTCTCCGCCGTCCGCGCCTGCCCCTCCTCATCGATCGTCAACGCGATCAGCGCCGCGCCATGCTCCCGCGCCAGCGCCGTGACCTGCGCAAACCGCGACCCGGGCCCGTCGCCGTCCTCGTAGTTGACCGAGTTGACGACCGCACGGCCGCCCAGCTTCTCCAGACCCGCCCGGATCACCTCCACCTCGGTCGAATCCAGCACGACCGGCAGCGTCGAAGCCGTCGCGAACCGGCCCGCCAGCTCCTCCATGTCCGCCACACCATCCCGGCCGACATAGTCCACACACAGATCCAGGAAATGAGCACCCTCACGGATCTGCTCCCGCGCCATCTCCACACAGTCATCCCACCGGCCCTGCAGCATCGCCTCCCGGAACTTCCTCGACCCGTTCGCGTTCGTCCGCTCACCAATGGCCAGATACGCAGTGTCCTGCCGGAACGGCACACTCTGATACAACGACGCCGCCCCCGGCTCCGGACGCACCCGCCGCTCCCCGGGCACCACACCCCGCACCCGCTCCACCACCTGCCGCAGATGCTCCGGCGTCGTCCCGCAGCACCCACCCACCAACGACAGCCCGTACTCCCGCACGAACGTCTCCTGCGCATCAGCCAGCTCCACCCCCGACAGCGGATAATG
This sequence comes from Streptomyces sp. NPDC030222, assembly GCF_055573115.1. Lineage (NCBI taxonomy): Bacteria > Bacillati > Actinomycetota > Actinomycetes > Kitasatosporales > Streptomycetaceae > Streptomyces > Streptomyces sp. NPDC030222. The sequence continues at coordinate 1,828 of NZ_JBVICA010000062.1, forward strand.
CGCACCATCCCGCCCCAGCACCGGCAGCCCCGCATTCGGCATACACGACAACGGCACCCGCGCATGCCGCGCCAGATACCGCAGATGCTCACTCATCTCCGCCGGACCCGTCGCACAGTTCAGACCGATCATGTCGATCCCCAACGGCTCCAACGCCGTCAACGCCGCACCGATCTCCGACCCCAGCAGCATCGTCCCGGTCGTCTCCACCGTCACCGACACCAGAACCGGCAGATCCACCCCCACCGCATCCAACGCCCGCCGCGCACCGATCACCGACGCCTTCGTCTGCAGCAGATCCTGCGTCGTCTCCACCAGCAACGCATCCGCACCCCCCGCGACCAGCCCCTCCGCATTCGCCTGATACGCATCCCGCAACACGGTGAACCCGGCATGCCCCAACGTCGGCAGCTTCGTCCCCGGACCGATCGACCCCAGCACCCACCGCTGCCGGCCCGACGACACCGTGAACTCGTCAGCCACCTCCCGCGCGATCCGCGCCCCCGCCTCCGACAACTCGAACACCCGGTCCGCGATCCCGTACTCCCCCAACGCCGCGAAATTCGCACCGAAAGTGTTCGTCTCCACACAATCGACACCCACCGCGAAATACGCCTCATGCACCGACCGCACCATCTCCGGCCGCGTCACATTCAAGACCTCGTTGCAGCCCTCCAACTGCTCGAAATCCTCCAACGACGGATCCTGCGCCTGCAACATCGTGCCCATCGCACCATCCGCCACCACCACACGCGAAACCAACGCCTCGCG
>NZ_JBVICA010000063.1:0-2596 GCF_055573115.1 Streptomyces sp. NPDC030222
CCGGTCGGCCTGGACCTTGCCGCGCTGCGCGCCCAGGCGGGCAGCGGCATGCTGCCGCCCCTGCTGTCGGGCCTGGTACGGGCGCCCGCACGCCGGGCCGCTGGCACAACCGCCGGCACGGAAGGCGGAGCGGAAGTGCGCGAGCGTCTCGGCGCGCTCACGCCGGCCGCACGGGAGGAGGCACTGCTGGAGCTGGTCTGCACGTACGTCTCCGGGGTCCTGGGCTTCGCCGGGCCCGAAGCGGTCGACCCGGCACGGTCGTTCAACGAGGTCGGCTTCGACTCGCTGACCGCCGTCGAGCTCCGCAACCGGCTCGGCGCCGCCACCGGCGTCCGCCTGCCCGCCACCCTCGTCTTCGACTACCCGACGCCGACCGCGCTGGTGGAGTACCTGCGGGACGAGCTCTGGCAGAACGGCGCCGCGGCGGTGCCCCCGCTGCTCGCCGAACTGGAACGGCTGGAGAAGACGCTCGTCACGTCCACGCCCGACGAGGCCGGCCGTGACCGCATCACCGAGCGCCTCCAGGCGCTGCTGGCCGCCTGGAGCGAAGCCGGCGCACAGGCCACCGCCCCCGCCGGAACCGACGGCGCCGACGTGGCCGAGGCACTGGAGAGCGCCACCGACGACGACCTCTTCGACTTCATCGGCAAGGAGTTCGGCATCTCATGACGCGGCTGCTCCGCTCCACCCCTTCCCACCACTCTGACTTTCCGGCTTCTGTACGAGGGATGCACGCATGAACGAGGAAAAGCTCCGGTATTTCCTGAAGCGGGTGACGGCCGATCTCCACGAGACGCGCCGCCGGCTGCAGGAGGTCGAGTCGGGGGAGCAGGAGCCGATCGCGATCGTCGGGATGAGCTGCCGGTACCCGGGGGACGTCGAGTCCCCCGAGGACCTGTGGCGGCTGGTGTCCGAGGAGACCGACGCCATCTCGCCCTTCCCGGCCGACCGGGGCTGGGACACGGGGCGCCTGTTCGACGAGGACCCCGACGGGCGGGGCACGAGCTACGTGCAGGAAGGCGGCTTCCTGCACTCGGCCAACCGGTTCGACCCGGCGTTCTTCGGGATCTCGCCCCGTGAGGCCGTCGCCATGGACCCGCAGCAGCGGCTGCTGCTGGAGATCTCGTGGGAGGCGTTCGAGCGGGCCGGCATCGACCCGACCTCGGTGCGCGGCAGCCGCACCGGCGTGTTCACCGGCGTCATGTATCACGACTACGCGTCCCGACTGCGCGCCGTACCCCCGGAGGTCGAGGGCTACCTCGGCACCGGCGCCTCCAGCAGCATCGCCTCCGGCCGCGTCTCGTACACGTTCGGCCTGGAGGGCCCGGCGCTCACCGTCGACACGGCCTGCTCCTCGTCCCTCGTCACCCTGCACCTGGCGATGCAGGCACTCCGCAAGGGCGAGTGTTCGCTCGCCCTCGCGGGCGGCGTCACCGTCATGCCGACCCCCGGCACCTTCACCGAGTTCAGCCGGCAGCGCGGCCTGTCCTTCGACGGCCGCTGCAAGTCCTTCTCGGACTCCGCCGACGGCACCGGCTGGGGGGAGGGCGCGGGCATGCTGCTCGTGGAGCGGCTGTCCGACGCCCGCCGCAACGGCCACCGGGTGCTGGCCGTCGTCCGTGGCTCGGCCGTCAACCAGGACGGTGCGAGCAACGGTCTGACCGCGCCCAACGGTCCGTCGCAGCAGCGCGTCATCCGCCAGGCCCTGGCGGACGCCCGGCTCACGGCTGCCGACATCGACGTCGTCGAGGCGCACGGCACGGGTACGACGCTCGGCGACCCGATCGAGGCGCAGGCGCTGCTGGCGACGTACGGCCGGGAGCACACCGAGGACCGCCCGCTGTGGCTCGGCTCGATCAAGTCGAACATCGGTCACACGCAGGCCGCCGCCGGCGTCGCCGGCGTCATCAAGATGGTCATGGCGCTCCGGCACGGCCGGATCCCCAAGACACTGCACGTGGAAGAGCCGTCGACCAAGGTCGACTGGTCCGCGGGTGCCGTGTCGCTGCTGCGCCGGACCGTGCAATGGCCGGAGACCGGCCGCCCGCGGCGCGCAGCGGTTTCCTCGTTCGGTATCAGCGGCACCAACGCGCACACCATCATCGAGGAGGCTCCGCCCGCGGCGGCCGAGCCTGCCGACACCGACACCGACACCGACACCGACACCGGCACCGGCACCGGCTCCGATGCCGACGTCGGTGAGGCCGGCCCGCGGCGCCGTACCGTGATGCCTCCCGTACTGCCCTGGCTTGTCTCGGCCCGTACGGAAGAGGCCCTGCGCGCCCAGGCCGAGCGCCTGCTCACCCATCTGCGTGCCCACCCCGACCAGACGGCGGCGGACATCAGCCTCTCCCTGGCCACCGGTCGCGCGGCCCTCGAACACCGTGCCGTCGTCGTGGCCGGCGACCGCGAGCAGGCCGTGGCCGGCCTCGCCGCGCTGGCCTCCGGGGATTCCACCACGTCGCGGATCGTACGGGGCGAGGCCGGAGCACGGGGCAAGGTCGCGTTCCTGTTCACGGGGCAGGGGAGCCAGCGTCCGGGGATGGGGCGTGAGCTGTATGACGTTTATCCGGTGTTCGCCGAGGCGCTGGATGCG
>NZ_JBVICA010000064.1:0-2423 GCF_055573115.1 Streptomyces sp. NPDC030222
CTGGACGCCTTGGCCGAGCAGCGGCGTGCCGCCGGCCTGGCGGCTACGTCGATCGCGTGGGGTCCGTGGGCCGAGGTCGGCATGGCCGCCGACGAAACGATGGACGCGCGGATGCGGCGCGAAGGTGTGCCTCCGATCGCTCCCGACGCCGCGATCGCCGCGCTGGCACAGGCCGTTGGTGCCGACGACGCTGCCGTGACCATCGCGGACATCACCTGGGACCGCTTCTCGGCCGTTGTGGCAGCCGTCCGCCCCAACCCGCTGGTCGCCGACTTCGTCCCCGGCGGACCGGGGGGCGACGCCGCGGTCACCGGTCACGGGACCGTGGTGACGGGCGCCGACGTCGCGGGCGCAGCGTTCGCGAAGCTGGCCGAACTGCCCCGGACCGAGCAGGACCGAGAGCTGCTGAGCCTCGTCCGAACGCACGTCGCTGCCGTCCTCGGGCACGACGGCTCCGACGCCGTCGGTGCCGACCGCGCGTTCAAGGAGCTCGGATTCGACTCCCTGACCGCAGTCGACCTGCGCAACCGCTTGGGCGCGGCCACCGCGCTGCAGCTCCCCGCCACCCTCGTGTACGACTACCCGACCTCATCGGCCCTCGCGGAATACCTGCGCGGAGAGCTCGTGGGCAGCGAGCCGGTGGCGGACGCCTCGTCTCCCACCGCCGTGGCCGCCGACGACGACCCGGTCGCGATCGTGGCGATGAGCTGCCGGTTCCCCGGTGGGGTACGGACGCCGGAAGACCTCTGGCGGCTTGTCGCCCAGGGTACGGATGCGGTTGCCGAGTTCCCGGCGGATCGTGGTTGGGATCTGGACCGCCTCCACGGCGCCGACCCGGAGGCGCCCGGCACCTCCTGTACCCGCCAGGGCGGATTCCTGTACGACGTAGCGGAGTTCGACGCGGACTTCTTCGGGATCTCGCCGCGCGAGGCCCTCGCCATGGATCCGCAGCAGCGTCTGCTGCTGGAGACCTCCTGGGAGGCGTTCGAGCGGGCCGGTATCGATCCCGCCGTGCTGAAGGGCAGCCCGGCCGGCGTCTTCGTCGGCACCAACGGCCAGGACTACGTCTCCCTGGTCGCGGGCGAAGCCGACGGCCTCGAAGGTCACGTCGGCACGGGCAACGCCGCGAGCGTCGTCTCCGGCCGTCTCTCCTATGTGTTCGGCCTCGAAGGCCCGGCGATCACGGTCGACACGGCCTGCTCGTCGTCGCTGGTCGCCCTGCACCTGGCCGTTCAGGCGCTGCGGCAGGGCGAGTGCTCCATGGCGCTCGTCGGTGGCGTGACCGTGATGTCCACTCCCGACGCCTTCGTCGACTTCAGTCGTCAGCGTGGACTGGCTGCGGATGGCCGGATCAAGGCGTTCGCTGCTGGGGCGGATGGTACGGGCTGGGGTGAGGGTGTGGGCATGCTGCTGGTGGAGCGGCTGTCTGACGCCCGGCGCAACGGGCATCCGGTGCTGGCGGTGGTGCGTGGTTCGGCGATCAATCAGGACGGTGCGAGCAATGGTCTGACGGCGCCGAACGGTCCGTCGCAGCAGCGGGTGATCCGTCAGGCTCTGGCGGGTGCGGGTCTGTCCGCCGCTGAGGTGGACGCGGTGGAGGCGCACGGTACGGGTACGCGGCTCGGTGATCCGATCGAGGCGCAGGCGCTGCTGGCCACGTACGGCCAGGACCGCCCGGCCGGCCGGCCGCTCCTGCTGGGGTCGATCAAGTCGAACATCGGTCACACGCAGGCCGCGGCGGGTGTCGCGGGCGTGATGAAGATGGTGCTGGCGATGCAGCACGGAGTGCTTCCGCAGACCCTGCACGTCGATGAGCCCACCCCGCACGTGGACTGGTCGGCCGGCGACATCGAGCTCCTGACCGAACGACGCGCGTGGCCGGAGACCGGCCGACCCCGCCGGGCCGGCGTCTCATCCTTCGGCCTGAGCGGTACGAACGCCCACACGATCATCGAAGAGGCGCCGATCGCGGACGAGGCGAAGGCACCCCGACACGGCACCGGAACCGGTACCAACGCTCCGGTCCTGCCGCTTGTCGTCACCGGCAGGAACACTGCCGGGCTACGCGCCCAGGCACAGCAGCTCGTCTCGTGGCTGGCCGAGAACGAGCAGGCCGCCCCCGCTGACATCGCGTACTCGCTTGCGACCGGGCGGTCCAGGTTGGAGTCGAGAGCTGTTCTGGTCACCGAAGCGGCGAACCGTGAGGCACTGGCCGTCGGCCTGAGTGGCCTCGCCGCCGGTGAGCAGGTGTCCCGGCTCGTGCAGGGCGCGGCGTCGGGTGGCGGGCTGGCGTTCCTGTTCACCGGTCAGGGGAGCCAGCGGCTGGGGATGGGGCGTGAGCTCTACGAGACGTACCCGGTGTTCGCGGATGCGCTGGACGCGGTCTGCGCCCGGATGGACGCGCTTCTCGAACTGCCTTTGAA
>NZ_JBVICA010000065.1:0-2041 GCF_055573115.1 Streptomyces sp. NPDC030222
GGTCGCTTCGTAGCGGACGGCGAGTTTGTCGTATCTCGTGGCTACCGCGCGGTGGCGCTTGAGGCGATTGATGCCGCACTCCACGGCGTGGCGTTCGCGGTAGTCTGCCTTATCGAAATTCGGCGGCCGGCCCCCGTGGGAGCCGCGCTTCTTGCGGTTGGCGATCTGGTCACGCTTCTCCGGGATCGTGCAGCCGATATGGCGCTTGCGCAGGTAGACGCGGTTCGCGCGCGAGCCGTACGCCCTGTCGGCGCGAACCTTGTCCGGCCGCGTGCGCGGCTGTCCCGGGCCGAGACGCGGCACACGGATACGGCCCAGGACGACCTGGAACTGCGGGGAGTCACCTCGCTGTCCAGCCGTGATCACGAGCGACATCAGCTTCTGCGCCTGCTCGACCGCCAGGTGGATCTTGGTGGTCAGTCCACCGCGAGAACGTCTGAGCCCGTGGTCGTCGGGCTCGGCGAAGACGCCGCCAGGTGACTCGACCTGCAGATCCCCCTTTTGCGCGCACCGGCCGCATGCTGGTGCGCGCGAGCGATTGTGGAGTCCACAGAGATGTCCCAGGTGATCAGGCCCTTCGCATCGGCCCGGGCCTGGAGCTGCTCGAGAATCCGGTGCCACCTGCCGTCGCGCTGCCAGCGGCGGAACAGCCCGTACACCGTCTCCCACGGCCCGTACCGTTCGGGCAGATCCCGCCACGGGATGCCTGTGCGGGTGCGGAACCGTATGCCATTGATCAGTTGCCGCTTGGTGTGAACCGGCGGCCGACCGGGCTTGATGCCCTGCGGCAGCAACGCTTCCAACAGTGCCCACTGGGCGTCCGTCAGATCTCCCCGAGCCATGGAACGTGATCATCTCATGGCCTTGATCCACTTCGGAAAAACACCATAGCCAATCCCCCGGCTGCTCAGGACCGAGCAGCCGGGGACTCAACTACGCGCGAAGGTGTTCCAGCGCCTTCTCCAGCGCGTCCTCAGCGGTAACCGCCACGTCCGGCTCGACGCCGACGCCCTCCCAGTTGGTGCCGGTGACCGGGTTGATCGAGCGGGCCGCCGGCACGGTCACCGTCACATGCGGCGCAATAGGAATCCGAGCCGTCGGGTGGGCGCCACCGCGCGTCGTCTGCCCGACCAGCGTCGCACGCTTGAGCACCTTCAGGTTGTACGACAGCTCCTCCCCACCGGAGAACGTGAAGTCGCTGGTCAGCACCGCCACCGGCCGGTCCGAATAGCGCGGCGCGGTGAGGTGCCCAAGGGTCCAGTACTGGCGGGTGGAGTCGGTAGTCCGGTCATAGATGTCGTTGAGGTGCACCTCGTCGTTAGCGAAGAAGTAGCTGCACCACAGCTGCACGCCCTCCGGCGAACCGCCGCTGCACTGCCGCAGGTCGATGACCAACGCCTCGGTGGAAGCGACCAGTTGCATCGCGGCAGCGATCGCGAGACCGCCCAACCCGGCCGGGGGAATCATGCGTAGATCAAGGTAGCCGATGTTGCCGTCGAGCTGCTCCGCCCGCCGGATTCCGTAGTTCTTCTCCCGTGCGTACCGCTCGAACCGGGCCCGGGCGACGTCCTCCGGCTCCTCGTCCATCGACTGCGGCTCCTCGCTCCACAGCAGCCGCAGGTGCTTGTCCGGACACACCCCCTGCAAGTCCTCTGTGACCCGCTCGCACAGCCCCCGCTCGTCCAGGCCCTCATAAGCGCCTTCCGCCAGCCGGTTCCGGATCGCCACTTCAATGGCCGCCGTCTTCTCGGGGAACACGTAATCAGCGGTGATCCGGGCGAGGGCGGCGTCGAGTATCGCTCCATGAGTGATCATTCGCGCGATCGTAGGTCAAGGCCGAACCGATGCCCAGCGGTTTCTCAGCGCTGGGTGGCGCCGGGGTCGCGCAGTCCTACGCAGTCGTTCGCCCAGAACGCCTCGGAGTAGACGAACGTCCCGGTCATCCACAGCTTCGCCACGTGGAACGCCGGATCCGGGATCCGGGATCCGCAACGACGGTGACCGGAAGCCGCACGCGCTCGCCCGTCGGAACCACGCGACT
>NZ_JBVICA010000066.1:0-1978 GCF_055573115.1 Streptomyces sp. NPDC030222
ATCAGCCGCGGTGCCCACTGGCGAGTGGCCTCGCCACCGACCCGGCCAGCACCCGCGATGGGCAGCAGCATGCACTGGATCGGAATGGCGGACTGGCGGAGGAAGACCAGCACCATCTGAATGAAGCCGATCAGGAGCAGCACGATCAGGATGCCGCCCATGAAGGCCGGGTTTGCGATGGCCTGCGGCAGCAGCACCGCGATGATCCGTTCGACGGCCAGGCCGTCGTCGTCGAAGGTGGCATCCACCAACCCTGCGGTCAGCGCGTCGCCCAGTTCCAGGAGCGCGACAACAATCGTGACGCCGATGCCGGTCAACAGAGCGTTCTGTACCCAGCCCACCAGGGCTTGGCCCGCGTATTTCATCTGCCCGGTGACGGCCATCTTCCCTAGCTGCCACATCAGGCCGAACGTGGCGATCACCCAGCCCAGCCACACGAGCATGCCGGAGAGTGTGGCGTCCCGTCCGAACAAGCCGGTCGCCGCAAGGTCGAGGGAGGGGCCGTTCAGGGCCACGGTGAAGGTCTTCTTCAGCGCGTATTTGGCTACGTCCTCAGCGGACTTCAGGACGGCGCCGAGTACGGAGTCCTTGACCTTGTTCCACTCCTCTTTGACGATCTTCTCTCCGGTGTCGCCGATCTTGTCGCACACGTCCTCACCGGCTATGGCATCCACGATGGCGCCACCGAGGGGGCCCATATTGATCTCGCACATGGCGTCGATGCCTTGACTGATTGGCCCGTCGGCGGCCGCAGGCGGCGCCGAGTAGACGCAGAAGGTGGCGGTCAGTGCAAGAAGCAGGGCGACGACACGCCTCACGAGGCCTCCCGGATGGCGGTCCATCCGGCGTCGTTGAACTTGGCGTCGCCCGGTGCGACCATCGCCGGCTTGTCCTTGCCGCGGGTCTCCTGCAGCGCGTGGGTGAGTGCTTCACCGGACAGCTTCCAGTCGCCCATCTCCCACTTGGCGGCCATCAGAAGCCGGGTGTAGCCGCCCTGCTCCTTGTCGATCTCCCCCGCCTTCATCGTCGCTCGGGACAGCAGCCACATGCTGACCTCGTCCTTCGACTGCTTGATGACCTTGAAGCCGACCACGTGGTTGCGGACGTACGCCCCCGACGGCATGTCTCCGTCGGCCGGCAGACCCAGCTCGCGCCTGAGCTTCTTGTCTGCCTGGCCAGCCCTGAGCTCGACCTTCTTGGCGGTCTCCGGGGTCCGGTCGGCCGCGGCCAAGTAGGACTCGAAGTTCCCGAGCTGCTCGTCGACCATGCTGCGGTCGCCCTCGACAGCGGTCGAGTTGCCGGCCACCAGCATGGCCACGGCACCCTCGGTGCTGTGCGGGAAGCCGACCGGGTTGCCCTGCCTGTCGGTGCGGGCTCCTCGAGGAAGCGATGCCCACCGCTGCGGCTCGGTCCAGTCATCCGGCGGGGCGTAGCCCGATGCCGGCGCGGAGGGTGCCGCTGTGACGGTACCGTCGTTCTTCTTGCCCGGGGCTGCGGTGTTTTCCTCGTCGCCGCTGAAGGCGAGGTATCCGGTGAGGCCGAGCATCACGGCGGCTACGCCGCTGGCGCCCCACATCATGGCCTTCTGCGACCTGGTCATCGCCGCCACCGATCAGCCCGCCGCGATGCCGTTGATGATGGTGATCAGCGAGCCCGCGAGGAGCAGCGCGGCGATGCCGCCGCCCATCCACTTGAACGGTTCCGATCCGCCGCCGTTCCGGGACTTGTCCGAGACGGCGAGCTTGTAGACGCCGAAGCCCACCGCGGCGGCGCCGGCCAGGGCGAGCAGCCAGAGGCCGTAGCCGAACAGCTGGGAGACGGTGTTGTCCACTCCCGGGATCGGGGTCGGCTTGGCGCCCGGAATCAGCCCTTTCCCATCGCCTTTGTCCGCGAGCGTCACGGCCAGCGCGACCAGATTCATGGTGATCATTTCCCTTCGAGTTGGCGGCGCAGGGCGGCGGCCGCGGTCTTCACGTCT
>NZ_JBVICA010000067.1:0-1748 GCF_055573115.1 Streptomyces sp. NPDC030222
GTGCTGGTCGCAGCCATCAACGAGTGGCTGTGACCAGCACTTTCGAAACACGCCCTAGAAGGCTGATGAAGATCTTGGTGTGATCCGGGCTGCCGCCGTCAGGCGGTGGCCTGGATCTGCCAGGTGGTGCCGTTGTGGTCGAGTCCGAGGTTGATCAGGGTTCGCAGGTTGAGGGCTGCGGCGCGGGTGTGGAGCCAGGCGTTGTTCTTGATGGTGCCGATGTGTCGTAGTCGTCGGTTGCCGTGGGCGACGAGCCAGGCGACGGCGCGTTCGACGGGTGGTCTCCAGCGGCGGTAGGCGGCTTGCCAGTTCGGATCGGTTGCGGCCTGTCGGCGGGCGGCGGCGAGCCGGTCGTGATGCGGACGGATGGTGAGGATCCGCCCGGCCTTGGCGGTGGTGCATCGCTCGCGTAAGGGGCAGCCGGTGCACTGGTCGGTGAAGAGGGCCTTGCGCTGCATCTTCTGCCCGGAGGGTGCGGACAGGGGGACGGTGTGGCCGGCCGGGCAGGTCACCGTGCCGCCCGTGGTGTCGATGGCGAAGTCGTCGAGGCTGAGCCCGCCCGTCACGGCGGTCTTCAGCGGGGCGGGCTTGAAGAACAACCGGTGCCCCCACTCCTGCAGTGTCTGGTGGGTGGGGCCGGTGGAGTAGGCGGTGTCGCCGAATGCGTCCACCGGTTCCTCCTCGTCGGCGAGGAGATCGAGGGCGACGGTCGCCTCGTGGTGGTCGCTCCCGCTGCCGGGGGTGAGGGCGACGGCGGTGAACAGGCCGGTCTCGGGCTCGACGGCGAGATGGGCCTTGTATCCGTCCTGGTAGTGGCTGCGGGTCTTGTGGACGTGACGGGTGTCGGGGTCGACGGTGGAGACGATCCGGTCCGGGGCGGTTCCGCGGGTGATGCGCCAGCGGCCGTCACGGCCGTCGGAGTCGTCGGCGGGCTCCACGTCCTGCCCGGCGACCAGGGCCAGCAGGCCGACCGCGTTCGCGGCGTTCGCGCCGAGCTGCTGGTCGGGGAGGTGTCCCAGCAGACGGAGCGCGTCGCCGACCAGGGCATCCACGAGAGCCGTCCGTGCCTGCTGGTCGTTCCAGGCGATGCGGGGCTTGCCGGCATCGCGGTAGTCGTGAGCGGTGCACTGCACCGCCGCGACCTCGTCGGCGCCGGGGACCTCACGGATCACGGCACGGACCGCGGCGATCAGCTGGGTCACGGTGTCCTGGGTGGCGACCGCGTCGTCCAGCACGGTGGAGTCCAGGGCCCGGCGGTGCCTGCCCTTGAGCACGCCGGTGGCCTTCACGACCTCCCTGACGGCCTCGAACACCCGGTTCGGGCGGGCGGAGCGGGCCAGCCGTCGGCGGAAGTAGGCCAGCAGCGACGGATCGAACGCCGTGTCGTTGAGGCCCAGCCCGCACGCGGCCTTCCATCGCAGGTCACAGCGCAGTTCCTGGACCGTCTCGAAGTCCGACAGACCGTTCAGGGCCTGCAACGTGATCGCGGCGGCCAGGACCTGCGGCGGCATGCTCGGACGACCGTTCGCCGACGGATACATGTCTGCGAACATCGCCGCCGGGAACAGCCGGCCGCGGTGCTCGGCCAGAAACGCGAACACACTCCCGGCCGGAATCAAGTCCCGGCACGTCTCCCAGACATCCGGCCCGACCGGTTCCCCGACCCATTCCCCCATCACCACGACACGAGTCTGGCCCCACCGCTCACGCGCCGGGGCCGGAACCCGAGATCTTCATCAGTCTTCTAG
>NZ_JBVICA010000068.1:0-1380 GCF_055573115.1 Streptomyces sp. NPDC030222
GCCGGCCGCATGGGCACCCCGTACGCCTACGGCGGCGGCGGCCCGGACGGCCCGTCGAAAGGCTTCTGCGACGGCCTCAATGGCTTCCAGGGCGGTCGCTGCCTGGCCTCCGTCACCATCGGCTTCGACTGCAGCAGCCTGATGCAGTACGCCTACTGGCCCAACATCAAGCTTCCGCGGACCGCTGAAGCCCAGTACGCCGCCACCTCCCACCGCCCGGTCGCCAAGGAGAACCTTCAGCCGGGCGACCTGATGTTCTGGAGCCACGGCGGCGGCTTCATCTACCACGTCGCGATGTACGCCGGCGACGGCAAAGTCCTCCACGCACCCCGCACCGGCCGGAACGTCGAAATCACCGCACTGTCCTCGGCCATGCCCGCCGGCGACTACCACGGCGCCACCCGGCCATAGCTCCCTCGGCCTCAAGACCCTGGGCGGCCTGGCTCGGGGCCGCCCAGGGCAGGTGCCGTCATCGGCTCCGGCGGCGTCCAGGTGTGGCGGCCTGTCCAGCTGTCCGGTGAGGGGCAACGGCCGGTTCAGCAGGCGTGGGAGCCTGCGTCGTAGGAGGGCGCGACGTCGTGACCGACTGGCTGCGCGCCGCCGCGGTGGACACGCGCCTGGCCGGGGGCGCCACGAGCGGCATCGGGGGCGCGTGCAGCGCACCGTGCACGGCCTCGACCAGCCGCGAGGCAGGCTCTTGAGCCCAGCTGGTGTCCCTTGTCAGGTTCGCGAGGTGGTCCCGGACCGCCAGGCCGTCGGCTTCCATCTTGGCCATACGCGCGGCCAGCAGGGGCCACTGGCGCGACGAGGCGATCAGCGCGGTCTCCTTCTCCTGGCCCGGCACCGCCTCACGCAGCAGCCGGATGTAGTGGGCGTTCTCCGTCGAGCTCAGCCCCAGCTGCGTAAGGGCCCGTTCACGGTTCGACAGGTCCAGGTCCGGCGGAATGTCCAGGCCCTCGGTCAGCGGCCCGTACGACAGCATCGCGTCCCGGCTCGTGGCCGGCACCTCGCCGGCCCCAAGCACCTTCGCCACCGCCTGGTCAACGCCGAGTCCTTCCTCGTGAGCCGAGGCGAGGATCTGCCGCACGTCGACGCCGCGCTCGTCCAGCCGCGCCATTGTCGCCGCGATGTCGGGCCACGTCGGCGAGGACAGGATCGCCTCCCGCACCGGTCCCGCGGGCACCGTCTCACGCAGCATCCTCTCCCACTCCCCCGTCCCCTCGCGAGCCACCCGCTCGGCGTTCGCGGCAACGGCGTCCCGCACGCTCACCGCGATCTCGCCGACGCGCGGCAGCAGCTGCTCCAGGTCGACGCCCGCGCGCTGGAGCGCCATCAGCTGCTGCGCGATCTGCGACCAGTCCGCGCCTGCCATCAGGGCAG
>NZ_JBVICA010000069.1:0-1374 GCF_055573115.1 Streptomyces sp. NPDC030222
GCGGCTTCTCCGGCGGCGTCGCCGTGGCCGATGGCGTGCAGACCCGCGTCCAGCAACGCCGGGTGGAGTCCGAACCGAACCGCGTCACGGCGGCCATCCTCCGGCAACACCACCTCAGTGAACAGCTCATCGCCACGCCGCCACACCGCCTTCAGACCCTGGAACAGCGGCCCATAGGCCATACCTTCCCCGGCCAGCTCCTGGTACAGCCCGTCGATGTCGACCGGCACGGCGCCCGGCGGAGGCCAGGCAGTCAGGTCACCGAACTCCAGCTCCGACTCGGGCCGGGCGCCGGCCGTCAACACGCCGGACCCGTGGCGTGTCCACGGCTCCTCCGCAACAGCGTCCTGACGCCGCGAGTACACACCGAACGGCCGACCACCGGACACCGAGGGCGCCTCGACGACCAACTGAAGCTGAACGCCACCCCGCACGGGCAGGACGAGCGGCGCCTCAAGCGTCAGCTCCTCCACCACATCACAACCCACCTGGTCCCCGGCACGAACCGCCAGATCCACGAAAGCCGTACCCGGCAGCAACACACCACCATGGATCATGTGGTCGGCAAGCCACGGATGGGTCTCCAACGACAGACGACCAGCCAGCAACACCCCATCCGAATCGGCAAGCGCCACCGCAGCACCCAACAACGGATGCCCCGCATCACCCAGACCAATAGCCTCCGGATCCCCAGCCGCAAACACCACCCCACTCGGCCAGAACCGCTGCCGCTGGAACGCATACGTCGGGAGGTTGACGCGCTTGGCGCCGGTGCCGGAGAAGTACGCCGGCCAGTCGACGGCTACGCCATGGACGTGTGCCTGGGCGAGGGCCGTGGTGACGGCCTCGGCCTCCGGGCGGCTCTTGCGAAGCACGGGCACGAAGAGCATGCCGTCGGTGTCGCCGACCGTGCAGCCCTCGACGAGTACGGACAGGGTGCCGTCGGGGCCAAGCTCGATGTACGTGGTCACGCCGACGGCCTCAAGGGCGCGGACACCGTCGAGGAAGCGGACCGCCTCCCGGACGTGCCGGACCCAGAAGTCCGCCGAGGCCATCTCGTCAGTGATCACGGCACCGTTCAGGCACGACACGATCGGGATACGGGGGGCTGTGAAGGCCAGACCTTCGACCACCTGGCGGAAGTCGTCCAGCATCCCGTCCATGTGCGGCGAGTGGAACGCATGGCTCACGGTGAGGCGCTTCGTCTTCCTGCCCTGTGCCTCGAAGGTCTCCGCGATCGCGGTCGCGGCGTCCTCGTCACCGGCGACCACGACGGACAGAGGCCCGTTGACCGCCGCGATGCTCACCCGATCGGTCAGCAGCGGCAGAACCTCGTCCTCCGACGCCTGCACCGCGATCATCACACCACCGGCC
>NZ_JBVICA010000070.1:0-1321 GCF_055573115.1 Streptomyces sp. NPDC030222
GGGCGCTGGGCGGAGCCGGGCTTGGTCCGGGTCACGCCGGGCAGCGGGGAGATCATCATGGCGCCGGTCTCGGTCTGCCACCAGGTGTCCACGATGGGGCAGCGGTCGCTTCCGATGTGTTCGCGGTACCAGACCCAGGCCTCGGGGTTGATGGGTTCGCCGACCGATCCCAGCACGCGCAGGGAGGACAGGTCGAATTTGGCGGGGATGTCGTCGCCCCACTTCATGAACGTCCGGATGGCGGTGGGGGCGGTGTAGAGGATGGTGACGCCGTACTTCTGGACGATTTCCCAGAAGCGGCCCTGGTGCGGGGTGTCGGGGGTGCCCTCGTACATGACCTGGGTGGCGCCGTTGGCGAGGGGGCCGTAGACGATGTAGGAGTGGCCGGTGACCCAGCCGATGTCGGCGGTGCACCAGAAGACGTCGGTTGCCGGCTTGAGGTCGAAGACGGCGTGGTGGGTGTAGGCGGTCTGGGTGAGGTAGCCGCCGGAGGTGTGCAGGATGCCCTTCGGCTTGCCCGTGGTGCCGGACGTGTAGAGGATGAACAGCGGGTGCTCGGCCTCGAAGGGCTGCGGGGTGTGCTCCGGGGACTGGCGGCCGACCAGCTCGTGCCACCAGAGGTCACGGCCTTCGGTGAAGGCGGTGTCCTGTCCGGTGCGGCGCACGACGAGGACGTGCTGGACGCGGTCGGTGCGTGTCAGGGCTTCGTCGACGGCGGGCTTGAGGGCGGTGGGCTTGCCGCGGCGGTAGCCGCCGTCGGCGGTGATGACCAGCTTGGCGTCCGCGTCCTCGATACGTGTGGCCAGGGCGTCGGCGGAGAAGCCGCCGAAGACGACGGAGTGGGCGGCACCGATGCGGGCGCAGGCGAGCATCGCGACGACGGCCTCGGGGATCATCGGCAGGTAGACCGCGACCCGGTCGTCCTTGGTGATGCCGAGTTCGGTGAGGGCGTTGGCGGCTTTGCAGACCTCGTCCTTGAGTTCGGCGTAGGTGATGGTGCGGCTGTCGCCGGGTTCGCCTTCGAAGTGGAGGGCGACGCGGTCGCCGTGTCCGGCTTCGACGTGCCGGTCGACGCAGTTGTAGGCGACGTTGAGCCGGCCGTCGGCGAACCACTTCGCAAAGGGCGGGTTGCTCCAGTCCAGGGTCTGGGTGGGTTCGGTGGCCCAGGACAGCCGCCGGGCCTGCTCGGCCCAGAATCCCAGCCGGTCCGCCTCGGCCTGCTCGTAGGCCGCTGCCGTGACGTTCGCGCCCGCGGCCAGCTCCGTCGGCGGAGCGAACCGCCGCTCTTCCCTCAGCAGATTGGCCAGGCTCTGGTTGCTCA
>NZ_JBVICA010000071.1:0-1219 GCF_055573115.1 Streptomyces sp. NPDC030222
CCCAGCCCCGGCTTGGTGGACAACAGCGCGCCAAGGGTCTCCAGGCGGCGGCCGTTGAGGACGTCGACCAGGGCCTCGCGCTCGGCCTCCGGCAGGGCCTGCAAATGGTCTTTGAGGGGACCGGAGTCCAGCGGGTTGATCCGCCCGGCACCGCCGCCGATCCGGACCACGCTGCCGCCGAGCTCATGGATGAGGTCGCTGTACTCGCCCTTGACGTCGCCGGGCACGCAGACCATGTGCCCGTAGGAGCTGTAGACGAGACAGATCCGTTTGACCAGCGCGGACTTGCCCGCGCCCGGCTGGGACATCACCCATACGCCAGGGTTGGTCGTGAGGGTGCCGGTCCAGCCGGACGGGTCGATGCACACCAGCTCACCGGTCAGCACGTCCCGGCCGACCGGCACCCCGCGCGGCGGAAGACCCGCCCCGAGCAGGAAGGGGTAGAGACCCCCGACTTGCGTGGACGGGCCGGTGTAGACGGTGCCGGCGTCCTCGACCGGGGCCCGGCCACCGAACCGGCCACCCCATCCGAGCCGCCCGGCGAAGCTCCGGCGCCGCTTCTGCTCGACCTTCCGCTCCGCCCGCCGCTCGGCGAGCGACTTCTCCGGATCGGTGGACGGCTGCATGCGCCGGGGCGTGGCGATGTTCTGCTGCGGCTTGCGTGCCATCCCTGTCAGTCCCTCACCAGCGGGTTGTAGCCCAGCGGCAGACCGGCGGCGAACACCGCCGCCTGCGCCCCGAACGCCGGACGCATCCGGATCCCACGCGTCGCCTTCACCGCCCGCTCCAACTCCTGCCGGGCGGCGGGCAGTTCCTCGGCGGTACGGGCGGTGGCGGTCACCATCAGCGTCCAGTCCACAACCTGCGCACCGGACGCGGCCTGCGCCGCGGCCTTCTCCGCCCGCGCGTAGTCGGCCTTCTGCGACCACTTCGCCCGCCCCTTGACCTGGGCGGTCGCATGGGCACGCTGCTCGGCGTTGCTGATCTCCCGCTCCAGCACCGCCTCGCCCTCGTGCGGGTCCAGGACCCGGTAGGCGAGCGTGACCCTTCGCTGGAACCGGCCGGGGCTGAGCAGCGGCAGCAGTGCGCTGTAAGGGATCGGGCGGCGCGGCATCTCCCGCAGCACCCAGGAGACCGACACACCGCCGTCGTGCGCGTACTCCTCCCACCCGTCATCCGCAGCCGCCGGCCCGCACTCGCCCCACGACAGCTCCGCGAA
>NZ_JBVICA010000072.1:0-1109 GCF_055573115.1 Streptomyces sp. NPDC030222
GAGGTTGAGGACGGCGGCTCGTGTTTGGAGCCAGGCGTTGTTGTTGATGGTGCCTCGGTAGCGGAGCTGGCGGTTGCCGTGGTGGACGAGCCAGGCGACGGCGCGTTCGACGGGTGGCCGCCAGCGGCGGTAGTCGGCCTGCCAGGCGGGATCGGTGGCGGCCTGGTGACGGGCGGCGGCTTGGAGATTGTGGTGCGGGCGGATGGTCAGGACGCGTCCGGCTTTGGCCTTGGTGCACTGCTCGCGCAGCGGGCAGCTGGTGCACAGGTTTGCGAAGACGGCCCTGCGCTGGTGGTGGCGGCCGCCGGGCTGGGACAGGGCGACGGTGTGTCCTTGGGGGCAGGTCACGGTGGCTGCGGCGGTGTCGATGGCGAAGTCGTCGAGGGTGAAGCCGCCGGGGACGGCCGGCCGTAGCGGGGCGGGTTTGAGGAACAGCCGGTGTCCTGCCTGTTCCAGGGCCTGGCGGGCGTCGCCGGTGGAGTAGGCGGTGTCGCCGAAGGCATCCACCGGGGTGTCTTCCTCGGCGAGCAGTTCCAGGCCGACGGCTGCCTCGTGGTGCTCCGGTCCGGTCCCGGGCCGCAGGACGACGGCGGTGAATAACCCGGTCTCGGGCTCGACGGCGAGGTGGGCCTTGTATCCGTCCTGCTGGTGGGAGCGGGTCTTGTGGATGTGCCGGGATTCGGGGTCGACGGTGGAGATCATCCGGTCGCGGGCGGTGCCGTGGGTGATGCGCCAGCGTCCGTCGCGGCCGTCGGAGTCCTTCGCCGGCTCCACGTCCTGACCTGCGACCAGGGCGAGGATGCCCACCGCGTTCGCTGCCTTCTCGCCCAGTTCCCGCTCGGGCAGGTGCCCCAGCAGCCTGACCGCATCACCGACGAGAGCGTCGACCAGAGTCTCCCGGGCGGCCTGGTCGTTCCAGGCGATGCGGGGTTTGCCCGGGTCGCTGTAGTCATGGGCAGTGCACTGCACCGCAGCGACCTCGGCGCCGCCGGGCACTTCCCGGATCACCGCCCGGACAGCGGCGATGATCTGGGTGACGGTGTCCTGGGTGGCGACCGCGTCATCGAGCACGGTGGAATCGAGCGCCCGCCGATGCTTGCCCTTGAGTA
>NZ_JBVICA010000073.1:0-1029 GCF_055573115.1 Streptomyces sp. NPDC030222
TGTTTGAGGTGCCAGTTGGTCATCTTGCGTTTGATGACGCGGGGGTTGGAGCGTTGTCTGCGGGGTGGCAGGAGTCTTTCCAGCAGCTCACGGATGGTGTGGGTCAGGGCTCGGCTGAGTCGTGAGGGGGGAAAGCGCCGCCTGGTCGGTGACGTGGCGGCGGGCGATGCGAAGGGTGCGGGTGAAGGACAGCCGGTCCGGGTCGATGCCGGCTTGGTGAGCTGTTGCGTGCATGACGTCCCGAAGTGCGTGGTGGACGAGAAGGAAGCCGTAGATTTCCTGCTCAACACCGTCGGGGTATTGCGAGCGAAGGACGAGGCGGTGTCCGCCCTGATGGGTTTTGATCTCGTCCAGCGTGTTCTCGATCTCCCACCGCTGGTGGTAGAGGCCCGCCAGGTCGGTGGCGGGCGCCTGGTCCGGGTCGCAGATGGTCGTGATCAGCCGGTAGACCATGTCGTCGCCGTCGCGGCCGAGGGTGTACTCGATGACCCTCACCCGGGCCGGATCACGATGGGCGCGGTGGCCGGTGGCCGCGATCTCGGACAGATAGGAGCCGTCGTCGAAGGCTTCAAGGACCGGGAGCACGACGTTCTTGCGGACCCGCCACAACAGGTCCGCGCCCGTATCCGAGACGGCCTGCCACAGCTCGAACCCGGTGATGCCGCGGTCGGCCATCAGCAGCATTCCCGGCTCCAGCCGGCCCAGCAGGCCGGGAATCAGCTGCTGTTCATGCACCGAGAGCGGGCCAGATGCCGCGGCGAACACCGCATGTGTCCCGCATTCCACCAGGGCGGCAACCCTCACCTGCGGATACGCACTGCGCTGCTGCCCACGACCCGAGCCGGGCCGGCCGAAGAACGAGCTGTTGGCCTCGGTGTCCGGCACATCAAACGTGGTGCCGTCCACCGCGACCAGACGCCACCGCCGATACCAGGCACCAGCCGTGTCCGAGGCAGCCACCGGCCGGCACACCCGGTCGAACAACACCTTCAACGGCTCCGGCCCCAACCGCCTGCGGGCTCTGCCGAT
>NZ_JBVICA010000074.1:0-1009 GCF_055573115.1 Streptomyces sp. NPDC030222
CTGGCCGGCGTTCTTCGCCGGTTCGGGTGCCCGGCAGGTGGAGCTGCCGACGTACGCCTTCCAGCGGCAGCGCTACTGGCTGCAGCTGACGGGCGGGACGCTGAACGGCACCGCCGACGAAGTGGACTCCCGGTTCTGGGACGCCGTCGAGCGCGAGGACCTGGAGTCGCTCGCCGCCACCCTGGACATGGACGACGAGAACGCCCGGAACGCGGTCCTGCCGGCGCTGTCGACTCTGTCGGCATGGCGTCGCGGTCTGCGGACCCAGTCCGAGGCGGACCGCTGGCGCTACCGGGTGTCCTGGAAGCCGCTGAGCGACAGCGCCTCCGGTGTGCGCCAGTTGGGGGCCTGGCTCGTGGTGACGCCTGCCGAGGGCGCACATGACACCGCCGTTGTGGACGCGCTGGCCGGACGTGGCGCTGAGGTGCGCCGGGTCGTTGTCGAGTCCCGGACGGATCGGGCTGCTCTGGCCGGCCTGCTGTCCGACGTGGACACCGGATCCGTGGCGGGCGTGGTGTCGCTTCTTGCTCTGGACGAGGCTGCTGGTGTCGTGGCCACGGCTGGTCTGGTGCAGGCGTTGGGTGATGCCGGGGTGGAGGCGCCGCTGTGGTGCCTGACCCGTGGCGCGGTCAGCGTGGGCCGTTCCGACCGTCTGGTGTCGGCGGTGCAGGCTCAGACGTGGGGACTTGGGCGAGTCGCTGCACTGGAGCTGCCGGAGCGCTGGGGGGGTCTGGTCGACCTGCCTGAGGTGTGGGACGAGCGGGTCATGGCCCGCTTGGCTGGTGTACTGGCCGGCGGTACGACGGGTGAGGACCAGATCGCGATTCGGTCCTCCGGAGTGTTCGTGCGTCGACTGGCGCGTGTGCCCGGTGGCCGGAACGACCGGTCCTGGGCTCCGTCCGGGACGGTGCTGGTGACTGGTGGGACGGGTGCTCTGGGTGGGCGGGTGGCTCGCTGGCTGGCCGGTGCGGGTGCGGAGCGTCTGGTGCTGACCAGCCGCCGGGGCGCG